>JABHVM010000003.1 GCA_018658305.1 Thiotrichales bacterium | reverse complement strand
TCTACTCAATGCAGATGGCATCGAGAGTGAATGAGGGAAGTAGAGTGCTACGCAATCCAATAGAGCGAGCCCGTTATATGCTTGAACTAAATGGTGTGGATCTTGGGACAGGTGGAGAGACTATACGAGATACAGAGTTTCTGATGGAGCAGATGGAGTTGCGCGAAGAGCTGGATGAGATTGGTGAGGATGAAGAGAGGCTCGATATATTTATTGAGCAGATGGAGCAAAGAGTAGCCGAGCACGGGCGAGGATTCGAGCAACAGTGGCAGAATTTGGTCGATAATAATGCCACTATTAACTCTGAGAATATGAAGCAGGAGATACAACGAATGCAGTTTTTTAGTAGACTTAGTCATCAAGCTGAAACAGTTTTAGATGATCTTATTTGAGGTTTTTTTGAAATATGGCACTTCTTCAGATATCTGAACCAGGACAGGCAGCAGCTCCTCATGAGCATAAATTAGCTGTCGGCATAGATCTTGGCACAACTAACTCGCTAGTTGCTACTGTGCGTAGTGGCTCTGCTTCTGTATTGGATGATCAAGTTGGCGATACTATGCTCCCCTCGGTGGTTAACTATAGTGCTGAGTCAGCCCCTGAAGTTGGAAGAGCTGCATTTGAAAAAGTTGTAACTGATCCACTAAATACTCTCGCCTCTATTAAGCGTATTCTGGGTAAAAGCAGTGCTGAACTGCAAGAGATCACACCTCAGCCACCATACATATTTTCAGAGAAGAGTGGTGATACCAGCCCTGTTCCAAAAATATTGACTGCGGCTGGAGAGATAACTCCAATCGAGGTCTCCGCTGAGATTTTAAAGAGCCTCAAACAGAGAGCTCTGGAGACACTTGTGGGTGGAAGTATGTTGGATGGAGCAGAGTTAGATGGAGCTGTGATTACAGTTCCTGCATATTTTGATGATGCGCAGCGCCAAGCTACGAAAGATGCCGCAAAGTTAGCAGGAATTAAACTATTAAGACTTCTAAACGAACCCACGGCAGCCGCCGTTGCGTATGGTTTAGATGTTCAAGAAGATGAGAGTGTAGTGCACGCTATCTACGATCTTGGTGGTGGAACCTTTGATATATCAATTCTGCGTCTTACCAGAGGCGTGTTTGAGGTGATGGCTACGGGTGGTGATGCTATGCTGGGGGGGGATGATATGGATCATCTGCTAGCAGAGTGGTTAGCTATCAAGACAGAGAGTAGATTAAATCCATATCTCTTAATGAAGGCTCGAAGAGTCAAAGAGGAGTTAACCGAGAGAGATTCGGTTGAAATAGAGTTAGAAGAAAGTGACTCGTTGGCTAAAAGTTGGAGTGGAAACTTAACTAGGGATAAATTTAATTCTATTGTAGAGCCCATCGTGAAACGGACAGTGCGTTTAATGCGCCGAGCACTTAGAGATGCAGGAGTAGCACAAGAGGATATATCTGAGGTAGTGTTAGTTGGCGGTTCAACTAGAGTGCCACTTGTGCGAGAAATGGTAGAAGAGTTTTTTGGGTATCCTCCACTTGCAGGGATAGACCCAGATCAGGTGGTGGCAATTGGTGCTGCTATTCAGGCAGATATTCTGGTTGGAAACAAAAAAGATGGGGAGCTTCTTCTGTTAGATGTGACTCCTCTAACTTTAGGGCTTGAGATTATGGGTGGAATGAGTGAGGGAGTAATTCCACGCAATACCACTATTCCGGTCGCTCGAGCACAAGAGTTCACCACCTTTAAAGATGGGCAGAGTGCTATCTCAATTCATGTGGTTCAAGGTGAGCGAGATATGGTTGTAGATAATCGTTCTTTAGCCCGTTTTGAACTGCGCGGAATTCCTCCAATGGTGGCAGGAGCGGCTCGGGTAAGAGTTACATTCCAAGTTGATGCGGATGGCCTGCTCTCAGTTTCTGCCCGAGAAGAGAATAGTGGAGTGCAGGCGGATATCGAGGTGCGCCCCTCTTATGGACTTAATGATGGCGAAATTGAAGGGATGTTAAAAGAGTCATACCAGTATGCAACAGAGGATAGAGATGCACGACAGCTCAGTGAGCAGAAAGTTGAGGCAGCTCGCACGATAGAGGCGTTAGAGTCAGCGCTTGCTAAAGATGGCTCTAAACTCTTGAATAAGGATGAGATGGATACTCTGCGTAATAAAATGCAAGAGTTAATAGATATAGCTGCAGGAGATGACGCAAGTATCATCGAGAAAAAAATAGAGCAATTAAATCACGATAGTGAGTTTTATGCTGCTCGTAGAATGGATCAATCAGTCAATAGCGCACTCTCTGGGCAGCGTGTTGATGATATATAGATAGGATTAAGTATATGACACAAATAATTGTATTACCTCACGAAGTTCTCTGCCCTGACGGCACGATAATAGATGCTGAAGAGGGCGAGACACTCCTTGATGCGTTACTAAAGAGCAGTATTGAGTTAGAGCATGCTTGTGAGAAAAGTTGCGCTTGTACCACTTGTCACTGTTACATTAGGGAGGGGGGAGACTCCTTAGCGGAGAGTGATGAGATCGAAGATGATCTTTTAGATAAAGCATGGGGGCTAGATCCAGACTCCCGTTTAAGTTGTCAAGCAATAGTGGCAGATGAAGATATCGTAGTAGAGATTCCTAAATATACAATAAATATGGTCTCTGAACACCACTAGTTAAATCGAAGTCTGTAGACTAAACTGCACACTTAAATTGATAGAATATAGAGATTGAGTTACCAGCTATGAAGTGGTAGAATTCGCACTCAAATTTTCATCTATTTTACCCAATTTTTTAATAACATTACCTATACGGAGAATATAACTCATGGCTATCGAACGCACTTTTTCAATTATTAAACCAGATGCAGTAGCAAAAAATCTAATCGGCAAAATTTACTCTCGTTTTGAATCTAGAGGGCTACGCATCGTTGCTTCTAAGATGCTTCACCTCTCAAAAGAGAAGGCTGGTGGTTTCTATGCGGTTCATAAAGAGCGTCCTTTTTATAATGAGCTCGTAGAATTTATGACTTCTGGCCCAGTGATGGTTCAGGTCTTAGAGGGTGAGAATGCGATTGCACTTAATCGCGAAATTATGGGAGCAACCAATCCTGCTGAAGCGGATGAAGGAACGATCCGTGCTGACTTTGCAGAGACAGTTGATGAAAATGCAGTACACGGTTCTGATGCTCCTGAGACAGCTGCCGAGGAGATTAAATACTTCTTCGGTGATGACGGTGTCTGTGCACGGACAAGATAGTCAGTCTGTGAATATACTGGGGTTAAACCTCAGAGAGATGGAGCTCTTCTTCGCCGAACATGGCGAGAAGAGCTTTCGTGCTTCTCAGCTCCTGAAATGGATTCATCAGCAGGGTGAAGTTGACTTTCAGAAGATGACAAATATTAGTAAGAGTCTGCGTGATAAACTCTCCACTATTGCCAAAGTAGAGTTGCCAGAGGTCATTGCTGATCGTACCTCAGTAGATGGAACCCGTAAATGGTTGCTTAAATTTGAAGATGGAAACTCAGTTGAGGCAGTATTTATTCCAACCAAAGGGAGGGGGACACTCTGTATCTCATCGCAGGTAGGATGTTCGTTAAACTGCTCCTTCTGTAATACAGCGCAACACGGTTATAGTAGGAATTTAACTAGCGCAGAAATTATTGCACAACTCTGGATGGCTGATCGTCTTTTAGGTCGAGAAGGTCCTGGATCGCATCAGAGGGTTATAACTAATGTGGTGTTGATGGGGATGGGAGAGCCACTGCTTAACTTCGATGCGGTTGTCTCTGCTATGGAGTTAATGATGGAAGATTTCGCCTATGGACTTTCGCGTAGACGAATAACTCTCAGTACCTCTGGGGTGGTGCCGATGATTGATAAGTTGAAAGATGAGTGTCAAGTTAGTTTGGCTGTCTCTCTGCACGCTACTAATGATGAGTTACGAGACCAACTTGTACCGATTAATAAGAAATATCCACTGAAAGAGCTATTGGATAGCTGTAGGCGATATGTTGAAGGCTCACCACGCAAGAGAGTGACGATCGAATATATTCTACTTGGGGGAGTTAATGATAGTAGTGCGGATGCGCAAGCACTAGTTAAATTATTGAAAACAGTTCCATCAAAGGTTAATCTAATCCCATACAACCCTTTCACAGATGGAGAGTATAAAGTTCCAACTATGGAGGCAATAGATAAATTTCAAGAGATAGTAGCAAGATCTGGTATTACTACAGTAACTCGTAAAACAAGAGGTGAGGATATTGACGCTGCCTGTGGACAGCTGGCTGGCAAGTTTAAAGCTCGTACTAAAAGAGGGTTACAGTGAAAACACATAGTGAGATGACTACTCTTTTGTTAGCCAGCTTACTGCTGTTGACTATTAATGGCTGCGTGGTAGATAAGCAGTATAAGGGTAGTTTAGAAAATAGAGACATCGCTCAGGCGCAGTTGGCTCTAGGAGCGGCATATCTGGATAGAGAGCAGTTGAGTCAAGCAGAGTTTCATCTGCAACGAGCACTTACGGAGCTACCCGAAATGGCTGAAGCTGAGTATGCGCTTGCGTTAATAGAGATGAGACGAGAAAATTATCTGAATGCTGAAACCCACTTTATAGCTGCTCTCCAAAAAGTGGATAGTTATCCAGATGCAAGAAATGGTTATGGAGTTTTGCTCTGTAAGCAGGGGAGATTAGAGGAGGCGCAGCTTATGTTTCAACAAGCGATAGCTGATCCAACGAATAGTAGCCCAGAGTTGGCTATAAAAAATATTGAAATATGTAAGATTATAGAGTGAGGTTATAGAGTAATGGATAAGAGAGATTTTACAGGTAGCAGTAGTAAAAGTATTGGGCAGATATTGCGCGATAAAAGGATCGAGTTGGGTGAAAATTTAGACAGTCCTTCTCATCGTTTAAAGATCAATATATCAATGTTACATGCCATTGAGCAGGATCAAGGACCACCAGCTGATTTTCAAGAGGTATTCTATCAGGGATTTGTGCGAAGCTATGCGCGCTATCTTGGGGTGGATTTATCTAATATTGTAGCTGATAAAGATAAAGATAAAGATAAAAATAAAAATAAAGATAGAGATAGAGATAGAGGAAAAACAGGTGAAGAGGGTGGGGCAGGGGAGAGTTTAGATAATGAGTTGAATAGTGATTCAGGTAGAGATGTGAGGATACGCTCTTGGATGATAATCTTGGTTTTAGCTCTTAGTGTAAGTTTCCTAATTTGGTACTTAATAGAGAGAGATTTTGATGACGCTATTGAAGAGGTGCCTGAAGAGATAGTTAAGGAAGTAATTGATAAATCTATAGAGAATACTATAGATAATCCTATAGAGAAGCCAGCTGAAGAGCGTGCTGAGTCTACTCTAACTATTCACTATATAGATTCCTCTTGGACTCAAGTTCAAGATGATGATGGGTTAGTGATGGTTAAAAGTATGTTGAATGCTGGTATGGTCAAAGAGTTTAAAGGGCAAGAGCCATTTGATATTCAGTTGGGGAACGCTATTGGTGTTGAGATTAAACTTAATGGTGAGCTGTTTGATCATCTAAACTATATTGAGGATGACAATACTGCACACTTTAGTATTGGTAGTGTAGAGTGATAGCGAGCACGATCAAACGCAGAGTATCGCGTAAAATATATGTTGGAGCAGTAGCGGTAGGCGGTGATGCTCCTATCTCTGTGCAGAGTATGACTAATACGAATAGTGCTGATGTCACTGCAACAGTTGCGCAAATTAGAGCTCTCCAAAAAGTGGGGGCAGATATTGTACGAGTCTCAGTGCCTGATATGGAAGCAGCAGCTGCGTTTGGCAAAATTAGAGAGCAGGTAGATATTCCTCTAGTTGCCGATATCCATTTCGACTATAAAATTGCACTCAAAGTGGCAGAGCTTGGAGTGGACTGTTTACGGATTAATCCTGGTAATATTGGGCGAGAGGATAGAGTTAGAGAGGTAGTTGCGGCGGCTAAAGATAAAAATATTCCGATACGCATCGGGGTAAATGCAGGATCGCTAGAGAAAGATCTCCAAAAAAAATATAGAGAGCCTACAGCTGCTGCAATGGTGGAGTCAGCGCAGCGCCATATTGACTACCTTGATCGATTAGATTTTCAAGAGTATAAAATTAGTCTAAAAGCATCAGATATATTTATGACAGTGGAAGCGTATCGCTTACTAGCAGATCAGATTGAACAACCACTTCACCTCGGGATAACCGAAGCTGGAGGGCTGCGTAGCGGATCTGTAAAGTCATCTATTGGGTTAGGAATGTTGCTTGCTGATGGGATTGGAGATACAATCCGAGTCTCTCTGGCAGCAGATCCAGTAGAGGAGATTAAGGTTGGCTTTGATATATTAAAGAGTCTCCATATACGCAATAAAGGGGTTAACCTGATCGCTTGCCCATCCTGTTCACGCCAGAATTTTGATGTAATCTCCACTGTTAATGAGTTAGAGCAGCGTCTAGAGGATGTTGTTGAGCCAATTAATGTTGCAGTTATAGGTTGTGTAGTAAATGGTCCGGGAGAGGCAAAAGAGGTACAAGTTGCAGTTACAGGTGGTGAACCAAATCTAATATATCTGAATGGGGTCGCAGACTATAAAGTGGGGAATGAAGAGTTGGTAGATGTTTTAGAGAGAGAGATTAGAGACAAGATTAGAGACAACAGAGACAACAGAGACAATAGTTAAAGACAAGAGTGAAATATTTATTAATTTATGAGTAATCAATTATGAGTAATAAAATACAATCAATTCGGGGGATGAATGATCTTCTTCCAGAAGATACACCTCGTTGGCAGTTTGTCGAGGGAGTTATGCGCAAGACGCTTGCTGCGTATGGGTACAGCGAGATCAGAATGCCGATTGTAGAGAAGAGCGAACTTTTTAAACGCTCGATTGGTGAAGTGACAGATATTGTTGAAAAAGAGATGTACAGTTTTGCAGATCGAAATGGTGATGAGTTAACTCTGCGCCCTGAAGGGACAGCTGGTTGTGTACGAGCAGTGATTGAGAATAACCTAGTGCGTGGCGCTGCCCAACGACTCTGGTATATGGGGCCTATGTTTCGCCACGAGCGTCCACAACGAGGTCGTTATCGTCAGTTTCATCAGCTCGGAGTAGAACTCTTTGGGCTAGAGTCATCAGATGTTGATGCTGAGTTGATCTCAATCTCTGCCCGTATCTGGCGTGAACTTGGGATTAAAGATGTAACTCTACAGATAAATTCACTAGGCTCCACTGACACGCGGGCAAAATATAGAGATACTCTAGTCTCATACTTTAAAGAGAGTTATGAGCAGCTAGATGAAGATAGTGTGCGCCGTCTAGAGAGTAATCCGCTACGTATTCTTGATAGTAAAAATCGTGATATGGCAGAGCTTATTCAGAATGCCCCTATACTAGAGGAGGCGTTGAGTGATGAAGATAGAGACCATTTTGAGCAGTTAAAAGCGTATTTGGACTCAATGGGGATAGCTTATGAAGTTAATCCTCGTCTAGTACGAGGGCTAGACTATTATGGACGCACAGTATTTGAGTGGGTAACAGATAAGCTCGGCGCACAGGGAACAATTTGTGCAGGCGGTCGTTATGATGGATTAGTTGAACAGATCGGAGGTAAAAGCACTCCAGCTGTGGGATTTGCTATTGGAATTGAACGCTTGGTGGAGCTGCTGAAAGAGAGCGCAGTTGAGTTTAAGCAGAATAGAGTAGATGCTTATCTAGTGTTAGTGGGTGATGCGGCAATCTCCGCTGGGCTTGGAGTTGCAGAGAAGATTAGAGAGCTCATACCTGGAATAGAGCTTATTGCTAATTTAGGTGGAGGGAGCTTTAAAGCACAATTTAAGCGCGCAGATCGCTCAGGCGCACACTATGCATTAGTAGTTGGAGAAGATGAGATAGCAACTGAAACTGTAACAGTCAAAGATCTCAGCGGAGAGCAAGAGCAACGAAATATAGCTTTAACACTTATAGAGAGTAGCTTAGTGCTATAATTAGCAGTTACTATATTTTTTTAATCGATAACAGTTATAGAGGATTTTTTAGAATGGGATTCAATGCGGCAGATCAAGAAGAGGTGGAGCATCTTAAAAAGTGGTGGAATGAGAATGGCAAATCCATAGTTGGAGGTTTAGTTATTGGAGTAGCACTGCTTGGAGGGTGGAATGGCTGGAATAGCTACATCAATGAGCAGGGGATGGAAGCATCTCGCTACTTTGAGCGCACCCAAGGAGCCTTAATCGATGAAAATAGAGAGGATGCAGAGGGGGCAGCTGCAGTATTGATGAGTGACTACCCATCCACTATCTATGCAGCAAATGGCGTTTTAGGTCTGGCAGCACTAAAAATTAAACAGGGTGACAATGCAGCAGCTCGCGCCAATTTTCAGTGGGTAATAGAGAATAGTGGTTTTGAGGCTCCAAGACAGCTCGCAGAGTTGGGAATTGCTCGTCTCTACCTAGATGAGGGAGATGTAGAAGGTGCACTTAATAGAATATTAGCTGCACAGAGCGGAACTGATGGAGTCTACGGGTCCCACTATAGTGAAGTCAAAGGAGATGCACTTCGTCAGCAAGGAGACTCAGCAGCAGCGCAGGTTGCCTATGTTGAAGCTCTTCAATTAGCAGATATCAACGATGAACGGCGCTCACTTATAGAGATGAAGTTGGCAGAGGTTACTCAGTAATGGTGAGAAGACAGCTCCATACTTTAGGAGCAGCTCTACTCTTGCCAGCGCTGATCTCTGGCTGTTCAACTATAGACTCAGTTGGCTCTACAGTTGGTGGTTGGGTTGGTGGAGATGAAGACTTATTTGCACCAGCAGAGCTTACAGATATAGTTAGCGAAGTTGATCTTAATGTAATGTGGAGCAACTCTGTAGGTGTGGGAAGTGATGATCTATGGGTAAAACTGAATCATCAAATATCTGCAGGAGTGGTCTATGCTGTCTCAGTTGACGGGGCAGTAAGTGCGTTTAATATAGATAGTGGCAAAACTCTATGGGAACATCAGCTAGAACAAAATGGTGAAGAGCAGAAAGTGATGGCTGGAGTTGCACTTGGAAAAGAGCATCTCTATCTTGGAATGGAATCTGGCGCGTTAGTTGCGCTCTCTCTCAGTAATGGCCAACAGCAGTGGAGCGTTTCACTATTAAGTGAGATTTTATCTCCACCAGCAGTAGCTGACGGAGTTGTTGTAGTACGCACTGTAGATGGCAAGCTGATCGCTCTTACCGAACAAGATGGAAAAGAGTTGTGGCGCTATGAGAGAGAGGTTCCTGTGTTGACCTTACGAGGCACAGGATCCCCACTAATTGTAGAAGATAGAGTTTATGCAGGTTTAGATGGTGGCGAGCTAGTCTCACTATCTCTGCAAGATGGAGCTGAACTCTGGATGAAGGAGGTCTCTTCTCCTCGTGGGCGTACCGAAATTGAGAGAATGGCAGATGTGGACGCTGATCCAGTAGCTACAGATGATGCCCTCTATTTAATCAGTTACCAAGGAGACCTAGTATCTCTCAATATGGATGGAGATCTTATCTGGAAGAGAGCAATGAGTGGACTTACTGCTCCAGCAGTTGTTGGTGAGTATCTATTTCTTGCCGATGCAGAGGGAGTGGTATGGGCATTTAATCGTCAAGATGGTAGCGCACTCTGGAAGCAGGATGGGCTAAAACATCGCTCTTTAACCACTCCACTATTAGCTGGAAAATCTTTAGTAGTTGGTGATGCTGAGGGATATCTCCACTGGATATCAGCAGAAGATGGAAGTTTTATAGGGCGCATTAAAGCAGACTCAGATGGAGTTTCAGCACCCTCGCTTCTGTATGGTAGTAGTGTGATTAGCTATGGGCAGAGTGGTAAACTCTCTGCTATTAAATATAGATAGTAAAGTAGATAATAATTATGCCAGTAGTAGCTATAGTAGGTCGTCCTAATGTCGGCAAATCGACCCTTTTTAATCTTCTCACGAGAACTCGTGATGCGCTGGTGGCAGACTTTCCTGGACTGACCCGTGATCGTCAATATGGGTTGGGCAAGTTTGAGGACTCCTCCTATATCGTGATTGATACAGGTGGATTGAGTGATGACCCTAATGATATAGAGACACTGATGGAGGATCAGGTCTGGATTGCGGTTGAAGAGTCTGATGTGATACTGTTTCTGGTTGATGGTCGAGGAGGCTTAACTGCAGCAGACGAGATGATTGCAAATGCGCTGCGTCAGCTAGGCAAGCAGGTGCAGCTAGTCGTCAATAAAACAGAAGGGATAGATGAGAATATTGCTAGTTCAGAATTTCATGCAATGGGATTGGGTCGTCCTTATGCAATCTCTGCTGCTCACAATCACCGTATCTACAGCTTGATGGAGCGGGTGCTTGAGCCATTCATTGAAGTAGAAGAAGTGGCAGAAGATGAATTTGAAGAAGATGAGTTTCCTACTGATGGATGGCCTGGTAAAGGGGGAGAGGGGGAAGGAGAGGGAGAGAATGATCGGGATCCAGCTAAACAGAACAGATATGAAAATCAGACGATAAAGGTAGCGGTCATAGGGCGTCCTAATGTTGGAAAATCAACCCTGATCAACCGTCTGCTTGGAGAAGATCGTCTACTCGCATACGATATGCCTGGTACAACGCGTGACAGTATTGAAGTGCCCTTTGAGGAGAATGGAAAAGAGTACATTCTGATTGATACCGCAGGGGTAAGACGGCGTGGCAAAATTACCGAGGCAATTGAAAAATTTAGTGTGATTAAAGCGTTCAATGCAATTGAGCGCTCTAATGTGGTGATAATGGTGATGGATGCGCGTGAGGGGATGACCGACCAAGATGCAACGCTGTTGGGAATGGTGATTGACTCTGGACGGGCATTGGTAATTGCATTCAATAAATGGGATGGAATGAGCCACTCAGAGCGAGAGCGTAATCGTAGTGAGCTAGAGCGACGTCTTCACTTTCTCGACTACGCAAAAATTCATACCATCTCAGCACTGCATGGAAGTGGAATCCGTGATCTATTTGCTGCTGCAAATCGTGCCTACCGCTCATCTACTAAATTAATGAAGACCCCAGATTTGACTCGTGCTTTAGAACAGAGCGTCACCGCAAATCCACCTCCGCTTGTGAAAGGTCATCGAATCAAGATGCGCTACGCTCACCAAGGGGGGCAGAATCCACCGCGTATTATTATTCACGGCAACCAGCTAGACTCAGTTCCACACGCTTACAGACGCTATTTGATGAACCAGTTCCGTAAGATATTTAAACTACACGGCACACCCATTAGGTTAGAGTTCAGAACCTCAACCAACCCCTTTGCAGGTCGTAAAAATAAGCTAACCGATCGCCAGATAAAAAAGAGAGAGAGACTGAAGAGTTTTGTGAAAAAGAAAAAGCGTTGATTAGATTGCTTATATGATACTCAACTCTTTGCAGGATGTTTTTTACCATTCTTAATAATCTTGTCTGCAACAGCTTTTTCAAGATCAATATTGAGCTTGTCAGCCATGCGTATTAGATAAATCATAATGTCTGCCATCTCCTCTTTGACATGTTCATTCTCAGCAGAGCTCATAATCGCTTCAGCCTGCTCAGGTGTTAGCCATTGAAAAATCTCAACCAGCTCTGATGCCTCCACTGATAACGCCATCGCCAAATTTTTAGGGTTGTGAAACTGATCCCAGTTGCGTGCATCGGCAAATTCTGAGAGCTGTTTTTGTATATTATCAATATTCATTTTTTATGTTGTGCAACATAATTATCTAGTAACTGCCGAATCATTCTCTGATATTGCATATGATGCTCTTTAGCTACTTCTTTGAAATATGCAATACTCTCTGAGCTTAACGAGATCGTAATTTTAGTATGCCTATTTTTTAGAGCCAATTGCTCGGGAGAAGGTAGAAAGTCAGAAACCAACTTAACTTCACCTAAAGGCTCATCAGTGTATTGAATTGTTTTGCTCATAGATTTTTTTACCTTTTCTCCAGTAACCTGCACCTATAATTCGTATAAGGTTTAGGCGATATGTGAATCTGACAGTCAATATCCCTGAACCCTCATGATTCTTACCAAAACAGAAATATCTGGTTTCTTGTTGACTATGTACAGTATCTTCTGCAATAATGCGTTTTTCATCTAGAAAAGCCTGTTGTGCTTCGTAGAAAGTAACACCATGCTTTCTTTCATTTTCGAGGTTCTTTTCTTCATCCCACTCAAAATTTGAATCATGCATGCTGGCAGTATACATTATATATGGCTAATTTGCCATATTTTATTGGATCTTATATTTTACTCCGCTAACGACCAACATCATCGACTTTTGTTTGTCCGACTGCATGCTTATAGAGCCTCTAGACTCTTCTAATTTATTTGCGTTGGCTAATGTGTTGCGAGAGATGTCTCCCTTCATCCCCGTATGGTAGAGTTTTGCTCTCTTGAGAGCGCAAAATCTATAACACTCTAACAAAACCAGACAACAAATTAAGAGTTCTTATTTCTAGCGAGTTAAACTAAACTCAACAGCACACTTTTCACTCTCTCCCTCAATTTCACGCACTAGTTTTGGAACTAAATATCCAGGTAGTTGTGAGGAGAGAGTTTTTATGATTTTAACGGCAATCTCATCTCTAACTTCAAAGTGATGACTTCCTACGACCCTGTCTAGCGTATGGAGGTAGTAGGGGATTACTCCAGCATCAAATAGGCGCAGACTAAGTTGCTTTAATGTTGACGCACTATCGTTAACTCCTTTTAATAGTACGCTCTGATTGAGTAGGATGGTGCCGCTCTGTTTTATTCTTAATAGTGCGCTCTCAACTTCGCTATTAATTTCATTGGGGTGGTTGGCGTGGATCACTACAACTTTGTTGATATTAAGTTGGCTGAGTCTGTCAATCAGCATATCATCTATTCGACTAGGTAGTACAACAGGCATGCGGGTGTGAATGCGCACTGTTTTTATATGTGGAATCTCTGCAATTGAATCAATCACTCTGAAAAGTCGTTGGTTTGAGAGCATCATAGGATCTCCGCCGCTTAGAATTATCTCATTCAGAGATTTTTCCTCTTTTATCCACTCTATTGCTTCGGCTAAATTGGTGTCAGATATTCTGTTTTCACTATATGGATAGTGCCGTCTAAAACAGTAGCGACAGTGAATTGCGCAGGCTGGAGTGGTAATGAGCAGCGCTCGTCCGTGATATTTCTGGATCACCCCATCTTGTTTTTGGGCGCTACAGTCTCCAACTGGGTCGAGGCTGTAGCCAGTTTGGTGTAGGTTCTCAGTTGCAGTTGGGAGGATCTGCAGTAGTAGTGGATCTTTGGAGTTACCAACTTCAACTCTACGCAGATAACTCTCTGTGACACGGAGTGGGAACTTTGTATGTTGATCTTCAGGATTTATGTTTGATAATAGTTTGTTAGTATCCAGATCAGCAATAGATAGTTGAACTCGTTGTGCGAGCTCATCGATGTTGCGGATTGATGAGGAGATCTCCTCTTGCCACTCTGTTTCAGGTATCATATTGTTTTTATTTTATCAAATGTTAAGCATAAAAGGTGGTAGAAGCGTATGGCAACAGTAAGTACAAGTGAGTTTAGAGGTGGTCTAAAGGTGATGATTGATGGGAACCCCTGTTCTATTATTGAGAATGAGATCGTGAAGCCAGGTAAGGGTCAGGCTTTTAATAGAGTTAAATTGAAATCACTAGTTGCTGGTAAGGTCTTAGAGCGAACTTTTAAATCTGGAGAATCTGTTGAGCGCGCCGATGTTCACGAAGAGGAGTATCAGTACTCATATTCTGACGGAGATCTATTCTACTTTATGCACCAAGAGAGTTTTGAGCAAATTGGTGCCGATGCAGCTGCTATGGGAGATACGGAGAAGTGGCTAAAAGGTCAGGAGATCTGTCTAGTAACATTATGGGATGGAAATCCTATCTCAATTACAGCGCCAAACTTTGTGGAGTTAGAGATTACAGAGACAGACCCAGGGCTGCGAGGGGATACTTCAGGAGGTGGAGGTAAGCCAGCAACGCTGGAGACAGGAGCAGTGGTGCGAGTTCCGCTATTTGTGTCGGAGGGTGAGGTTATAAAAGTTGATACGAGAAGTGGTGAGTATGTATCAAGAGTAAAGGATTAAAATTATAGTATAGTCATTAGAGACGAGGAGTTAAGGATATGAAGCGGGAACAACTTAGAGAACGGGCAACTTTTATTAGTGCGCTGCGTGCATTTTTTTCAGAACGAGATATTTTAGAGGTAGATACTCCGCTACTCTCATCTAGTACTACTCCAGATCCTGCAATTGAGTCGATCATAACAACTAACGCACACTATCTTCAGACCTCTCCAGAGTCCTTTATGAAGAGACTGCTTGCGGAGGGGAGTGGATCTATTTATCAACTTGCTCCAGCGTTTCGTGCAGAAGAGATGAGCCCTATTCATAACGCTGAGTTTTTACTGCTTGAGTGGTATCGTCCTGGTTTTACTATGGAACAACTTATGGCTGAGGTTGAGGAGCTTGTTAGTAACTTTGTTGATATTCCATCTATAGAGCAGATGACGGTAGCTGAGGCATTTGAGAGTGTCGGAGTTAAAGATCTTCTTGATACAGATGCGAAGACTTTAAAAGAGTATGCTCTGGCTATGGGGTTGCCTTCAGCAGATGAGATGGAGCTAGATTGGGATGGATGGATCGACTACTTTATGGTTCTGCTGATCCAACCTCGCTTTGCTCATGCTGCAATTTTTCTTACTCACTATCCAGCATCTCAGGCGGCATTAGCTCGATTGAGTCCAGAGGATTCGCGAGTTGCTGAGCGTTTTGAACTCTTGTTGAACGGGATAGAGATCGCTAATGGCTTTCGTGAGTTGACCGATGCTAAGGAGCAACGAACCCGTTTTGAAAAGGAGCTAGAGAAGCGTAGAGTGCTTAATATGGATGAGGTTCCACTAGATGAAGAGTTGCTGCAGGCGTTAGCTAGTGGAATGCCTGAGTGTTCAGGAGTGGCTGTAGGAGTAGATAGATTGATGATGATATCTCAAGGCAAAGATACTATCCAAGAGGTTATGCCGTTCTCTATAGAGGTTGCATAGTTCCAATCTGTTTACCCATTTTAAGCTCTGCTCCAGTTTTAAGCTCTTGCTTAAATTTTACTGCACTCTCTCCAAAGAGGAGGATCACAGTTGAGCCCATATTGAATCGTCCCATCTCCTCTCCCTTCTTGAGAGTTAAGGCACTATCTCCACTATACCTCCAGTAGTGGACAAATCCTCTTTGTGGCGGGGTGATTTCACCAGCCCATACGGTCTCAATACTTCCCACAAAGAGCGCGCCAACTAGCACCATTGCCATTGGTCCAGCCTCTGTATCAAAGATTACAGCAACCCGTTCGTTGCGTGCAAATAGTCCTGGTACAGTTCTAGCAGATGGATTATTGACTGGATAGAGTCTTCCTGGAATATAGACCATCTCTTTTAGAGTTCCATCAAGAGGCATATGAATACGGTGGTAATCTTTTGGAGAGAGATATATAGTTGAGAAGAGACCGTTGTTAAATTGGGTAGCCCGCTCTGCAACTCCTCCTAACAGAGTAGTTAGACTAAAGTTATGCCCTTTAGCTTGCAAGATAGACTCCTTGTGGATTTTTCCACACTGACTAACTGCACCATCAACTGGACTTATTACTGCATCTATAGTTGCTGTGATAGGGCGAGCATCTATCTTTAGTTGACGAGTAAAAAAGAGGTTAAAGGAGAGGTACTGTTTTGGATCTGACTCTTTGGCTATAGATAGGTCTATATTATAAGCGCGGCATACTTTGCTAATAAGGAACTGAGAGATGGTTCTATTGGTAGAACGGGTTATGCGGTGGATAACTCTAGATAAGAGATGGTGTGGTAGTAGTGCTATAGGAGCAATAAAGAGTAGGTCTAAAACTTTATTAGTTACGGCTACGCTTATAGGTTTTATTAAATTTTTAAACATGATTACTCTTTCGTTTTACTGTTTATGTTTCTTTGGATCAAGGTGTATATTTAGTTTGTCATCTATGTTTAAAATATCACCTAATATAAGTCTATTCTGTTTCATAAGTTCTCTGGTCGGGATATTGAAACGATGAGCTATCTCACTTAGAGTATCACCTTTGCGTACTCTGTAGCGAATGGTCTGGCTTGCCATTTTGGTTAGAAAAGTTGGTCTAACTTTTGTTGGAGTTGGATGGGTGTAGCGTTTTAGTGAACGCAATGGTATGGGGATGGTTAACTTTTTACCAGCAACTATTTTGTCATCTTTAATTCTGTTTTGATTTTTAATTAACTGGACACTACTTTTATATTTTAGAGCTATCGCTCCAAGGGTGTCGCCACTCTTAATTAGATGTCTTATCCAGAGAGTTCTACTTCCGGCTCCTCTTTTTTTTAAGTTATCTCTAAATTTATTAACGTGAGTAGTTGGGAGTAGTAATTTAAATCTCTCTTTTGGTGGGGTTGCCCACTGATTAAGTCCAGCATTAAATTGGTAGATATCTTTTAGAGGTAGTCCAGAGTAGTCTGCTATAGAGGCTATATCAAGCTGCTCTCTAAGTGTGGTAGTGGTGGTTAGCTCTCGGTTTGGAATCTCTGGAAGTGAGAAGTTGTATTCATCTGCTCTCTCTATAAAATGAGCTAGTGCAAGTAGACGAGGGACATATTTTTTTGTTTCGGTTGGAAGATCTAAATCCCAAAATTTAACTTTTAAATCTCTGTTATTAGTCTTTGAGTTTTTGTCTTTAATCTTATTTTTTGCCTCTTCTGCTTCCCTAAATTTACGGATAGCTTTGCGTACATTTCCAGCCCCTGCATTGTATGCAGATAGGGCGAGCATCCAATCTCCATCAAATGTTCGTGCCATATCAGTTAGAAAATATAGTGCAGAGTTTGTCGCTTTGAGTGGTGAGTAGCGCTCATCTATCCACCAGCTCTGTTCAAGTCCATACGCTTTACCTGTAGCTGGAATAAATTGCCAGAGCCCAGCTGCATTGCCAGGCGAGTAAGCGTGAGTCTGGAAAGCGCTCTCAACAACAGGAAGGAGCGCAAGTTCTAAAGGCATTTTGCGTCTTTTAGCTTCTTTTACAATATGGTAGAGGTAGGGCTTAGATCTATTTAGGGAGCGAGTTAGATACTCAGGATTTTTTTTAAACCAGAGAATATGTTCCTGAATACGCGAATCGTTGCGCTCCTCTATAGCAAATCCTTCTACTATTTCACTCCAGATTGAGTTATCTACACTATCTGGGATAATTTCTGGAACAGTTTCTACTATTGTTGCTACGACATTTATATGAAATGTTGTGGATATAAGAAAGATTAGAAGTGAACTAATTGTTAGTTTTGGATGAGTGGTAGCCATAATTGGGTTATTATACCGAACATGAAGAAGAAAGTTATTTCAGATATAAATAAAGGAGAGTGCCTTGAAGAGTGGTTCAACTCAGTAGCTGGGGAGACTCTTATTAAACAGGAGCGAGAGTGGAATCGGGATGCTCTAAAAAAAGTATATGGCGTTCATCTGCTTCAGATCGGAATGGCAGAGGTGAATTTTGCAGAGGATGCAACAGAGCTCTATCACCCTTTTATAATGGAGACTAGACGAACTGATAAACGGAGTTTAGCTGTGCTGGATGGGGATGCAGAACTTCTTCCTATAGCTACTGAATCACTTTCAGCGGTGATCTTGCCACATATATTGGAGTTTTCTGATGACCCGCACCATCTATTGCGAGAGGTTACTAGAGTATTGAATGAAGATGGAGATCTTATAATTTATGGATTCTCTCCTTGGAGTATGTTGACTCTACGCAATAGATTAAATCCTTGGCGTTACCTCTCTCTATCTGTACTCAGCGATTGGTTAACTCTACTAGGTTTTGAAATTATTTCCGAGCGTCAACTTCCACTATTATCTAGACTTAAAATAGGATCCTATCAGTTAGTTGCAAAAAGGCGCACCCATCCGTTAACCCCAGTGCGTCCACTCTGGAGAAGGCAGGCGTCAGTTTTAACTGGTGGAGTTATGAATAGAGAGGTAGTTACTGATGAGTAGTAAAATTTTAGAGATATTTACAGATGGAGGTTGTCGTGGCAATCCTGGTGTAGGAGGATGGGGAGCTCTTTTGCGTTATGGGTCTGTGGAGAGGGAGCTGTTTGGTGGGGAAGAGGAGTCAACTAATAATAGAATGGAGTTAACTGCAGTTATTCGTGCCTTAGAGGCTATAACTAGAGATAGACCTCTGCGTATAACTACTGACTCTAAATATGTGAAAGATGGAATTACCAAGTGGATTCATAACTGGAAAAAAAATGGATGGCGTACTGCAGCAAGAAAACCAGTTAAAAATTCTGATCTCTGGAAAGAGTTAGATCTGTTGGTGCAGAGGTATGATATTGAGTGGGCTTGGATAAAGGGACATAGTGGGCATAGAGAGAATGAGATCGCCGATGAGCTTGCTAATCGCGGTATGGATACGGTGAATATGAGTGAGTAGATCAATATGAGTAGACAGATTGTATTAGATACTGAGACTACAGGTCTTGAACCCAAGCAGGGGCATAGAGTAATTGAGATTGGTTGTGTGGAGATGATCGATCGCAGATTGAGTGATAACCACTACCACCAATATATCAACCCTGAACGAGAAGTAGATGCTGGAGCAATGGAGGTGCATGGCATAACTAATAAGTTCCTTGCAGATAAACCTCGCTTTGCAGAGGTGGTGGAAGACTTTATTGAGTATGTGCGAGGTGCAGAGCTGATTATTCACAATGCTCCATTTGATGTCGGTTTTCTTAATCATGAGTTTAAACTTATGAATATAGGTCTACCACCATTGGAATCTATTTGCGAAATAACAGATAGTTTACAGATGGCGCGTAGACAGTATCCAGGGCAGAAAAATAATCTTGATGCTATATGTCGGCGCTTAGATATAGATAACTCACAACGCACTCTGCATGGAGCTCTCCTCGACTCGGAGATTCTAGCGGAAGTATATCTTAGTATGACTGGAGGACAAGCTGGATTAGATTTTGATGGTAATGCGGATAGTGGTGGAGTGGAGCCTATTAAGATGTTTGCTAAAACAAGAACCCCTCTGCCAGTTATCAAAGCAACTGTAGCGGAACTTGCCGCGCACAACTCCTATATTGAGAAAATAAGTTTATAACATTAGGGCTGCTAAAGATCTCTTATCTCGGTTCGGAATTTCTAGAGAGTCGTAAAATCATCTCTAGTAATTCACTAGCAAAGTGACCAGCAACAAGAAAGAGTAAACTAAGCCCAGTTCCAGCTACTCCAATCCATAGTGCACTTTTATGCTCTAGGAGAGGGCTGATAATTTTTGCTAACTCAGGAATGAGAAGTTGAACATTTAACCCTAATAGTTGAAGGGTAGTCGTTATAGTGATGCTTAGGGTTATTATAAATAGGAGTTCACCGCTGAGTCTGATTATTACGGTTATCACTTCAGATAGAGTATAGAGAGGGTTGGAGAGGGTGTGAATCTCCGCGGCTCTTAATAGCATTAGGTGAATAACGGCATATCCAGATAGGATGCGAATCATCTCACCAATGAATAGTGTGGTTATCTCATTACCGTAATATATCTCTTGCCATCTCTCTATAGTATCCCCTATTAGATATATAATAAGTGCAACAGATAGAACTCTTAGTAGAGTAGAGAATAGACTACGAAATAGCCGTCCATCACTAAGGGCAGCAAGTAGGTTGTATATAAATAAAAATCTTTCCATAGCTCCGAATTGTACTCCTAAAAAAACCCGCAGCTGCGGGTTTTTTTATCTACATTAATGTCTAATTTTACAAAATGTCTTTAAGTGCTTTTGCTGCAGTAATTTTTAGAGCATTATGAGCTGGCTTAGCTGAGATGGTGATCTCCTCTCCAGTCTGTGGGTTACGACCTACGCGCGATTTAGTGGCTTTCTTTTTGTAGCGTTTGATTGTCATTATGCCTGGAAGAGCAAAGCGACCTACAGAGCGTGGTTTAATATGACGCTCAATAATAATTCCAAGTCCATTAATAACATCTGTTACAGCTTTCTTAGATAGACCAGTGTTCTCAGAAATCTCTGTTACTGTTTGAGCTTTAGTGAAAGCCTCTTTTACCGCGGTAATTTTTATAGCCATTTATTCCCTCTCCTAAAATTTATATAAATCAAAAAATATTGTTGCTCTTGCTATGCTCTATTCAGATAATATAACAAGAGAAGGTATTATCTACCTATTTTAGGTAAATGTGAACCTTTTTTTTAATTAATTTATAAAAAAAATTATTTAACCCGTCTATACCTCAATCTGCAGAGGGTAGTGGTTAGGTTGTTAGGTATATTATTGAGTAAACAGAGGGCGCGTCTTAGTTAGCATATTTAGTATGTCACCTAGTAGATAACCATCATCTACAGTTATTGCGTGTGGCGCATAAGTTGGAATAACAGATGATTTCCCCTGTAGTGCTGCAACCCTGTTCATATCTTGGCTCCAGAGCGGAACTAACGCTTTTTTTATTTCTGAGAAGAGTTGGTTCCTTACAATAGATATATAGTTGATGTCAGGGTGCTGTTGTCTGTTAAGCCAATAGAGCATACTGTTTGGACGCGCTACAATAAGTCCACGAATCATTGCGCGAGACCTGCGTAGCGTCTTATACTTTTTGTTGGCTAGCATCTTTGGAATTATGCGCAGTGGATATGGTAGCGTAGCTATGTCATAAGCGAGGTTTGCATAAGGGCTGCCAAGGTGAGGGCTAGCTATCGTTATGAGAGCTCTAATGTTTGGTATGTTGTTAGCTACCACCACCATGCGCGCAACAACTCCACCAGCTGAGTGCCCGACAAGATATATTGGTTCATCCGGATGTTGCGAAGATACTGTAGTAAGGATTAATTCAAGCTCTGCAGCCTGCTTCTCTAGCGAGATTAAGCTGCGAATGTCTGCAAGATAGATAAATTTATTTTGGTTTAGATTTCTATCTGTCGAGTTATTAGTTGGAGCTGATAATATGATCTCCCCTCCATCTATAACTTGAATTCTTCCAGCTCGTCTCCAACCTGATTCATTAAGAGCATCAATGGCACCACTCTTTTCCCAGGAGTAGCTTGATCCAAGTAGTCCATGTAGTAGGACAGTAACTTCCGCTCGCGCAGGAGTGGCGGTAAGCGCTATGATTAGAGCTGTAGCTAGAGTTCTATATATTCTAGATTTATAGTTATAAGCGTAGTTGCGTATAAATCTATAGGTCTGGATATATATATTATAGTTTGATATTAAATATTGTCTTCGCATTTTCTGTGGTCTGTGTTGCAACTCTCTCTAAGTTATCCCCCCTTATCTCTGCAACCACCTCTGCAATTTTAGGGATGTGGTGAGGAGAGTTGCGTTCATCTTTTGCCCATAGTGGAGCGAGATCAGGAGAATCTGTCTCTAGTGTAATAGATTCTAGGGGGATATTGCAAATGGTACGCCGCAGTTTTTTTGCATTAACTCTACTAATGGTTCCGCCAACTCCAATCTTAAATCCTAGTTTAATATATTCTAGCGCCTGTTCTAGTGATCCACTAAAGGCGTGGACTACCCCTCCGTGGTTGGAGTTATGTTTTAAGATCTCAATAGCGGTTTGATGTGCTTTGCGTATATGAAGGATAAGAGGGAGGTTATGCTCTTCCGCAATTTTAAGTTGAGCTATAAATATCTTTTGTTGTAGAGATATTTTATGGCTCAACTTCTCAGTACCATCTAATCCAACTTCTCCAATAGCGACTATACTGTAGTTATGGGTGAGAGAGTTGTTAAGAAGGAAGTTCATCACTTTAAGATCCTCTGTAACTGTATCACTCTCTATAAATAGAGGATGGATTCCAATAGCTGGATATAGAGAGTCGTGCTCCCTGCAGATATTGAGTAGATTATCCCACTGCAGTGCAGTAACTCCTGGAACTACTATATGGCTTACTCCAAGCTCTCTACAACGGTTGAGAACACTCTCCCGATCACTGTCAAAGATAGGGAGATCTAAATGGCAGTGTGAATCTATAAATTGTAGCGGTTGCATAGTATGGTCTGTTTTTATCTGTGCGTGATGTACATCATTTAAGTTGTTATTTATCAGAGTATAGTAATCACTTGATTAAGGTTTTAATGTGGTGAATTTTAGTATAGTATAAAGGATATATATGGAAACAACAGCAATATCGGTCGCAACAATTATGACGAATCATCATCGTGAATGTGATGGTTACTTTTCTGATATGGAAGGTGCAATATCGTCAGGAGGTTGGGAAGTGGCGCAAAACTCCTGGGAACTTTTTAATGGAAATACTTTAAACCATTTTGCGAGTGAAGAGGAAATTCTCTTTTCAGCTTTTGAAGAGGCGACAGGTAGTGCTCAAGGTCCTACTATGGTGATGCGAATGGAGCATGAGCAGATGCGTTCGCTACTTCAAAATTTGCAACAAGCTGTAGAGAGTCGTGATGCGGAGCAGGCGTTAGGAGTTGCGGACACTTTAATGATTATGATGCAGCAGCACAATATGAAGGAGGAACAGATGTTATATCCAATGATAGATAGATCTTTGCCAGATACTGATTCAGTTATGGCTAGGATGAAATTGGAGGCGTAGCTAGTGGTTAATTCTGGAGAGGAAAGTTTTGGAGAGATAGTGTGTGATGTGCAGGAGCTACCTCCTCCTGAGCCGATGGAGCGAATTTTAGAACTGTTACCAAAAATAGAACCGGGTGAGTATGTGAGAATGTTACACCGTATGGAACCTGTTCCACTCTACGCAGTCGTTGCTGAAATGGGCTTTATATACAAACTATATCTAGATGGTGATGCTCCATACGAAATTATAATCTATAAAAAAGGTGATGTATTAGCTCAGGATAGAGTTGATTCATTTATATGATAAGCACAGCTTCGCTATCAGTCGAGAGTGCACCACCTATTCTCACCCCGTTCAGATTTTTTTTAACTGCTCCTATTTTTGGGGTTCTGTTTTCACTCTCACTTCTTCTTTTTGGTCCAGAGCTATTTAGTAGTAGATGGAACCCATCGCTCATTGGAACGCTTCATCTAGTTAATATAGGAGTTCTCTTTATCTCAGTAGTTGGGGTGCTGTTTCAAATTTTGCCAGTAGTAGGGGGAGTTCAGATCCCGCAGCAGAATAGAGTTGCTACTTGGATGCATATAATATTGAGTTTAGGAACTCTACTCTATTTTGTAGCATTTATTCTAGTGAATAATTACTTAATGGTTGTGGCAGCGATTCTGTTAGCGGCAGCACTGATTCCATATATTGCATTGATACTGTTTTGTCTCTTCTCCCTCTCTAATCCATCAGATACGATAAAGTTGCTACGCTATCCAGCCCTGTTTCTAACTGCTATGGCAGTTATAGGAACTACTCTTTTATTTGGTTGGGGAGGAGCAGAGTATGGAGTTAATCGTCACCTAACTTTAGTTCATTTAGTGTGGGGGTTGGGTGGGTGGTTTACACTGCTGTTAATGGTAATAAGTTTTCAGATGATCCCTATGTTTCATGTTACTCCAGATTTTCCAGATCCAGTTCGTAAATATTTAGTTCCAATAGTTGCAGTTACACTTTTAGGTTGGGGAGTGGGGTGGATGTTGGAGTGGAACTTAATGAGCTCTATTGCTCTTATCTTGGCAGCTTTAGGGTTTATAATTTACTCTATTACTGCTTTTAATATCATGTCGCAGCGGCGCAGGAAAGTGTTGGATGTGACTATCTACTTTTGGCGTTTTGCTATAGTAGTAATGGTTGTGGCTTCTCTTACTACTGCAATATTTACAACTATATCACTCTATACTCCCCTCTCTGCTACATCTGTTTTTGATGGTGTTGCCGTTGTTTGGATTTTTCTGTTACTTCTTCCAATGCTATCTGGGACCTTAATGAAGATTGCGCCATTTTTAGTGTTTCTGCACCTTCAACAGCAGATCACTAAATCCTGTTTTAACCATGATGGCGAAGGCTCTCCCCCTAATTTTGCAAATTTATCTAAGATTCCTAATCTATTTCAGATTCTTCCGACCCATAAAGTTGAAATTCTATTTTGGTTATTTCTAACTACTCTTCTCGGTTGGATTGCAGTGTTAGTTACTCCATTGGGAATCTATCTACTAGGTGTGACTCTATTTCTCTATTTCGGATGGATGGGGTGGTTAATTCTTAATTGTTACCGACTCTACCGAGAAAAAATGGTAGAGTTTGCCTTATGAAAACCATATTATTGCTCTCTCTTATCCTGTTAATATCATCCTCTGTTGTAAGGGTAAGTGCTGCTGAATATGTTCAAGATTCAAGTGAGCAGGATATAAATATGAGAGATCTACGCACTCTAGTGGATAGCCAGATGGTAGAGATCATAGCTGGTGAGTTTATGATGGGAGATGCTGTCGGCCGCGGTGTAGAGGATGAGCTTCCTCTGCATAGAGTCTCTATTCCAAAGTTTAAGATCGGAAGAACTGAACTAACTTTTGAGATATACGAACTCTATTTAGACGATACGGGAGAGAAGTCACCAGAAGATGAGGGGTGGGGAAGAGGGCAATATCCAGTGATTAATATATCTTGGAATAGGGCGGCTGAATTTATCTCATGGCTTAATCAAAAACTTAAACCGCAGCATAAATATCGCCTTCCAACTGAGGCTGAGTGGGAATATTCTGCTAGGGCAGGAACAGCAGGAGACTACTGGTGGAAAGGTGGTTTCGATCCCTCTAAGTGGACATTTACCTCAACCCAGCGCGTGGCTTCAATGGAGCCAAATCAATTTGGGCTGTATGACACTGCTGGAAATGTCGCAGAGTGGGTTGCTGACCGCTTTAAAGATTATGATAGAACACCTAGAGATGGATCAATGCAGCAGGGAGGAATTTTTAGAGTGGTTCGTGGCGGTGGCTGGGATCAGTCAGAGTTAGGGTTGAGGGTATCAAATCGTGAATCATTTCATCCAGGATATGGGTACTATAGTTTGGGGTTTAGATTGGCGCAGGATATGTAGCTAATATATGGAGTAGAGAGCTCGGAGAATTTAATTATGATTACAGATAAAATATTAGCGGTTATTGGTGGTACAGGGTTAGAGCAGATGGACGGAGCTGAGATTGTGCAGCGAATTCGTGTGAAGAATACTCCATTTGGTGCAGCCTCTTCAGATATTGTAGAGGTCTCACTAGATGGGAGATCTATTCTATTTCTCTCACGGCATGGTGAAGATCACTCAATTCCTCCTCATAAAATAAATTATCGAGCTAATCTATGGGCCCTAAAGGAGCAGGGGGTGGAGGTGGTGATTGGGGTTGCAGCGGTAGGAGGAATTAGCTCAATGGTAGCTCCTGGACAGGTGGTTATTCCTGATCAGATAGTGGATTATACTTGGGGGCGTGAACATACATTTTTTGATGGATCTGAATCTGCTGCTGGAGCTGGCGTTGAACATATAGATTTTAGTTGGCCATACTGTGCAGAATTAAGAGGTTGGCTACTAAGAGCTGCAAATAGGGCAAAAGTTGATGCGCTTGATGTTGGGGTGTATGCTGCTACGCAAGGCCCTCGTCTAGAGAGTGTGGCTGAAATAAGGCGTTTAGAGCAAGATGGATGTGATCTAGTGGGTATGACTGGAATGCCAGAGGCAGCTCTAGCGCGTGAAATAGGACTCTGTTACGCCTGCTGCGCAGTATCGGCAAATTGGGCTGCTGGCAAGAGTGAGGGTGAGATTACAATGGAAGAGATTAATGAGAATCTAAAAGAGGGAATGGCAAGGGTGAAAGCTCTGTTAGCTGCTCTCTAATATAGTGCCACGGCTCTGAATTTCTCCCTTCATTAGGGCTTATGCTTACCTCATTTATAGTTATGAGTGGTTCTAAAACTCTCCGTTTAAGTGATTCGATATTACCAAACTTATCACCATTAGAGCGATTAAGCACAATGGCTGCTAGAGTTAATCCGCTTTCAAGTATAGCCCTACGAGCTAGTAATATCTGATTAACCCCCCCAAGTCTATCCTCTCCCACTAAAACTACAGGTAGCTGCAAAGAGAGCGCTAGATCAATATTCAGCGCATCTTCTGCAATAGGGGAGTAGATGCCACCAGCTCCCTCAACTATATTAATATCTGTAATATGTGTGGTTGACAGCTGGCAGCTATTAATTAACATATCTAAACTCAATTTTTTCCCAGAGAGCTTAGCCGCCAGTTCTGGGGAGAGTGGTTGAATAAAGCGATATGGTGAAATTATATCTAAGCTATCTCTGCACTCACTAGCAAGCTTTAAAGTGAGTGCGTCAGTTGGGGCGTTAAGATCACTGCAACCAGACTCAACTGGTTTGTGTGGATGAACAGTAACTCCATACTTAGTATAGAGTGCGCAGATTGCCGCAGCGACCTCAGTTTTACCAACTCCTGTGTCAGTACCAGTTATAAATAGACCATAGGTCATACTGGTTAATAATTAATTAGTAAGTCGATCCATAGCCTCACGATACTTGGCGACTGTATTTTCAACTACATCTGTAGGTAGCTCTGGACCAGGCTCACACTTATCCCAGTCTAAAGTTTCAAGATAGTCGCGCACGTACTGTTTATCAAAACTTGGTGGGCTAATTCCTGGTTTATATTGATCAGCTGGCCAGAAGCGAGATGAGTCTGGAGTGAGAACTTCATCAATCAGAACTAGGTTGCCATCACTGTCTTGTCCAAATTCGAACTTAGTATCGGCAATAATAATTCCTCGTTCCAGAGCGTAAGCTGCTGCCTCACTATAGAGTTTAAGGCTGACATCACGCACCTGTTCAGCAAGTTTCTGCCCGAGAAGTTTTACTGTATGGGCGAAGTCAACATTCTCATCATGTTCACCTACATCTGCTTTGGTAGATGGGGTGTAGAGTGGTTGAGGTAGTTTGTCAGCCTGTTGTAGACCTTCTGGGAGCTCAATTCCACAGATTGCACCACTGTGCTGATAATCTTTCCAGCCAGATCCAATAATATAGCCCCGTACAATCGCCTCAACAGGAAGTGCTTTTAGGCGACGCACCACAACTGCATGATCCTTAATAGGGTCGCGTTCCGCAGCATCTGGCAGAGCCTCATCTAAGCTCATCTCTGCTACATGGTTTGGAATTATATTTTTAGTGCGTTCGAACCAAAAGTTTGCAACAGAGGTTAGGACTGCCCCTTTACCAGATATGGGGGTTGGTAGTATTACATCAAAAGCTGAGATACGGTCAGTGGTTACTATCAACATATAATCATCGTTAATAGCGTAAATATCCCGTACTTTTCCTTTATGAATTAAAGGAAGGGAAGTTATCTCTGTCTCAAAAACTGTATTCATTATATTGTGTCCAAATGTTCTGCTTAATAGTTGTGTTAAAGATTGTGGTTTAATAATATTTTTTGCTCTTGCGAGCTGAGGCGGATATTGTAAACTTTTTTTATCCACTGTGGGAGCTAATTATCTCTCCATCTTTTTAAGGCTTAAAAAATAGGCGTTGTGCTGTGGTGTGATGATATTCATTCGAGAGAGTTGATGGCTATTTTTATTAACAGAGTTATCCACAGTTAGTGTGATGAAACCCGTTATTAATAGATATATTAATATATTATTATGTTGAGCTATAAATCCCTTTATGATAGTCGCTTAATCTATTGATTAATATCTTGTATTATATATCTTATTGATAACGTTAAAGTGGTTTCTAATCTTCTGTTTTTGAAGAATCAGAGGTTTTATTAGCTATTGCTTATATATCTCTAAAATTATACTCACATATTTTGTCAGTTAAATTCATTGGTATTTTAGGGTTGTTACTGTACCTTATACTATATATTTATATCATATATGTAGGCTAAATGACTCGCCAGAAACTCTATAATTTGGAGTTGTTTTTTCTATAGAGCTATTGGCTTCTCTCTGAATGTTGTTATATTCTCGAGCGGGTTTAGTTGATGTTATCTCTATAGTAGACGGCTTATTCGATTCTATTATAGGTGTTGAATTCGAAATTTCTACTCTACTTTTTGTAGCATGATGAGATGCCCTCTCTTGTGAGACTGTATTGAGATCTTTATCTAGATCCTTATCTACATCCTTTTCAGGAGTTGGTTTAATAGCTTTTAGTTTATCAATTTCTGCTTTAGCTGAAATGTCTCTACTAGGATTTAGCTCAGGACTAAGTTTTTCTCTCTTCTCTTGCTCGGCTTTTAGTTTAAACTCTTCGATAGGGCTCAACTCTTGTTGGGAGTTATCTTTGGCTGAGGGGATAGATGTACTGATATTTTGGCTAACTGCCGTGCTACTTATGGTTGATGTCTCCATGGTGAAACGACTCCTCTTTAAGTGCTAGAAAATATTTAAGTGTTGAGAGTAACTATTCAGTTGCAGTTGTAACTGTTCAGATTGCCTCTAAAATTCATCAGATCAAGGCGTAAAATTTGAGTATACAAGTGTATATGATAATTTTGTAACGCAGAGATGGTGCATTTTAGAGGTGAGCTGAATAGTTACAATTGAGATTTTTTAAATCTACTCACTGTTATCAATTATACTATAAATATGCTACTAACTATCAATTTTATGTCACTCTTATGCCAAACTTAAATCAAGTTTGGGCTCTCTATCTGTTGGAGTGTGAAAATGGTTATCTCTATGCTGGTATCTCTAATGATGTAGAGCGCCGTTTTATACAGCATCAAAAGGGTAAAGGAGCCAAGTTTACTCGTATCAATAGACCGTTGAAGATTTTAGGGGTAGAGAGGTTTGCTAATAGAAGTGAAGCATCTATTGCTGAATTCGCATTGAAAAAAATATCTAAGTCAAAAAAATTACTTTGGGCTGAGAGGAATCGGTTATAATTTGCGCTCAATTTTTGTGTAACAAATTTTGTAACAAGTTTATGGTCGACCGTATTGGTCCCCTCGCAATGATATGTTGTGAACCCCGTCAGGCCTGGAAGGGAGCAGCGGCAGCAGCAGACTCATGTGCCGAGGTGTGGCTGATACGGTTGACCACTCTAATTATTTACCAAAGTTTAGGAAAATAGATTCCAACTAATGTCTTATCAGGTTCTCGCACGAAAATGGCGTCCTCACACTTTTAGTGAGATGGTGGGGCAAGAGCATGTACTACAGACCTTAGTCAATGCCCTGGATCGTGATCAGCTTCACCACGCATATCTTTTTACTGGAACCCGTGGAGTTGGTAAAACCACAATTGCACGAATATTTGCTAAATCTTTAAACTGTGAAACCAATGGTGTAACTTCAACTCCCTGTGGTGAATGCTCTGCCTGCGTTGAAATTGATGATGGGCGTTTTGTAGATCTCATAGAGGTTGATGCGGCATCTCGTACTAAAGTTGAAGAGACGCGAGATCTTTTAGATAATGTACAGTATATGCCAACTAAAGGGCGTTACAAGGTCTATCTTATAGATGAGGTGCATATGTTCTCTAACCATAGCTTCAATGCACTACTGAAGACTCTGGAGGAGCCACCTCCACATGTTAAATTTCTTCTTGCAACTACTGACCCTCAAAAATTACCAGTTACTATTCGTTCGCGCTGTCTACAGTTTAATCTAAAAAGTATTCCTCAACAGCGTATCCAAGAGTACCTTGCTGAGCTGTTGCAGCGAGAGGGAGTGGAGAGTAGTGGTAATACACTTCCCCCTATTGCACGAGCTGCAGAGGGGAGTATGCGAGATGCTTTAAGTCTGCTAGATCAAGCTATAGCTTTTGGTGGAGGGGTATTGCGTGAAGATGAAGTTGCGGCAATGTTGGGAACGATAGAGCAGCGCCATCTTCTGGAGATTGTGCAAGCACTCACTGCCCAAGATGGAGCTGCTCTCTTAAATAGCGTAGAGGAGTTGAGTAAAAAGGCGGCAGACTTTAGTGCGGTGTTAATAGAGTTGATAGGAGTGCTTCATCAATTGGCTCTGTTGCAACAGGTTCCTGAAGTTGCTGCAGATAGAGGTATAGAAGAGGAGTGGGTTGAGTTAGCAAAACAGATAAGTGCAGAAGATCTACAGCTCTTCTATCAAATCGCACTTATTGGAAGAAAAGATCTTCCTCTAGCTGCTAATCCTCGTAGTGGATTAGAGATGGTTCTGCTGCGAATGTTAGCATTTCGCCCAGCCTCTACTGCCACTCCCATTCAATCTCAAGCTCCAGTACAACCAAAAACTCCAGTACAACCAAAAACTTTAGATGCTACCACTCCTGCTTTATCAGTAGTAAAGGGTGCAGTAGAGCCTTCAGAAGATATTTCAGAGGCTATCTATTTAACTGCTGATAATTGGGAGCAGATAGTTAAGCAGTTGAATGTTCGTGGAATGGCTGGACAGCTGCTACTGAATAGTGTGTTGAAAAGTTATGAAAATGGGAAAGTAACTCTAAAAATTCCTGTTAATAGTGAAGCATTTTTAAATGATCAATGTAGAGAGCGTATTAAAGGTGCTTTAGGGAAATATCTAGAAAAAGATATAGCTATCTCTATAAAAGTTGGAGATGATGCTGTAGATACTCCAGCTCAAAAAGCTGAAAGTCGAGCTGAGCAAGCTCAAAATAGAGTAGAGAGTGAGCTTCAGCAGAGTGGAGAGTTTCAATCTATGCTCTCAACCTTTGGAGGTTCGGTGGTTGAGGGGTCAATGAAGTCAAGTTAAGTTAAGTCACATTAAGTTAGTTAGGAGCTATATATGAAAGGTTTAGGCGGTCTGATGCAGAAAGCACAGAAAGTACAAGAAGATATGAAAAAAGCACAAGAGGATCTTGCCGCAAGTAAATTTGATGGACAATCTGGTGGTGGTTTAGTCAAGATAAAAATGACAGGCCGTCACGAAGTGATAAAGCTTGAGATAGATGACTCTCTATTAGATGATGATAAAGATATGTTGGAGGATCTGATTGCGGCAGCAATTAATGATGTGGTGCACAAAATAGAAGATAAGAATAGAGGTATGATGACAGATATGACATCAGGTCTCTCTCTCCCTGGTGGAATGAAACTTCCATTCTAGCTGTATGGCGCTAATCCAAGAGTTAATAGAATCTCTACAGTGTCTGCCAGGGGTAGGTCCTAAGTCAGCACAGAGAATGGCGTATCACTTGCTAGAGCGCAATAGAGGGGGAGGGCGTGAAATTGCTCGCACTATTAGTGAGGCAGTAGATAAGATCGGTAATTGTAAAAGTTGTCGTACTTTGAGTGAGAGCGAGCTTTGTAGAGAGTGTGCAGATCCCAGGCGAGATGAGGCACTACTCTGCATAGTTGAAGGACCAATGGATGTGCTTGCACTGGAACAGTCTGCTAGTTATAGAGGACGCTATTTTGTATTAATGGGACATCTTTCCCCTATTGATGGAGTTGGCCCAGCAGAGTTGGGGTTAGATCTGCTGGAGCAGCGTCTAGCAAATGGCACGGTAACGGAGATTATATTAGCTACTAACACAACTGTTGAGGGAGAGGCTACGGCACATTTTATTAGTGAGATGGCTCGCAGTAAGGATATAAAAAGTAGTCGTATTGCTCACGGGGTTCCGTTAGGTGGTGAGTTAGAGTATGTCGATAGCGGAACCCTGAGTCACGCTATAAATGGACGGAGAGATTATTAATTAATTGGCTCTTACTCCTCTAGTAGCCCTCGATAACTCTCTAACCTATTTGTCGATATCTCACCGTTATCGACAGCCTTACTTACAGCACACCCCGGCTCGCTTAGATGGCGACAGTTACTAAAACGGCACTGATCTAGATATAGATCAAACTCTCTAAAACCACCACGAATAGTATTCTCATCTAGATCCCACACCCCAAACTCACGCACTCCAGGTGAGTCTATTATAGATGTCTCTTCACTATACCCATTAAGGTGGTAGAGAGTAGATACGCTGGTAGTATGCTTCCCCTGTTTGATGCTGCGTGCTAGTTCACCAACAGCTATCTTGTTTGACTCTGCTCCATCTGGAAGTAGAGTTTTTATTATGGATGATTTTCCTCCACCAGATGGACCCACTAAAACGCTACACCTGCCATCTAGTTGCTGTTTAAGCTGCTCAATATCATCTTCACCATCTTTACTCATCAGAGTTGATATCCAAATTAGAGGGTATCCAATCTCTTGGTAATGTTTCAGTTTATCTTTTAAACTGTTGCGTTGATCTTGGCTTAGAAGGTCAACTTTATTTATAACAATACTCAGAGGTATAGAACTTGCCTCAGCCGCTACGATAATTCTGTCGATCTGCAACTGATCAATTCCAGGTTCTGAAGCTGTTACTAATAGCAGCTGATCTATATTGCTTGCTATTGGCTTGCGTCGTTGGTTAAATGGATCTGGGCGGCTAAGTAGAGTAGAGCGCTCTTCTAACTCGGTTATAACACCCTCGTTAGTAGAGGCTGAATCTTGCTCTACTGTAACCCAATCTCCGACAGTTAAGGGTGGAAGTTTTTTACGTTGAGCGCAGCGTAAAATTTTGTCTCTTATCTCAACTAAGAGACGATCACCGCTGCGGGTTATAATTTGCCCGCGCACTATCTATTTTTTGAAGTGGTAGTAAGCTGCATTTAAATGTTCTAACACATCTTCCTGATCCTCTGGAAACCACTCAGCACCAGCACCAGTCATACTGATGCACATACTTATGCGACGGCTAAGAGCAGAGTAGCTTTCTACAGCTCTTCCATCTTTGGTGTATGGCTCTGTACCGTGACAGCGTAGACACTCTGCATCATGCAGCTCTTTACCATTATCAAGATCTGCTGCTTGCAGAGTGATTGGGAGTAGAGATGTGAAGAGTAGTGGAGCAATTAGTTTTTTAGTTTTCATATATATGTTTTCCAATAGTTTAAAAAATAGTTTAAAATTTAACTATTTTTGAGTTCTGCAAGGTGAGCAATACGCACAGGAGCAGGTGGGTGTGAATCATGATAGGCAGAGTATAACTGATCTGGGGTAACTGTTGCCGCGTTTTCTCTATACATAGCGACTAGGGCACTAATTAGGTATTTAGGATCGCTACTCTCAGCAGCGAATTCGTCTGCCTCAAACTCATGTTTTCTAGAGTATGCTGCCATCACTGGCTGCACCCAAAAAGAGAATGCAGGAGAGGCAAGTAGAAACAGTACCAGCGCAGTGTGGGTGGATGGAGTGGTTACTCCTAACCCTTGATAGAACCACTCCTCACCAATTAGCCAGCCAAGTAGAGCTAGTGCTAACAGAGACATTGTTGCACTTACTATTAAGCGTTTCTTAATGTGTCCATTTTTAAAGTGTCCAAGCTCATGAGCAAGCACTGCAAGAATCTCCTCATCACTAAGACTCTCTAGCAGAGTGTCGTAAAATACAATGCGCCTCTTTTCACCAAGACCTGTAAAGTAAGCATTGCCATGTCCTGATCGTTTAGATCCATCCATAATAAAAATACCATTACTCACAAAACCAGCACTCTTTAGCAGGTTCTCTATTTTTGTATTGAGTTCACTATTATCTAATGGAGTAAATTTATTGAATAGTGGGGCAAGAAAAGTTGGCCATGCCCAGAGCATTAACAGGGTAAATCCCATCCATACAGCCCAGACCTTAAACCACCATAGTTCACCAGCACCATCCATCAGCCAGAGAATCACCCATATTAGCGGTGCACCAAGTAGTATAGAGAGTAAGATGCTCTTAGCAGTATCTGTTATAAAAGTTGTAATCGTAGTTTTGTTAAAGCCGAATTTAGACTCAAGGAAAAAGGTGTTGTAGATTGCGAATGGGATACCGAGCAGAGAGCTGATAAATATAAAAGAGAAGATAAAGCCAACTCCAGCAAATAGAGGATCAATATTGCTACTAAGCCAGAGTTGGTTAAGTAGCTCCATTCCACCATTAATAGTCCAAGCAAATAGCAAGATAACTCCATACGCCATCTCAAGCTGTCCAATGCGTTGCTTTGCGGTAGTGTAACTAGCTGCTTTCTGATGATCCTCTATACTTAGAGTTTCCCTAAAGTGGTCTGGAACCGTGCCGCTCTGACTTACAACTGAGTTGACCTGGCGTTTAGAGAGCCACCACTCAATTAACAGATTAAGAAGAACCATAAAGATAAAGAGATAACTGAATAGTTGAGGGGTGATAAATTGTGAATTCATAATATATTGATAATGTAGTCTTGGTAATGTATCGTTTAAAATTGTGTTAAAGTTAAGAGTATCTTAATATGGTAATCATACAGGCAAATGCGAGAGTAATAAAATGGTGAATGAAAATAATTTAATTTGGGTGGATCTGGAGATGACAGGATTGATCCCAGAGAGTGACACAATAATTGAGATCGCAACAATAGTGACCGACTCTGATCTTAAAGTTCTAGAGGAAGGCCCGGTCTTTGCGATCAGTCAACCAGATGAGATAATCGATGGAATGGATGAGTGGAATACGAAAACTCATGGTGAGTCTGGGCTTATAGATAGAATGCGTAGCGAGGGAGTCTCTATGCGTGAGGCAGAGTTGAAGACCCTAGAATTTGTAAAACGCTATGTTCCAGAACGATCTTCTCCAATGTGTGGCAATAGCATCTGTCAAGATCGTCGTTTTATGGCGCGTGAAATGCCAGAGCTAAAACATTTTTTTCACTATAGAAATTTAGATGTAAGTACCCTCAAAGAGCTTGCGAAACGGTGGAAGCCAGATCTGTATGATGGTTTTAAAAAGCATGGCGCACATACGGCATTAGCTGATATTAAAGAGTCAATTGCTGAGATGGAGTACTACCGAACGCACTTTATACTGGCTTAGAGCCCATTGAATATGCTCTCTAACTACAGCAGATTCGTGGTTAGATCTCCCTTTAAGCGCAGTTACTGCTTGAGGGGTTTCTCTACCATTACCCAATGCAACTGAAATATTGCGCAACCAGCGTTCATGGCCTATACGCCTTATTGGAGAGCCCTCTAGTTTTTTCATAAACTCCTCCTCACTCCACTCAAAAAGTTCTATTAAGTCTGGACTATCTAACCCATTTCTCACCTTGAAATCACTCTCACTGCTAGGCTCTGCGAATCTATTCCAGGGGCACACTAGTTGACAATCATCACAGCCGTAAATGCGGTTTCCAATCGCTTTGCGAAACTCTACTGGAATTGATCCCTTTAACTCTATAGTCAAGTAAGAGATACAGCGCCGTGCATCCAGTTGATAGGGGGAGATAATAGCAGCAGTAGGGCAGGCAGTAATGCAACTACTACAACTTCCGCAGTGATTACTTGCAGCTTGATCTGGCTCTATGGATAAGTCAGTATATATCTCTCCGAGAAAAAACCAAGAGCCACTTCTCTCTTCAATAAGGTTAGTATGTTTACCGATCCATCCAACTCCACTACGCTCCGCAATGCCTCGTTCCAGTACAGGGGCGCTATCTACAAATACTCTATTTCCGAATGGACCAATTAACTCTCCAATTTTTTTTGCTAACTTAGCCAGCCGCTGGCGCATCATCTTGTGGTAGTCTCGCCCTAACGCATAGCGCGAAATGAATGCCTTCTCTCTATTTTGCATGGTCTCCCAAGAATCGGCAGCGCCATTTGGAAGATACTCCATCCGAAAAGATAGGATAGATATCGTATCTGGAATTAGTTCAGCAGGACGACTCCGTTTACTTCCATGGCGCACCATATACTCCATCTCACCATAAAATCCTTGTTCACACCACTTCTGGAAAGCATCTTCGTGTTGAGTGAGATCGCAATCAGCAACTCCAAAACCAGAAAATCCAAACTCAGTAGCCAACTCTCTAATCTGTCGTTTTAATTCAGCCGATTTTTTATGTTGTTCCATAACTATATTTTAAACTATAAATGGTTCGGTGTTTGTCAGCTGCATGTTTTTGAATCATTGTAAGATCTCGACTTGCAATACGTATATTTATCCGCTTATCTTTCTTAAAAGTAGCTGCAGCATATTCTTGATGTTTTGTTATCTCTTCTTTTGATTCAATCTTTGGGTTTCTATTTCAGGCATATTCTATCCCATGTTTTTGTTATGCTATTAAATGTTCTCTCTGTAGAAAAGCAAAGAATTTATCTAAAATTTTCTTATTACGATCAACTATTTGCTTCTCTTCAAATTCATCAAAGCTAATGAGTTCCGCTATTTCCAAGATTTTACTAGGCTCTTTATTTTCCCCACGCCGCTGTTCTCCGCTATATATATTTTTTTTATCTTCAAACCGATAATCAGATGCTCGGATATTAATACTTCCTTCAAGTAAAATCTTATTCCCAAGTGATTCAATAGCTGTCGTATTCTCTAAGCCTTCTTCCATTTCCTGTCTTTTCTTGGAGTAAATGTGCTCCAAATGAAATATCTCATTAAAATCAAGAAGGTTTTGTTCGGAAAATGTGTGGGCGTACCATGTGATCACAGAACGCGTTATATTGCGCTGGTTTGTGAATTTGTAATTATCGAAGAATGATCTGGCTTGGCTTTCATTAAATTTATATTTTTCAAATGTAACTTTTACTCCATTTACAATATTGATCATTTCGTCATATATAGGTGTCCGCAAAGCATTAACCCCCGGATTTGTTATGGCATACGCATAAATGAAGGCAGTAATTCTATCTAAGAAGAAACTGAATTCAGTTTCTTCTAAAGCTCCGTCAGGTAATTTATTGTGAAGAAAATATACTGAAACTATATTTTGCCACATGCCATTAGGTGCGTAAGTCAAAACAAATAGTTTCTTAAGAATAGAGTTGGTAAATCTCTGATTATCTTGATTTGAAATGCTTTTCCAGAATAAGGCTAGTAATTTTATATTGGGAATGGTCTCAGGTTTATGAAGATATTGATATTTATTACGCTCATAGAATTTGCGCAATGCCTCTGTAGTGGTACTTTTGTTTCCTTCTTTGGCGCGTAAGAAATACATGTAACGGGCAAAAATTTCATCCATTGGTGAGCCAGCATTTAAATAAAAAACTGAACTTGTAATTTCCTCAAGTGTTTTCCACTCAGAAATAAAGTCATCTTTTTTATCTTTGTCACTATAATATTTATAGAACTGCGCTTTGAATATGTCTGCATCAGCTAGGGGAAGCCCACGATCATTGAGAGTTGAAAAAATCCTGAGCGCGGTGTCTTGCGACTCAGCTTCTATCGGCAGGAGAATACAATTCCCCAAAATTCTTGCTGGAAAATATGGAAAGTAGCTAGCAAACCCTTGTAAAAACTCTTCAATTTTCTCCTCAAAGAATTTATAGTTATTAATATATTGACTTTTGCTTCCAAGTTTCAGTGTGCCAGTCTTCAATAAATCAAGAAATTCATACTTATCCTTATCTGTAGCAACTTCCGAGTCTATTTTTAATGTTAATTTATCTGCGCTACCAAATTCATCAGTTTTCCATATGCATTTCTCAATACGACCACGCGTTTGTTTAGAATTGGTATCCTGCATATGAGCAAACTTGTCATAGAATGCACGCAAAATAAGCATTATCGTAGTCAGTCGCTGTTGTCCGTCTATAACTTCCGATTGTGTCTTATCATTTTTGAACGTAACAATCGTTCCAAGAAAATACTCATCGTTTTTATCAAATTCCTCGTAATTATTATTAGGGAATGAAAATGTAAAAAGGTCATCCCAAAGTGTTTGGCATTGCTCTTCATCCCAAGCATATGGGCGCTGATAATCTGGGATAAGGAAGTCGGCTTTTTTATCCGACAACAGGTCAAATATTGTTTTTTGATCTACATTGAGTTTTGACATTTTATTCCTTATTTATGTAAAACATAACGCCTGCGTTGACAGGCGCATTTGATCCGTGTAATTGTAACTTGTTGCATATTATACTGTCAAATCGTCCTCGTCGAATGGATTGCCTCCGTGCCGGAGGCAGGGTGAGAATCTGGGCGACAGGCGCGCAGCCCTGCCAACGCACGCGTTAGAATATATAGCCCCATTCTTTAAATTGTGGTTTTAATTTTTCTTCATTTTTAAATGCTTGGAAATATACATATTCAGGTGCTAAATCTGCAATTCCTTTTCTGCCATTATTAAATAACACATCTATTTTGTAGTCTGTTATGTATACT
>JABHVM010000042.1 GCA_018658305.1 Thiotrichales bacterium | reverse complement strand
GTTCGTTCCATCTCACGAGTTATAAAATCCTTTCACTCTCCAGCTGACCCCAACGGTACATGGAAAGTAGCAAGTGAATTTTTACATATGCATGAAGATGATCGTGACCGAGTAGTTAAAATTGTTCTTGCCGAACAGGCAAAAATGTTGCGTGAACGAAAAAAACAGCAATATGATGATCTGAATTAAGTGAAAATTCGCAGTATAGTGTTAGCAGCTACGCTGCTCATAACCGCCGCCACTGGAGTAGGATGGTTATATCTGGAACGAGAGATTATCCCCACCCTACCTAGTAGTGCAGAAATAAGAGATATAACTCTACAGTCTCCACTTAAAGTCCTCGCTAGAGATGGCTCTCTAATTGCTGAGTTTGGTGAAAAGCGCAGAATCCCCCTCACTTATAATGAGATTCCCCCAATGATGATTAACGCAATTCTTGCTGCTGAAGATGAACGCTACTTTGAACATCCCGGCATTGATGCAACTGGTATTGCACGAGCAGCTATCCAGTACCTCACCAGCGGTGAAAAGAGACAGGGTGGAAGCACCATAACCATGCAGATGGCTAGGAACTTTTTTCTCACTAGAGAGAAGAGTTGGCTCCGTAAAATTAAAGAGCTTCTTTTAGCTGTTAGGATAGAGCAGACTCTAGATAAGAGAGAGATACTGACCCTCTATTTAAACAAAATATTTTTAGGACATCGCTCCTACGGAGTGGCTGCTGCACTTAGAACCTACTATGGGGTTACTCCAAAAGATGCTACCTTATCTCAATTTGCAATGATAGCTGCCCTCCCTAAAGCCCCCTCCTCTATCAACCCTATTCGCAATCCGAAACGCGCAAAAGAGCGTAGAGATTACATACTTGATAGAATGTATAAACTTGGATATATAACAGCAGACGAATCAAAGAGAGCAATAGCAACTCCTTTAACAGCTAAAATCCACCATCCTCCTATTGAGACAGATGCGCCCTATATTGCAGAGATGGTTAGAGCAGAGATGGTGCGCAGGGCTGGGGAATCCGCCTACAGTAGAGGATTAACAGTTACCACAACCATTAACCCTAAAATGCAACGTAACTCAACCAAAGCATTGAGAGAGAGTATATATGCAGCAAACTCTCGTCAACATCAAGAGGAGCTGGATAAACAAAAATCCTTACAAGGAGCCATAGTTGCGCTCAACCCAAATAGTGGCGCAATCCGCGCCTTGAGTGGCGGAGTAGACTTCACAAAATCACCATTTAATCGAGCAACCCAAGCATACCGTCAAATGGGATCTATCATAAAGCCTCTAATATATAGTGCTGCACTTAAACAAGGCAAGACCAGTGCAACTCTAATCAATGATGCTCCACTAATATTTAAAGGAAGCAATCTTCAAAGTAACAACAAAGAGCAGAATCAATTCAAATCTTGGAGACCAGAAAATGCGGGGCTGCGCTTTCATGGCCCTACCCTACTAGAAGATGCGTTAGTCTACTCTAGAAACCTCTCTTCAATTCGCCTACTGAGAGAGATAGGATTTAAACCGGCTCTGCTACAACTAGAGAAATTTGGATTCCCTCCAGAACGCCTCAAAGAGCATAGAGACTTAACCTTAGCAATAGGCACCCTAACTGCATCACCATTAGAGGTAGCAACCTCATACACTCCATTTGCTAATGGTGGGCAACTAGTTTCACCATATCTGATTACTAAAATTGAGAGCAGTCCACAACAAGCTCTACCAGGAAAATGTCGGCTATGTAGAGACCGAAACAGACCTTATATAATGAGCAGACAGATTCACTACCTTATGGATAAAATGTTAAAAAAAGTCATTACGACTGGCACAGGTCGGGCTGCTCGCTCACTTAAACGCAAAGATATAGGGGGGAAAACTGGAACCTCAAATCGAGCTGTAGATACTTGGTTTGCTGGCTATCATCCAGATCTTGTAACAGTAAGCTGGATTGGGTACGATCAACCAAAACCTCTAGCTAAAAAAGAGTCGGGTGGCACTACAGCACTACCAATGTGGATTAATTTTATGGAGAACACTTTAATAGATCTGCCTGAGACAACACTATCTCGTCCTGCAGGTATTATCTCACTCTACATCAACCCAAAAACTGGTAGAGTTGTAGACAATAACAGAAAACCATCGTATCTAGATAAGAGACTTTTTAGCTTTCGCCAAGGATTAGCACCCCGCCCTACCTTAAAAAGTATAACTGGAAAAACTATAGGAGAGTTGAGAGCTGAAGAGTTATTACTCTACTAACTTATTACTCTACTAATACCGCCTACAACAATATAGTTGCAACTGATCGCAATAGTTATAACAGCCTAGATTAAGCTGCTGCCATTGATATATATCCAGACTGAGTCAAAGATCTATATGCTGCTGAGAAACTACGGAAACGGGTAACTTCACACCCTTCACAACCATTCCATGATTGAACAATAACTGCGCTATTATCTTCATCTTGGCATACCATACAGCTTCTATCTGAGTTACTAATATGCATAAAACGCTGAGCATCATCACTACGAGCACTGCGCAAACGCTCTTTTAATTCACTAATTCTATTCAATGCACGCCGGGCAATTAATGTATCTCCTCGCTCCATCGCTGCTGACATTTTCTGATAACTGGTTCCAATTGAATCCAGTATATTCTCTCGTAGTTGGCTCATCATAATATTTATCACCCTTAGCATTACTCTTAATTCCTTTGGAAACTTCATCTCTGTTTTTATAAATTTGGGACTATTCCCAATGAGATGCCTCTCAAATATTAAGGTAATTACCATTATGCACAAATCGTGCCAACAATATTTAAGGGGATATGCTATTTTTTTGACGTCTACTAAAAAACAGTCACATTAAAATAGATAAAAAAATAACTTGACAATAGTTGTGAGTTATATGAGAATCCCTCTCAGCGCTGATTTGAGCTCAGCTTGCAAGCGCTATATAAATATGGCTAAAGCGATGCAGGTGAAATATATATAAAACCCGCGCGCCCTAGTTTAATCATAGGTTGAGTGGGTTTTTTTATGTATTTTTTAAGGAGATATTAGCAATGAGTAGTACAACACTTTTTACCTCAGAGTCAGTTTCAGAGGGTCATCCAGACAAAATGGCAGATCAGATCTCTGACGCTATTTTAGATGCACTATTAACCGAAGATAAAAATTCACGGGTAGCTTGTGAGACTATGGTTAAAACTGGGATGGTGGTTCTGGCTGGTGAGATAACCACCAATGCTTGGGTAGATACAGAGGCTATAGTTAGATCTGTAGTATGCGGTATAGGTTACAACTCTGCCGAAGTTGGATTTGACGGTCAAACCTGCGCCGTACTCTCTGCAATTGGCAAACAGTCTTCTGATATTGCAATGGGGGTAGATGAATCTAATGAACATGAACAGGGAGCTGGAGATCAAGGCTTAATGTTTGGCTATGCATCTAATGAGACTGATGTACTAATGCCTGCTCCAATAACCTACTCACACCGTTTAGTAGAAAAACAAGCTGAACTACGCAAAAATGGATCCCTATCCTGGTTGCGTCCAGATGCAAAGAGTCAAGTTACTTTCCGTTACCAAGATGGAAAACCAGTTGGAATTGATGCAGTAGTGCTCTCAACTCAACACGATCCCGATATTAGTTTAAAAGATCTACAAGAGGCAGTACGAGAAGAGATTATAAATCCAGTACTTCCTGCAGAGTGGCTCGACAGTAACACTAAATATCACATAAATCCAACAGGCAATTTCGTAATTGGTGGTCCAGTTGGAGATTGCGGCTTGACTGGCAGAAAAATTATTGTTGATACCTACGGCGGCATGGCTCGTCATGGTGGTGGTGCTTTCTCAGGAAAAGACCCTTCAAAAGTTGATCGCTCTGCAGCTTATGCTGGCCGTTATGTTGCAAAAAATATTGTAGCCGCAGGATTAGCTGAACGCTGTGAAATTCAGCTCTCTTACGCTATCGGAGTTGCCGAACCAACCTCTGTAACTGTAGAGACCTTTGGTACTGGAGCAATTGATGATGCGAAGATTGAAGCACTAGTGCTAGAGCACTTCAATCTCAAACCACGAGGAATTGTTGAAATGCTAGATCTACTTCGCCCAATCTACCAACAGACCGCATCCTATGGACACTTTGGACGCACTGAAGATGAGTTTAGCTGGGAGAAGACTGACCGAGCTGACACATTAAGAAGTGCCGCTGGTTTATAAAATTAACTAACCATTCACTAATCTTACCTTTCGGGGAGCGCTGCAACGGTCACATTTAGAGTGATCGCTAGGCCCGAAATTGGTAATTTAACTTTTAATTAACTGCGCTCTCGATTTTTTATCATACATTTAGGAGATACAAAATGAGTAACATCGAGACTACAGAAAATTACATTATCGCAGATATGAGCCTTAAAGATTGGGGACATAAAGAGCTACGCATTGCGGAAGAAGAGATGCCAGGACTTATGGCACTACGCAGAGACTATGGTGATAAAAAACCACTAAAAGGAGCTCGCATTGCTGGTTCTCTCCATATGACTATCCAGACTGGAGCACTTATCGAAACTCTAATCGAGCTCGGAGCTGAGGTACGGTGGGCATCTTGTAACATCTACTCAACTCAAGACCACGCTGCTGCGGCAATTGCTGACCAGGGTATCCCTGTCTTCGCCTATAAAGGTGAGAGTTTAAAAGATTACTGGGAGTATAGCCATAAAATTATGGAGTGGTCTGATGGCGGAACTCCGAATATGATTCTTGATGATGGTGGTGACGCTACGCTACTTATTATTTTAGGCAGTAAAGCAGAGAGCGACATCTCCGTACTAGATAATCCTGAAAGTGAAGAGGAAGAAGTTCTCTACGCAGCAATCAAAAACAAACTCACAGAGTCTCCAAACTGGTACTCTAATATCTTAAAAAACATACAAGGCGTTACTGAAGAGACAACTACTGGGGTACACCGTCTCTACCAGATGCAAGAGAGCGGAGATCTTCCATTCCCAGCTATCAATGTAAACGACTCCGTAACAAAATCTAAATTCGATAACCTTTACGGCTGTCGTGAGTCCTTAGTTGACGGGATTAAACGAGCAACAGATGTGATGATTGCTGGTAAGGTTGCTGTAGTACTTGGTTACGGTGATGTAGGTAAAGGCTGTGCACAATCACTGCGTGGTTTAGGAGCCACAGTATGGGTCACAGAGATTGATCCTATCTGCGCACTTCAAGCAGCTATGGAAGGATATCGCGTAGTCACTATGGATGATGTTGCTTCACAGGGAGATATCTTTGTAACCGCAACAGGAAACTTTAATGTAATCACCCATGACCATATGGTGCAGATGAAACACGAAACTATCGTCTGCAATATTGGGCATTTCGATAATGAGATTGATGTGGTAAATATGAAGAAATATGAGTGGGATAACATTAAGCCACAAGTTGATCACATAACCCTACCAAGCGGTAACAAGATAATTCTTCTTGCAGAAGGAAGATTAGTTAATCTAGGATGTGCAACTGGGCACCCTAGTTTTGTTATGTCTAACTCATTCACCAACCAAACCTTGGCGCAGATGGAGCTCTTCAACCAGACAGGTGAGTACAAGAATGAAGTCTATACTCTCCCTAAATATCTTGATGAAGAGGTTGCACGACATCACCTTGGTAAAATTGGAGCTAACCTAACTACGCTAAGCCAGACTCAAGCAGATTACATAAGCGTACCAGTAGATGGTCCTTACAAAACTGACCATTATCGTTATTAAATAGCATCCTCACGCAAAGATGCAAAAGCACTAAAAAACCTTTGCATCTTTGTCACATTGTGTGAAGATAGTTCTTTAGAATAAAAGGATACTACACTTATGAGTAATGACAAAATAAATGATGACACTCCGCAATTTAGCTTAGAATTTTTTCCGCCAAAAACTGAAGCTGGCAAAAAGAAACTTCAAGCAACACAACAGAAACTTTTTGAGGAAGTTAAACCTGCTTATGCCTCAGTCACTTTTGGAGCTGGCGGCAGCACCCAAGAGGGGACCTATGAAGCGGTGATGGAAATTCAGAATCAAGGAGTTGAGGCAGCTCCTCATCTCTCGTGTATAGGGGCGACCAGAGAGAGTATTAGTGAAATACTGAATGGATATAAAGATAAAGGCATAAAACGCATTGTTGCTTTACGAGGTGATATGCCATCTGGAATGGGAGCTGGCGGAGACTTTCGTTATGCCAACGAACTGGTAGAATTTATCCGAGCAGAGTGTGGCGACCACTTCCATATCGAGGTTGCAGCATATCCAGAATTCCACCCCCAGGCACCAGATGCCTTTACTGATCTCCAAAATTTTAAACGCAAAGTTGAAGCTGGAGCAGATGCAGCTATCACTCAATACTTCTACAATATAGATGCATACCTCCGATTCAGTGAGGATTGTGCCCTTATGGGATTAGATATCCCGATTGTTCCAGGAATTATGCCGATCACTAACTACACCAACCTTGCTCGTTTCTCTGAGATGTGTGGTGCTGAAATTCCGCGCTGGATAAAAGAGCGACTTATTGCATATCGTGATGATAGTGAATCACTACGCAGTTTTGGATTGGAAGTTAGCACTCGTCTAACTCAAGACCTTCTCAGTGCTGGAGCACCTGGAGTTCACTTCTACACTATGAATCAAGCTGCAGCAACCCTAGAAATCTTCAACAACTTAGACCTTCAAAACTAAAACTTTAAGTGCTATAACTATAGGAGCAGTACGCTATGGGACAACTTTTTCAAGAGCTAACCGAACGCCATATAGAGTTTATTCAAGCGCAGCCCCTCTATTTTGTAGCAACAGCACCTAAAAATGGGCGCATCAACCTCTCCCCGAAAGGTCTTGACTCACTTCGAGTTTTAGATAACAACCGTATCATCTGGATGAACTTAACTGGTAGTGCCAACGAGACTGCCGCACATCTACTGGAAGATTCACGAATGACTATTATGTTCTGCTCATTTAGTCAAAAACCACTTATTCTACGCTGCTATGGAAGTGCGACTACAATCCATCCTGACCAAGATAGGTGGAGTGAAATCGCATCCAACTTTCCAGATAGTGTAGGCTCTCGTCAAGTAATAGACCTAAATATAGACCTAATTCACACCTCTTGCGGATTCGGAGTTCCACGAATGGAGTTACTAGGAGAACGAACACTGCTAGAAGAGTGGATCGATAAAAAAGGAAGTGATGGCATCCACGCTTACTGGGAAGAGAAAAACAGTCTTAGTTTAGATGGCAAACCCACCCGATAAAAATAATAGATAAAAACCTTTCGCCCATAAAAATGCCGCACCCGGATCAAAGATCAACAGGTACGGCTGGTGCGCTCTTAAATTGGGGGAAAGAGCACACCGTTGATAAGTCTTCGCGATACTGATACACGAGGAGGAGGGTGGTACCAGCATCAACTTATCGCGATATATTATATATGAACACTACAGCTTTTTCAATAAAAACTTATTAAAAATGGTCTTTTTATAATACTTCTACTCCAATAACAGCCTCACTCTCTAACTTTAACTTAACTCTTCCCCAGCGCTCTTCACGATTTATCGTACAACCAGAGGCGCTCATAACAATCTCAATAAAATTCAGCTCCAACAGAGCATACTCTGAGCTTATCTCTAACACGCTAAACTGAAGTGTACTATTATCGACCCATCCATTCTCTACTGTCAATTCTACGATTTCACGAAAGCTCTTTAGATATTTATCAAGCACAGCTCTCATCGACTCACTAACTTCAACTTTATCTTCTAATTCCAATATATTATCTCCAGTCTTCAAATGTAACTATTCAGATTGCCTCTAAAACCCATCAGATCAAGGCGCAAAATTTGAGTATACACCTGTATATGATAATTTTGCAACACAGAGATGGTGAATTTTAGGGGTGAGATGAATAGTTACCTTAAAATAAGTTATAATAACTAACAACAACATGCAAATTCCTAGAATATTCCACTCCTCCCAACTTAGCGTAAACAGTATCATCTCGTTAGATGATGGAGCACGCCGCCACGCTATCCAAGTATTGCGTCTAAAAGAGTCTGCGCCTCTCACTCTATTTGATGGATTAGGAAGTGAATTTAGTGCAACTATATCATCAATTGAAAAACATTCCGTTGAAGTTTGTGTAGTAGATAAGCACACACCACTCCTAGAGAGCCCGCTCAATATTCATCTATTTCAAGTTATATCAAAAGGTGAACGGATGGATTACGCTGTGCAGAAAGCAACTGAGTGTGGAGTGAGCGAGATCACTCCACTCTTCTCCGAACGATGTGTAGTAAAACTAGATACAAAAAGGGTGGAGAAAAAAATATCTCATTGGCAGAAAATTGCACTAGCTACTTGCGAACAGTGTGGACGCAATAAAATTCCAACCATTAATCCAGCTATCTCCTTTAAGCAGATGCTTAACAATGGCTCAACAGGTGCTAAGTTTATATTTAATGAGAAAGCAGAACATCTCCTCAGCAAACACCCTTTAACTCAACAGCAGTTAACTAAAATATTAATGGTTATCGGTCCTGAAGGTGGACTGAGTGAGAAAGAAGTTAAGGGTGCACAAAGTAGTGGATGGAATGAGGTTTTATTAGGTCCACGAGTACTACGAAGCGAAACCGCTCCTGTTGTTGCTATAACCACTATGCAGTTACTCTGGGGAGACTTATGAAGCAATCAATAGATAACCATCCACATGGGGGGCATTTAACTACAGCCTTAACTGGACCACTCCAGATGATAGAGACTCATCTACTAGCGCGCCAACCTCAGATTGAAACCTGGTTTCGTGGAGAGTGGAAAAAGAGTCGCGCCCCTTTCTACACCTCTGTCGATCTGCGAAATGCTGGATTTAAACTTGCGCCAGTAGACACTAACCTATTTCCTGCTGGATTCAACAATATAAATCCAGTATTCTTTCCGCTTGCAGTGCAGGCAATTCAAGTTGCGGTTGAGAGAGTCTGCCCATTTGCATGCAATATTCTTATCATTCCCGAAAACCATACTCGCAATATGTTCTACCTAGAGAGCCTCGCCACTCTGCAACAGGTAATGAGACATGCAGGCTTTGTGGTACGCATCGGCTCTTTAATTGATGATCTGCAACAAGCTGAAACAATTGAACTACCGTCTGGCAAACAGATTGTACTAGAGCCTATCAAAAGAGATGGAGAGAAGATCCAACTCGACAGCATCAATAAAGACGGTATATTCACCCCCTGCGCAGTGTTGATGAATAATGATCTATCTGCTGGAATTCCAAAAATATTAGAGAATATTAGTCAATCTATAATTCCTCCACTAAAACTTGGATGGGACCACCGCAGAAAGTCTGACCACTTCCAGCACTATCACCAAGTTGCTGAAGAGTTTGCACAACTCCTAGATATAGATCCTTGGTTGATAGATCCACTATTTGAGAAATGTGGAGAGATTGATTTTAAAAATCGGGAGGGAGAGGAGTGCCTCGCCAGCCATGTTGACCACCTCCTTACAGAGATTCAAAAAAAGTATGATGAATATGGCGTAGATAAGCCCCCATTTGTCTTAGTAAAAGCTGATGCTGGAACCTATGGAATGGGAATTATGACCATCCATAGCGCCAGTGAAATTCATGAGCTTAATCGTAAACAGCGCAACAAGATGGCGAAAAGTAAAGGTGGAGTCTCAGTTACTGATGTTATCATTCAAGAAGGTGTTTACACTTTCGAAACTATCGGAGAAGATGAGGCTGTTGCTGAACCTGTAGTCTATATGGTTGACCATAGTGTAATAGGTGGATTCTATAGAGTTCACACCTCGCGTGGACCAAACGAGAACCTAAACGCGCCAGGAATGCACTTTGAACCACTATCCTTTGCCAATCCACTTAACCTTCCAGATCATAATCAGGAACCAGATGCTGACCCTAACCGCTTCTATGCGTATGGAGTTATCGCCCGATTAGCGATGCTGGCTGCAGCTAGAGAAATTAAAGAGGTCATATGAATATAAAACTTGGTGTAGTGATGGATCCAATTCAAGATATTCATCCTCACAAAGATAGTACTCTTGCAATGTTACTTGCAGCACAACAGCGGGGCTGGGATATCCACTATATAGAGATGGACGATCTCTCCATTCTTAACGGAGTAGCACAAGCAGAAACTCACACTCTACAAGTTATGGATGATAACAGTCAATGGTACAAAATAGGAGAGCAGCATAATATTCCTCTCTCTACTCTTGATGCTATCCTAATGCGCAAAGATCCTCCCTTTGATAGAGAGTACCTCTATGCGACCCACATCCTGGAACTTGCAGAGAGACATGGCTCACTAATAATAAATCGTCCACAATCACTACGAGACTTTAATGAAAAATTGGCAACGGCTTGGTTTCCAAACCTAGCTCCTCCATCACTAGTAACTCGTAGCGAGAGAGAAATTAGAGATTTTTTAGCAGAACACGAAGATGTAATCTTAAAACCTTTAGATGCAATGGGCGGCTCCTCAATCTTCCGTCTACGGGCTGGTGATCCAAATGCAGGGGTGATCATAGAGACATTAACCAACCATAAACAGCCTAATAGTCAACATAGTTATACGATGGTACAGCGTTTTATCCCTGAGATATCAGATGGAGATAAAAGAGTTTTAATGGTTGATGGCGAACCTATCCCTTACGCTCTTGCTCGTATTCCTGCACCTGGAGATAATCGCGGCAATCTTGCTGCAGGCGGTAGAGGAGTTGGAGTTGCACTCTCAGAACGAGACTATGAGATTGCTGCAGAAGTTGGGCCTCTCCTAAAGGAACGAGGACTACTTTTTGTAGGGTTAGATATAATCGGTGACTATCTGACCGAGATAAATGTAACCAGCCCAACTTGCATCCGTGAATTAGATCGAGAGTATGGACTAGATATTGCTGGGCAGCTTATGGATACAATAGAGAGCAAACTTAACTTATGAGAACAGCAGCTACTCTTCTCCTAATCTCAACCATCATAACATCTACGCTTACACTTATAGGATGCCAACCTCAACCAAAAATATATCAAGATCAGTTTCTTGCCTTTGGAACAGTTGTATCTATCTCTATCTGGGATGCAACTCCCGCACAAAATAGTAAAGCGAGCCGTATTATCAGAGATGAGTTTCAAGCGATGCACAACGAGTGGCACGCCTGGAAAAAAGGTGGACTACTGCACGATATAAACCAAGCAATAGCTACCGAGGAGAGTTTAGCTATAACACCGGAAGTAAAAAAGCTACTCCAGAAAAGTGCTGAACTATCGCGTAACAGCAACTACCTCTTTAACCCTGCAATAGGGAATCTAGTTGCACTATGGGGGTTTCATAGTGAAGAGTGGAGTGGCCCGCCACCATCTCAAAACTTAATTAACGCTCTAATTAAGTCTACCCCAAATTTAGATCAGATAGAATTTAAGCAGAGTAGACTCTACAGTAACAACAAAGCTGTGAAGATAGATCTAGGAGGAATAGCCAAAGGGTATGCAGTTGCTCGCGCTATTACCCAACTGAAAAAAATTGGAATAAAAAATGGTATTGTAAATACAGGCGGAGATCTACAAGCTATTGGCGTGCGTGGAGAGAGAGCGTGGAGTATAGGAATTAGAGCACCAGATAGCGATAAACCGTTAGCTCTCCTCCACCCCAATGATGGAGAAGCTATCTTCACCTCTGGTGATTATGAGAGAATGTTCAGCTATCAAGGAGAGCGTTACCACCACATCATAGACCCTCGTACCGGCTGGCCTAGCAACTCTGCTCATTCAGCAACAGTAATTCATAGTGATGCAATGGTTGCAGATGCAGCTGCAACAGCACTACTAATAGCCGCACCAGAACAGCGCCGCAAAATTGCAACTAAAATGGGAGTGACCCAGTTCCTCGTTATTGAGAAAGATCACAGCTATCAACTCACAGAAGAGATGCGACAAAGAGTAGAATTTACCCAAACAGAGAACCCAATAAAGGTTACAATCAAGGTAATATAGAACCACAAGGTAAATGATTAATGAGTTATAGAGTACAAAGTATAGATAACTATCTTAGCAACCATCTCTTGGTTGCTACCCCTATACTACTTGATAAGACTTTTGACCATACCGTATCACTAATATGCGAGCACAATGAAGATGGTGCAATGGGGTTTATTCTCAATCGACCAACCTCAATGCATATAAATGAACTATTTGCACAGATGAATATAGAGGTCAACTCTAGCTCCACTTTCAACAAAAATAATAGACTTCACACTGGTGGTCCAGTCCATCAAGATAGAGGATTTGTTATTCACTCACCACTAGGTGATTGGGAGTCAACCCTAGAGGTAACAGACGAAGTTGGAGTGACTGCTTCACGAGATATACTCTTTGCAATAGCCAACGGTACAGGCCCTAAACAGTTCAGAGTTATTCTTGGTTATTCTGGATGGAGCAATGGACAACTTGAACAGGAGATTGCCTCCAATAGTTGGTTAAGTGTTCCTGCAGATATAGACCTTCTCTTTAATACAGATGATAGCCAGATATGGGAAAGATCTGCCAACAGTATTGGAATTGACATTAACCGCTTAACCACTATAGCTGGACATGCTGGATAATAGTATCAACTCTGAAGCCACCATATTAGGATTTGATTTTGGCACCAAACGGATTGGAGTTGCGATAGGGCAGCAGTTAACAGGATCTGCTCGTCCACTAATCACTATTATAAGGCGTAACAAAAGTGAAGACTGGAATAAAATCGAGCAACTCTTCATTGAATGGGGCGCAAGCGAAGCTGTTGTTGGGGTACCTCTAAATATGGCTGGAGAGGAGCAAGAGATGAGTCGTTTAGCTAGTAAATTTAGTAACCAGCTGCGAGGACGACTAAATATCATAGTACATGAGATAGATGAGAGGATGACTTCAATAGAAGCAGAGCAGATAATTCGTGATAATAATCGCAACAACCAAGGCAAGAAGCTATCCGCAGAGGAGCGAGATATCGACGCAGTGGCTGCAACTCAAATACTACAGAGCTGGCTGAATAACTAAATTAGTTTCACCTAATCCACTTCTCTACAGTTACTTAATCTTCTTAAAAAAATAGATTAAAAGGTAATGCAAACCTTTGATGTTTTTCATCTCCAAATGGCAAGACTGTATCTCCGTTATAAAATACAATACCAATAACTTCTGAAGAAGACTTATTTTGTAGGTCTATAATATATTTAAAGGCGTCTATTTTAATGCTTTGTGATGTTTTAACTTCAATGGCAATAATTTTATTGCCTTTTTCCAATATAAAATCAATCTCTTTTTTATCATTTGTTCTATAGTGATATATTTTAGGCAATATTTAAGATAAGGGTTAAAAGATAAGAAAAGATAAGCACTAGAAAGATAAGGGGACACAACACTTAATTATTTATCTTTTCTCTTTGGCCCTGGCTTGCTCTTGGTTAACACCCTAGAAAGCATAGATTCGGCAGTCTGTATAAAATTAGAATCACCAAGTGGTCTACCGGTACGAGTATGCCTTTGCAAATCAGTCACTTTATCACCTTGAGACTGGCTCAAGTAAAGCTTCCAATCGCCTACCAAATCCAACAAATGATCTGGATTAATAATATCCAATTCATCTTTACCACTAAGGTGCGCATGCACACTGCTATATGGATAATCCCATGGATTTTTCACCATACCCGCAACCACAGGGTTAAGCTCAACATAAGCCGCTGCCCTGAGCAAATAAGACTC
>JABHVM010000041.1 GCA_018658305.1 Thiotrichales bacterium | reverse complement strand
TTCCCATGCACCCTGTCAATAGAGAGAGACTCAACAATAGAACAACTGTTTTTTTCATAGCTTCACCTTCTATTTATTAATAAACATCAACTTTCTAATCATCCAGTAGCTGAATATTCCATCATCAATCACACCCATTATGTAATTTCCACTTCTCTTCATGCCCCATAGCAATCGCAAACTCTGGAACAGTACAATCTTTCTCCTCTACAATAACTTCTGATACTTCATCTTCCAGCGCAACCTGCATCCCTTCGCTGATAAGCGGAGTGTTTGAGACCACAAATAGTAGCCCCATAAATAGCACCACCACTATTAATTGCACCAAACTCACTTTCTGGATCGTAACTCGTTGCTCTAATTCACAGTTATTTCCAGGGCATAGTTTTGCTCTCTCGGCATGAAATAAGTTATAAACACCGCAAGCAAGGCAGACCCCAAAAGCTGATTCAAAAAAAAGAAGCCCTAGACAGACGAGACAGACCAACAGGTTCAGCGGACCAATCACATTCTGTATCACAATAAGGTAGAACATAAGCAGTGCTAACCCAAATCCTACTCCCCACGCAAACCGTTTCTGGGAAGCCCCTACATACTCGACCTGTTGGTTCCTAACTGCAAAACGACCTAAAATAAGGCTCGGCGCATATTTAGGATTGATAAATACTCGAATAAAAAAGTCAAAAAGAAAGATCGTCACAAATATTCTAGTAACACTAAAGTCACCGATCAGCCAAGAGTTGAGGAAAGATATCATAGCGAAGAGAAAGAGGATACCTGCACCAGCTCTAATCTCACGCTCATTCAATACCCTGACATCGTACTCATCTACCTTCTCACCAAACTCTAGAACTTTACTCACAATTTCTCCTTACTACCTAATTACATTCCATATTATTGTAACCCAAAGTAGCAGATAGGTCTAACTCATTAACTTAATCAAACAGGCTCTATTCCCCAGATGTTTTCTGCATATTGGTGAATAGCTCGGTCTGCAGAGAAGTTGCCCATTCCTGCGATATTTGAGATTACTGCTTTGCACCACTGTTTGTGATTTTGGTAAAGTTTATCTACCTCTAGTTGCTGTTCCATATAGCTAGCGAAGTCTGCCATTACCATAAAGTGATCGCCATGCAGTAGTCCGTCAATTAAACCTCGGTAACGCTCAGGCTCTTCTGCTGAGAACTCCCCTTGCGAGATGGCATCTACTGCTTTACGAAGTTTTTCATCAGATTGGTAGTAGTGGGCTGGATCATATCCCCGTTCACGCAATTTACTCACTTCATCAGCGGTCATTCCGAATAGGAAGAAATTATCTTCTCCTACCTGTTCACGAATTTCAATATTGGCTCCGTCTAAGGTTCCAATAGTTAACGCGCCATTTAGAGATAACTTCATATTTCCAGTTCCTGACGCCTCCATTCCTGCAGTGGATATCTGTTCAGATAGATCTGCTGCTGGAATAATAATTTGTGCATCAGATACTTTATAGTCTGGCATAAAGACTATTTTTAGTACATCGCCAACTCTAGGGTCGTTGTTAATCACTTTTGCTACATCATTTATCAGGCGAATGGTCTGTTTTGCCATATAGTATCCTGGTGCTGCTTTTCCTGCAAATAGTACTACTCTAGGAGTCAGTTCTGCCCCATCTCCATCTATTATCTGTTGATAACGGACAACAATGTGGAGGAGGTTCAATAGTTGGCGTTTATATTCATGAATGCGTTTAACCTGCACATCAAACAGAGCTGTTTCAGGAACTTTAATTCCAGTGCGCTGCAGAATCATCTTAACTAAACGCTCTTTATTTTTAGCTTTAATAGTAGCTAGTGTAGACTCGAACTCATTCAGTTTAGAACTATCATCAAGCATCTCTCTTAATCTCTGCAACTCAGTAAGATCTGTTATCCACTTCTCTCCAAATTTTTCACTCAGCAGGTCGCTCAATAGTGGATTGGACTCTAGGAGCCAACGCCGTGGGGTGATGCCGTTAGTTACATTTACAAAACGGTCAGGATAGAGAGAGGTGAAATCTGCAAATAGGGTGGTACGCAGAAGATGAGTATGGAGTACTGCTACTCCATTAACTCGTTGACTTCCTACAATTGCGAGATGCGCCATACGCACTCTCTGCCTCTCATCATCGATTAATGAGAGGTGGTAGAGCTTACCTGGGTCACCATTAAAGTGGGCTGAAACCTCTTCTAAGAAAACTTTATTAATTTGATAGATCAGCTCTAGATGGCGTGGTAGAAGATTTCCTAACATATCTACAGACCAGCTCTCTAACGCTTCAGAGAGAAGGGTATGGTTTGTGTAGCGGAATAACTTTTTAGTCATCTTCCATCCTTCACTCCAAGAGTATGAGTGCTCATCGACTAAGATTCGTAACATCTCAGGCACAGCTAGTGCTGGGTGAGTGTCATTTAGTTGAATCACAATCTTATCAGCCAATCTCTCTATGGTGTGGTGATCGCGTAGATGGCGAGCAACAATATCTTGTAGCGAAGCACTAACGAAAAAATACTCCTGCTTGAGGCGCAACTCTTGCCCCTGCAAGGTGCTATCATCAGGATAGAGAGTTTTGGCTAAACTCTCACTAATACTCTTTTCACTAACCGCATCAATATAGTTACCTTTATTAAAGGTGTCTAGATCAAAATCACGCGAAGCTCGGGCTGACCAGAGGCGAAGGTTTCCAACTGTATCGGAGCTATAGCCAGTGATAGGATTATCAAAAGCTAGGGCTACCAGATTCTCTGTATCTACCCAGCGGCTAACCACTTCATCTCCTTCCCCCTCTTTTTCCACTCTACCGTAAAAATTAATTGGATAGAGAATACTGGGTCGTGCGTACTCCCAAGGAGATCCGTATCGCAACCAATGCTCTGGATGCTCTTGCTGTTCACCATCTTTTATCTGTTGAGTAAAGAGTCCGAACTCATAGCGAATTCCATATCCATAACCTGCATAACCGTGAGTGGCAAGACTATCTAAAAAACAAGCTGCTAATCTACCAAGCCCTCCATTACCGAGAGCAGGATCGACCTCCTCTTCACTAATCGATTTAAGGTCAACCCCCAACTCATGAAGAGCCTCTTCTGCACTCTCTTTTAGGCAGAGATCGAGTAGAGTTTTATTCAGGAGGCGTCCAGGGAGGTACTCCATTGAGAGGTAGTAGATCCGACGCACATCGAGACGGTGGTGATGGCGAGCAGAGCGGATAAAGAGCTGATTCATTGCTCCACGCAGCAGATATGCGAGCGCATAGAACCAATCTCGTGAAGTGGCAAATAGAGGGTCTTTACCTTCAACTTTCACCATCACATCTACGAGCTGGCGCTGTAACTCTTTTGGTTTCTGTAGAATTATACGCAGATCCTCTTTAAGCTCTTCCGCTAGACAGAAAGCTGACACATTCTCTATCGGTTTTTTGCTATCAGTTTTTTCTATATTTTCTTTGGTTTCTACTTTTTTAGACACTATAATTATATCCTTATATATTGTATCGTTATTTATAATATTCTGACTACTCTATCAAATCTGCTCCTAAAGCACGATAGCACTCAATGTAGTTTTGGGCTGATTTTCCCCAACCAAACTCTTGTTCCATTGCATACTGCTGGCGTTGCTCCCACTCACCAGAACCGCTCTGGAGTGAATCTCTATAACTGTTCAACGCAGTAAACATACACTCTTGAAGTTCACCACTATCAATATTCTCAAATAGAAAACCGCTCTGCTTATCTACTGTATCGGCTAGACCGCCTGTTCGTCGCACTAATGGAAGCGCTCCATAGCGTAGAGCGTAGAGCTGGGTTAGTCCGCATGGTTCAAAACGGGAAGGGACTAAAAGTAGATCTGAACCAGCCATAAATAGATGAGCCAGTGACTCATCATAATCAATCTCTACTGCAAACTCGCCTTGCCATTCTCTTGCAAGCTGAAGTAGCGCACTCTCTAGATCACTATCTCCGCTCCCTAACACTGCAAACTGTGCACCTGCGTTTAAGAGTGCTGGAGCTGCCTCCACAAAAAGGTCTATCCCTTTCTGTGAAGTAAGTCTACTCACTAAACCAAAGAGTGGTCCTTGCCCATCTCGCAACCCTATTCTCGCTTTTAATTCGTTACGATTTTGGAGGCGTTTAGCTAATGAGTTCTTACTGTAGTTAGTGTGAAGCACTCTATCGGTAGCTGGGTTCCACTGCACACTATCAACTCCATTTAAAATACCACAGAGTGACTCTCTACGACTTCTCAAAAGTCCCTCCAACCCCATTCCCATCTCCGCACTCTGAATTTCTTGCGCATAACTGGGACTAACCGCAGTAATTTGATTAGCATAGTAGAGTCCTGCTTTCAGAAATGAGATCTGCCCATAGTACTCTAAACCATCGATGGAGTAGAGCTCTTGTGGTAGACCTATTCGAGCTAAACTCTCTGCGGGAAACACTCCTTGATACTGTAAATTATGAATGGTAAAAACTGTTTTAGGTTGTTGCACATTCCAAGAGTGAAGCCAAGCTGCAACCATTCCTGTCTGCCAATCGTTAAGATGAATAATATCTGGTTGCCAACCACTCTGCTCTCCCATCACCCCAAGCATGGCGATAGCTTTTGAGAAGAGTGCAAAGCGCAACATATTATCCTCCCAATCTTCCCCATTCTCATCTTGATATGGACCACCATCTCGTTCAAACATAGCAGGGCAATCTATCAACCATATAATAGTTTTAAGTGAAGAGAGTGTACCCTGCAACACTTTAACCTCACCTACTGCTGGAGATAAACCAATATCGCCAAGAGAGATCAGCTCTTCAACAGAGTCTAACTGCTCCACAACTCCTCTATAAGATGGAAGTACAACCCTTACTTCTGCTCCTGCATTCAGTAACGCATCTGGGAGTGCGCCAGCCACATCAGCCAGTCCTCCTGTCTTGATGAGAGGATACATTTCAGAGGCGGCGAAAAGTATTTTCACTATTTTTTCACTGTTCATAAGGGTAATGATAAGCTATTATTGACAAATTGACTATATTAACGGAGAAAACAGATGACACAATACCTCTACTCATTTCATGATGGGGATGGAAAAGATAAGCAGTTACTTGGTGGAAAAGGGGCAAATCTCTGTGAAATGACTCAGATGGGACTTAATGTCCCTCCTGGTTTTGTGATTACTACAGAAGGATGCCTTGACTATTTATCTTCTGGAACTGATACTCACAGACGCCGCATTCTTCCTGAAGGACTTATGGAGCAAGTGATAGACTCAGTCAAACGCTTAGAAAAAGAGAGCGGCAAAAAATTTGGCGACCCTGCTAACCCTCTCCTAGTTTCAGTACGCTCTGGCTCTGCCCAGTCAATGCCTGGGATGATGGATACAATCCTAAATTTAGGACTCAACGCAGATACAGTAAAAGGTTTAAGTGTACAGACTGGCGACCCCCGTTTTAGCTATGACGCATATAGGCGTTTCATTCAACTATTTGGGACTGTTGCTCTCCACATTCCTGACAAACCATTTGATACAGTGTTTAGTGAGGCTAAAAAAAGTAATGGGATAAGCAGTGATGTAGATCTCGATGCTGACACTCTTAAAATGATCTCTGGAAAATTTATAAATATTATTGAACAACAGATTGGAGAACCATTTCCGAGAGATCCGATGGAGCAGCTAGAGATTGCAATTAAAGCTGTATTTGGATCTTGGATGGGAAAACGAGCTATAGATTATCGACGCGAATTTAAGATCACAAAAGAGATGGCTAATGGTACTGCTGTAAATATTTGCACTATGGTATTTGGTAACCGTGGCAATGACTCTGCAACAGGAGTAGGCTTTACTAGAAACCCTGGTTCTGGAGAAAACAGACTCTTTGGCGAATACCTAACCAATGCCCAAGGTGAAGATGTAGTTGCTGGAATTCGTACTCCAAAACCGATTCAAGAACTAGAGCAAGAGATGCCGCGCCTATATACAGAGCTAATAGAGCTTCGTTATCAGTTAGAGCAACACTACCATGAAGTGCAAGATTTTGAGTTTACCATTGAGCAGGGGGTACTCTACTGCCTTCAGACTCGTAACGGCAAAATGAATACTCAAGCTATGGTTAAGACCTCTATTGATATGGTTGAGGAGGGTCTTATCAATAAAAAGCAGGCACTTCTACGAATCGCTCCTGAATCACTAGAGCAGATGCTCTTTCCCCGTATTGATCCAACAGCAAAAGCAACTCCTGTAGCACGAGGTCTTCCTGCATCTCCTGGAGCTGCCTGTGGTAAAGCTGTCTTTGATGCAGATAGGGCAGAGCAGTTAGGCGGTAGTGGCAAGAGGGTTATTCTAGTCCGTGAAGAGACTAAACCAGACGACATTCACGGCTTCTTTGCATCCCAAGGAATTCTCACTAGTCGTGGTGGGAAAACTTCTCATGCAGCGGTGGTTGCTAGAAGTATGGGAAAACCATGCGTTGCTGGTGCAGAATCAATAGAGGTTGATGATCAAAAAAGAGAAGCAATTATTGGTAAACATACTATCCGTGAGGGAGATACTATAACTCTCAACGGAAGTAGTGGAGGTGTCTATTTAGGAGAGGTGGCTACAGTTGAACCAGAGTTTACTGATGACCTTAATATACTTTTAGAGTGGGCGGACAGTGAAGCTCGTCTTGAAGTGCGCGCCAATGCCGACAGCCCTAGCGATGGTGAACGAGCACTAAAATATGGAGCCAAAGGGGTGGGGCTCTGCCGTACTGAAAGAATGTTTAATGCAACAGATAGACTTCCTATTGTTGTAGATATGATCATAGCAAATAGTTTGGAGGATAGGAGTATAGCTCTCGACAAGCTACTCCCTATCCAGCGAGAAGATTTTTCAGCACTGTTTAGAGTGATGGCTCCCCTCCCAGTAACGGTGCGTCTTCTAGATCCACCCATTCATGAGTTCTTACCATCACAAGAGCAGCTCCAAAATGAGATAAAAGAGCTGCGCCAACTCCGAAGTACAGTTGCTGGAATGAATATTTTGGCAGACTCTATACCTGATGTGCAGAAATTAGCCGATCCGCATTTGGTAGATGAGGCAATTCACTATAAAGAGAATATGCTCCACAAGGTTGGAACTCTGCATGAGGTTAATCCAATGTTAGGGCATCGCGGGGTTCGTCTTGGAATCACTTTCCCAGAGATCTACTCTATGCAGATTAGAGCAATTTTAGAAGCTGCTGCAACTTGTATACAGGATGGAATAAAAATATCTCCAGAGATTATGGTGCCGCAGGTAAGCACTGTACAAGAGTTGTTACGCATTAAAGAGTATGTAGATAAGATTCAGCCTGAAGTTGAGAGTGAATATGGAGTTAAATTAGAGTTCAAGTTTGGAACTATGATTGAGGTAGTGCGCGCCTGTATGCGTGCAGAATCACTTGCGGAGGTTGCAGAGTTTTTCTCATTTGGCACAAACGATCTCACTCAAGCCACCTTCTCATTTTCACGAGAAGATGCTGAAAATAAGTTCCTTCCAATGTATAACGAAAATGAAATTCTTCATGACAATCCATTCGATGTTCTCGATAAAGAGGGAGTTGGAAATTTAATGGATCTAGCACTACAGTGGGGGCGTAAAAACAACCCTAAACTTAAAGTTGGAATCTGTGGGGAGCATGGTGGACATCCAGAATCTATATCTTTCTGCAATAAAATTGGGTTAGACTATGTATCTTGTTCTGCACCCAGAGTTCCTATTGCTCGCCTAGCTGCAGCCCACGCTGTACTCAATAACTAAATTAACTTATATAGAGAAAATATTATGACCATAATACGAGAGTATATGACAAAAAACCCTCTCACCATTAGAGATAGCGAAACACTCTATGATGCGCGAGTCTTGATGGGGGATCATCACATTCGCCATCTTCCTGTAATCAATCAAGAGAGTGGTGAAGTGACTGGGATTTTTACTCAACGCGACCTTCTAGCCTGCACTGTCTCAGTTCTCGCAGATGTAGATGAGAACGATATAAATGAGATAGAGAGCGGAATTAAAATATCTGAAGTTATGACCAGAAGTTTCGTGGGAATGCAAGATGACGATGATATGCTTGAGGCAGCAGACTACTTCTTAGATCATAATCACAGCTGTCTTCCTGTCTTTGGGGGTGCTACTTTGGTTGGAATCTTAACTGAAGTGGATTTTATCAAGTTAGCTAAAAAACACCTCAGTTAAGAGATAATCTGAACAGTTACAGTTAACCTACCTATTCTCACTGTAACTCTCTAAACTATCTCCACATCCCTTGTGGAGGGAATGGCATCTGCTGCATTGGTGGCATCATCTGTGATTGCCCGTATCCTGGAGCATATCCATATGGAGGTATTACAGGATACTGTTGCTGCTGCGGAGGATATGGATAAGGCTGCCCTTGATATGGCTGCTGTGGATAGTATGGCTGAACAGGATAGTTATATCCATTGCCTCTCTCGCTAAATGCTCCGCTGTTGCGGTTGCGGCTCTTAGTTTTACCATCACCTCGGGCTCTACCATCACCTTGAGCTTTACCTTTAAGTTTAGTATCTAAACTGAGATCCCATTCAACATCAGTATTCATATCACTCATAGAGTCCCCCATCCCCATACCATCAACCATTGAGTCCATTGCTCCCCAACCGTTACTTCCTCCAAATGGACCGCGCCCATCCTCATTACCCCAACCAAAGCGGCTAAGTGGATGACTATTATTATCATTAGATTGCCAGAATGCGCTTGCTGGAATTGCAACTATCATAGCCATTCCAAACAGCACTACCATTTCAACCGCTCTACTTTTACGCACATTCATAATTAAGACTCTCCATAAGGTTGCTATATCTATATATAGGGTTGTTATATACAGGGTTGCTATATATAAAATTTTAAAACTCACAACTAATATATTACTGTAATATAGTTGCATTATAATTGTATTATAATTGTATTAAGTGAGCGATAGTATCACCCTAACATTCATTAAAAGCAACAGATAAATTTAAAATAGCAAGGAGACGAGAGATGGGAGTCACAAATATGAAGCTTGAGTTAGTTAGTTTTAAGTTATGCCCTTTTGTGCAACGAGCAGTGATTGCACTGAAAGAGAAAAAAGTTGATTATGATATAACCTACATTGATTTAAGCAGCCCACCAGAATGGTTTTTGGAGATCTCACCGCTAGGGCAAGTACCACTACTAAAGGTTGGAAATGAAGTACTATTTGAGTCTGCTGCAATTACAGAGTTTATTGATGATATCTCTGAAGGGAGCCTTCATCCAGAAGATCCATTAGTACGCGCAAAAAATCGAGGCTGGATTGAGTTTGCCTCATCTTGTCTAGAGGTGCTCTTCACTCTAAACACTAGCGCTGATGAAGAGGCATTTAAACAAGCTGTAGAGACAATGAGATCACGGATGAGAAAGTTGGAGATTACTTTAGAGCATACTCCTTGGTTTAATGGTGATAAGTTCTCACTCGTAGATGCTGCATTTGCCCCTCTATTTATGCGCCTTGATCTACTCAAAGAGTTAACTGGTACAACTACCTGCGAGGATCTACCGAAAGTTTGCAGCTGGCGAGATCGTCTTCTACAACAAGATAGTGTAATAAGCTCTGTAGTAGAGGAGTTCCCAACTATCTATCGTGGCATGCTAAAAATGAAAGATGGGGTTGCAGGAGGCCGTCTTAGTTAAACAATCTAAACACTCATCTGAGGCACTGCGTCAAGTAGCGCCTTAGTGTATGGGTGCTGCGGATTATTCATAACCTGCTTGACACTTCCCCGCTCAACTATTTTACCCTCCTTCATAACTGCAACAGAGTCTGCAAACCAGGAGACTACCGGAAGATTATGGGTAATAAATAGATAACTCAAACCTCTCTTCTGTTGCAGATCTCTAAGTAGATCTATAATCTGTGCTTGCACAGAGACATCCAAGGCGCTGGTTGGCTCATCACAGACAATCAACTTGGGATCAACCGCCAAGGCGCGTGCTATAGCTATGCGTTGGCGTTGCCCTCCAGAGAACTCGTGTGGATAACGCTGCGCCATATCAGCACTTAATCCAACTTGCTCTAACAGAGCAACAACTCTATCATCTCTCTCTTCTGCTCGGTAGTTAGTAAGCGCATCCATCCCCTCTCCAATAATATCTGCAATCAACATCCTTGGATTCATAGATGAATATGGATCTTGAAATATCATCTGCACCTTAGAGCGAAAATCTTTCAGCGAAGAACCTCGTAACTTTGATATCCCTCTACTTTCAAATTCAACCTCTCCAGCTGTCGGTTCTTGGAGGCGGAGTATTGCTCTTCCAATTGTACTTTTTCCTGAACCAGATTCCCCAACTAAAGCCAAGGTACGGGCTGGGTAAATAGTGAGGTCAACCCCATCTACCGCGCGTACTGCCCCAACTTCTCTATGGAACAATCCCCTCTTTATTGGAAAGTGAACTTTTAACTGCTCTACTTTCAGCAAAGCCCCCTCACTCTTGTCTTGCTCTCGCTCTGTTACCTGAGGAAGTGCTGCAAAAAGAGATTTGGTATAGGGATGGATAGGGCTAGAGAAGAGACCTCTCTTACTATTCTGCTCAACCAACTTGCCTGCATACATTACAGCCACCCGATCTGCCATCTCTGCCACCACTCCAAAATCGTGAGTAATGAGCAGAATTGACATCCCTCTCTCTTGCTGTAGTTTGCGCAACAGTTTAAGAATCTGCGCCTGAATGGTTACATCAAGAGCGGTGGTTGGTTCATCAGCAATTAATAGTTCAGGATCACCTGCCAACGCCATGGCAATCATCACTCTCTGTTTCATACCACCAGAGAGTTGATGTGGGTAGTTGTTGATTGTGTGCTCTGGATCTATCATCCCCACATCATTGAGCAATTCAAGCACTCTATTTTTTTTATTATCGCCACGCAAGCCGATATGAATAGCCAACACCTCTCCAATCTGTTCCCCTACAGTCATTACTGGATTAAGAGAGGTCATTGGCTCTTGAAATATCATTGCAATACGCCGCCCTCTAACTTTGCGCATCTCCCGTTCTGCACTATCTAAAAGGTCGTCGTCATACAATTTAATCGACCCATCAAAACGGTTTAAATTAACTTCTGGTAACAGCTGCATAATAGAGAGTGCGGTTATAGATTTACCGCATCCAGACTCTCCAAGGAGTGCGAACGACTCTCCCTGCTTAATCTCAAATGAGATTTTATCTACGACATTTATAACTCCATCTCTAGTTGAAAAACTAACTTCTAGATCTTTAACCTTGAGAATTGTTCTTTGTGATTCAGCGTTAAGTTTATCGTTCATTATTTATCACCTCTACTCTGCAAACGAGGATCAAATGCCTCTCGCACTACATCTGAGAATAGATTTGCTGCTAACACCATAGTAAACATAAATAGAAAAGAGGCGAGCAGAGTCCACCAGACTACTGGTTCACGAGCCATCTCTAATCGTGCTCCATTTATCATATTACCCCAGCTATACATAGTAGGATCAACTCCAACCCCAACATAAGAGAGCACAGCTTCCGCAAGAACTAAACCACTAAAATCAAGAACCACCGAAATTAACACCACATGCATTACATTGGGAAGAATATGACGAGTGATAATTCTTAGATTGCTCACTCCAAAAGCATGCGCTGCACTGATATAATCCATCTCTCTCAACTTTAAAGTCTCTCCTCGTAATAGGCGACAGAGCCCTGTCCAACTAGTGACTCCCAAAATAATACATAGGAATAACAGACGCAAGTCCGCACGCTCTTCAGTGGTCTCAAACAGAGATGCATTATTATCTATATATACTTGAATCATTAAGATTGCAGCTGCGATTAGCAATACACCTGGGATAGAGTTTAAAGTTGTATATGTATACTGCACCATATCATCAATCCAGCCTCGATAGTATCCAGCCATAATTCCGAGTAGAACTGCAAAAGGAAGCATAATTAGAGTGGTGAGAGTTCCTATCACCAACCCTGTACGCACACTCTTAAGTGACTGGTAGAGGACATCTTGCCCCACTTTGTCCGTACCAAGAAGGTGTGATTCTGCGCTCTGCAGCAGTGGATAGTCTCGCCCCACACTTCCATCTTCTCGCTCTATACTCTCCTGCACAAATAGATTTTTAGCCATTGGAGAAGAGTAACTCTTCTCTCCACTATCTCGTATATCTGATAACAACAGATCTAACAGAGTATGTGCTTCAACTGAATAGTGAACCTCTTTCTGAACAGAGCTCTCCTCTAGAGAATATCTGAAGTGGATGGAGTCTAACAAACCTATAACCACATATACCATCAGAACAGCTAGTGACCACATCGCCAACCTGCTCTTAGAAACTCTACGCCAAGGCTGCAGAAGATGTGGTCGTCTTCTAGTATATGACACTCCAAAAAAAATAACCGCTACCAGAAACCAGATCAATATATCTGTCCAGAGAAAAAGTGGCTTAGCACCAATGAGTGCATAGATTGAATCAACCATATTTAAGACTCATGATAGTTTAACTCTGGGGTCAACCAGCGTGTAAGATAGGTCTGTCAACAGTAATCCAATAATGTATAGCACCGCACCAAGGAATACCATAGCTCTCACAATAGCGAAGTCCTGCGCATTGATCGCTTCAATAGTGTAGCTACCTAAACCTGGAATACCGAAGAATGACTCCGTAATTAAGCTTCCCATAAAGAGGAGCGGTAGCACCACTACTGCACCAGTGAGGATTGGAATCATCGCATTGCGTAGTACATGGTGAAAAAGTACTCTAAACTCACTCAGACCTTTAGCTCGTGCGGTACGCACATAATCCTTCCCCATCTCTTCTAAAAATATAGTCCTATACCAACGCACTCCTGAACCAATACCTGATATAACCCCTATAGCAACTGGCAAGATAATAAAACGGAAAGAGTCAAATCCACCTACATACCCAGATATTGGAACTAGATGCATCATCTTACCAACCAAAAACTGCCCTCCAATAATATAGAATAGCCCAGATATAGACATTAACACTACCGTAAGAACCACGCCAGAGAGTTCCAAGTATGTCGATCGAAAGAAGACCATAATGAGGGCAAAAGTTATATTAGTTAAGATACCAATAATAAAAATTGGGACAGCAATTGATAAGCTGGGCCCCATTCTCTCTTCTATATCACGCCCAATACTCCGACCATCATCAGCCTTACCGAATTCAAACTTAAATAGTTTTAAAGATTCAATATATATCAGGGTCTCAGTAAATTGCTCACTCCCATGTGCAGTAACATTCCAAAGTAGCGGACGATCATATCCTCTCTCCTCTTTCCAGTTATCTATAGCCTCCTCTGTTACATGTTTCATTCCTAACTGCATTCTTGCCATATCATCTGGAGTGTTAACCACAAAGAAGAGGAAGAAGGTGAGCAGATTAACTCCCATTAGAATTGGGAAAGCATACAGAATGCGCCTAAAAATATAACTCATCTCAACCTCAATGAGCTACGCTCTTTGCGGCGATAGCCAAGCCAAGCTGGAACTATCAACAGAATAAAAAATAGTGCTACCAACAGTAGTGGCAAAAACATTGGTCTATTCCAATTGTTGCGCAATTCAGATCTCATAATTGGATCTATCTTTACATATTTCATGGTGTTATTTGCCATTAAGTTTGGCTTACTATTTTTATACCAAGAGTGATAAAGTCCGAAATTTTTAGGGTGAAACCCCCAAAGCCATGGAGAATCAGCTTGGAGTAATATTATCATCTGATTAATAATCTGCTGCCGCTCTAAACTATTTTCCATATTTTTCATCTGATCAAAAAGCAGATCAAACTTAGGATTACTGTAGTTAGACGCATTCTCTCCTCCACCATCCATTTTAGCGTTAGGTCCATAGAGCAGGAACAGGAAGTTCTCTGGGTCAGGATAGTCCGCATTCCAGCCCCACAGGTATATCTGCGCACTCCCACTCCGCATCTTATCTTGGAAACGGTTGTAGTCCGTATTGCGAACAACCATCTGGAGATCTATCTTCTCAAACTGCTTACGATACCAATCCATTCTAGCCCTATCATCAGGCCCACTACCAGTGACATCAAAATATAGAGTTAGAGGCTTACCTGTTTCACTACTCCTCCCTTCTGGATAACCAGCCTCAACTAGAAGCTGTTTAGCCTCAGCAATTGAACGCCGTTCTGCTTTACCATCTTTCCAACTATAGACTGTACTATTAATACCATCTTTACCAGAGGTGTGACCAAAAATACCCGCTGGAATTGGGCTCTGTGCTGGAATACCTCGCCCATTAGCGAAGATTGAGATGTACTCTTCATAATCTACAGCAATAGAGAGTGCTTGACGCAACTTACGCGCGCGCTCACTTGCCCCTCCAACTACTTCATCAGCCATATTAAAACCCATATATGATATTGAGGTTGATATAGAGGTCTGCAGACGCATACCTTGCTTACGCATTTCATCACTTAACTCTGCATCACCAGCAGAAGAGAACTTCACAGCTTGATCAAAGCTATCTGAACTTATACCAGAGCTATCATAGTACCCTTGTAAAAATTTACTCCAATAAGGAATACTCTCTTTTTCAAGACTAAACTCTATGCGTTCTAAAAATGGAATCTCTCTACCCGCATCCTCTAGCAGTCCAGCTGCGCTATCACCATCTTCGCCCTCAACTGGATAGTAGTCACGGTGGTAGTTTGGATTTCTCTCCAACACCATCTTACGATTTGGATTATTGACAGTCAGCATAAATGGGCCGGTTCCAACTGGATACCAGTCGAGGGTTATAGAGTTATCTTTTAGTTCTGACTGCGCATAGAACTGATCAGCCTCCCACGGCATCGGAGCAAAAAATGGCATTGCAAGCCAGTAGAGAAATTGCGGATATTTGCCTTTTATCTTTACTCTATAAGTGTACTTATCTACTAATTCAACTCCAGATGCATTAAAGTTGCGCAGATCTAGCCACTCACTGTTATTAGTAGATACAGTACTCTTCAACTCTGTACGCAACTCTGCAAGCCCCTCAATATGCTCTGTCATAATTCCATAAATTGGGGAATGGAGAGATGGATGAGCTAAGCGTTTTATCTGATAGACATAATCTGCCGCAGTGAGATAGCGGCTTCCTTGCTCACTAAAATCTATCAACTGCTCTACTCTTGCCAGAGACTCACTATCCATAGATCTCTGCTCACTAATAAATGCAGGGTGAGGTTGATATTGAATATCACTTCTCACATTAATCTCGTAAATTGAGTATGCAATATCTGCGCTACTCACCACTGGACCTGCGAGCTCTACGCCAGCAGAATCAACATATTTAACCTTAGGCATCTCTACTGCACTAAGCGGCTCTAACTGATAAGGTCTTTTTAAGTAGTGATATTGAAGTGGTGGTTCATAAATTTGCCCAATGAAGGCATACTCATTTGAACTGTAAGAGCGCACAGGATCCAGATGTTTTGGTCTTCCAGAAAAAGATGAGTAGAGCACCATCTCATCTGCAGATTCAACAGAGGTTGTCGAATATGGATTATTCCAACTTGCCTTGAGAGGAGTTGGGGTTGACAGAAAAACAAGAGCAGACAGTATAGCCATCAGCGATAGAGTGAAACTATTTCTTCCACTACTATCATCTCTATTGTTATTTTTTATCTTGTTAATGGAGTACATATCCGTGTAAAATTACTATATTAAAGTATGAAGTGCTATTATTAAAATATCAATCATACTAAAAAAATGGTCACACGATCATATTAAAACAATTTGGGTTAAATTAGAGAGGATATATATATGGGTTTTATGCAGGGTAAAAAAGCGTTAGTGGTTGGAGTTGCTAGTAATCGATCAATTGCCTGGGGTATTGCTAAGGCGATGCAGCGCGAGGGGGCAGAGGTCGCGCTAACTTACCAAGGAGATAAACTTAAAGGGCGTGGTGAAAAATTTGCTGCTGAATTAGGAAGCAATATTGCTATTCCTTGCGATGTATCAAGTGATGAGGAGATAGCTGCAACTTTCAAAGAGCTTGCTACCCACTGGGATGGGCTTGACTGCCTAGTACACTCTGTAGCCTACTCTCCCAAAGGTCAGCTAGATGGTCGCTTTGTAGACTCTGTAACCAGAGAAGGATTTAATGTAGCACACGACATAAGCTCATATAGTTTTGCCGCACTAGCTCGTGAAGCACTTCCAATGATGGAAGGACGCAATGCATCCATGCTGACTCTCAGTTATCTTGGCGCAATTCGTTCAATCCCTCACTACAATGTAATGGGGCTTGCTAAAGCAAGTCTAGAGGCAAATGTGCGTGCCCTTGCTGCAGATCTTGGTCCTGATGGAATTAGAGTAAACGGACTATCTGCAGGACCAGTAAAGACTCTCGCTGCTAAAGGCATTGGAGACTTCCATCTTCTCTTAGATTACTCAGAGAAGAACTCACCAATTCGCCGCAATGTAACAATTGATGAGATCGGCAATGTTGGTGCATTCCTCTGCTCTGATCTAGCATCAGGAATGACTGGAGAGATAACCTATGTAGATGGCGGTTACAACACTACAGGAATGGCTACTTACGGGGTCAGAGGTGATGCCCCTTAATTTTACTCCATTAATTTAGCTGTTTCTCAAATACTATAATATCTGCGTTGTTGAGTAAATCTTTCACATAGCTCTGGTAGTGACTCTTTATGTTGCGCCCTGCTAGCTCCTGATTAAGTAACTTCTGCTCTTTGCTGTCCATAGATGAGAGCTCTCCATCTTGCACTGAACTGAGCTCTATAAGCGCATATCCGCCACTGCGCAGCTCTACTCCCCCAAAACCACTATTTGATTCGGCAAGATTGATCTGGAAGGCTCGCTTAGAAACCTCTTGAGCATTACTACCTCCATCTCTATCTACTGTAATGGATTCACCCCAGCTTAAGCCTACCTGTTCTGCTACCTCTGCTACAGTGATCTCTCCGGATTTAAGTTTACTAACAACTTCAACTCCACTCTTACGGGCTGCATCTGTAGCGCGCTCAGCTAACAGTGCGCTCTTCACGCTCTCACGAACTTTATCCAACTCTACGCGCGAAGTTGGACGATGTTGATTAACTCTAATTACAACCATACTAGTTTCACTAAGTTCGATTGGATCACTATTTTTACCATCACTCAATACAATAGTGGAGAATGCCGCTTGCGCAACTCCAGGTTTTGAAGAGATCTTGCCATTCAGAGTGCTGGTCAACTCAGCATCTGTCGCGAACACTTGGCCGCTACGATCAAAGAAGTGACTCTGTTGAATTACAAGCCCAGTCGCAGCTGCAGCTCCATCTAGTGAATCTGGATCCTCATAAGCTATATTAGCGATAATCTCAGACTGCTCAAAGAATAGATCTTCTGCTTCACGCCGCTGGATATCTGCTTTCAATTCAGTTTTAACAGAATCATAGGAGCGCATCTCCTCTGCCTGAACTTCATCAAGACGAATAAGATGGAAACCAAATTCAGTTTTAACTGACTCTGAAATCTCCCCAACTTTAAGTGCAAACATTGCATCATCAAACTCTGGAACCATCTCTCCTCGAGGAGAGAAACCAAGATCTCCACCAACTTCAGCTGAGCCTGGATCATCTGAATACTCTTTTGCCAGTACTGCGAAATCTTCTCCAGCCGCCAATTTTTGCTCTACTTCAGCTAACTTAGTTTCAGCGGCAGAAGTTGCTACGGCATCAGATCCTTCTGCCAACTCAATCAGAATATGGCTTGCACGGCGCTCCTCAGCTGCTAACATGCCACTCTTGCGCTCCTCGTAAAGAGCTTCTATATCACTTTCAACAACGGCAATACCTTTTGCTAACTCAGTAACAGAGAGTTCAATATACTCAATACTAACCTGTTCTGGAATCTCATATACTTTAGAGTTTAACTCATAGTAGTTCACAATATCGCTCTCACTAACTGTAGCACTCTCGCTATCTAATCTATCAATTGATGATGGAATTGTCAGCACTCTAATTGTGCGCTGTTGACTCTCTAGACGAGCGGCATCTCGTAGTTCAGATTGTGTTACAAAACCAGCTTGACGAAAACCGTTAATTAGTTGCGACTGCATAAGATCAGCACGAAGGCTACTCTCATACGATTGTTGACTCATCCCCTGCGCAGCTAGCAACTGCTTATAAGTTTTAGAGCTGAACCTACCATTATCTTGAAATGCCTGAGTCCGTTTTAACTGAAAATAGAGGAGATCATCATTAATACGGAATCCATCATCCACCACCACTTGGTTAAGCAGATCATTCTCAACCATACTATCAAGAATAGCGCGTCTCATCTGTGGATTATCTAATAGTTCAGGGCTATAATTACTACCTAACATAGAGCGCATTCTCTGACGCTGCTGCTGGAGTGAGCGCTGATAACTTTGTAAGCCAATCTCTTTACCATTAACCTCGGCTACTACGGCACCAGAGCCACCATCAATATATGAGTTTATTCCCCACAGTGCAAATGGGATAATCAATAGCCCAACAATAACCCATGCAATCCAACTCTGCGCCTTATCATGAATACTCTGTAACATACCCTACTTTCCTCATTTCTAAATAATAGATAAAAAAAGGGCGAACCTGGAAATCAGGAACGCCTTTCAAACAATAACTCTTTAATAGGTATATTTTATACTATATTTAACATTAGTATTAGATTTTTTATCTCAAACCTCATACAATAAAAATGCAAGCTCTACACAAAACAGCTCATCAGCTGATCTGCTCAAGAGAGCCCTCCTTCTGTCAGAGTACGCCCAGCCTCAAAATTAAGAGAATTAAAGTTAATCAACCTCCCAACATACTCATAAAATTTTCTGTGCGGCTTACTCTTACGCAATAACTTGTTGCATAGTTAGCTTCAGGGCTATACGTTTTATAGAATATAAAATAAGAAGAGGTCAAAAAAACCCCGTAAACTATACAGTTTACGGGGTTTTTGAAAATGGTTTTAACCATTGTTTGGCGGAGCGGACGGGACTCGAACCCGCGACCACCGGCGTGACAGGCCGGTATTCTAACCAACTGAACTACCGCTCCAATTTGGTGGGTGCTACAGGGATCGAACCTGTGACCCTCGCCTTGTAAGGGCGATGCTCTCCCAGCTGAGCTAAGCACCCAAGCTAACTCATGTACAACTCATTACAGCGTGCGATAGTATACATTAGATTTCAACTATTGCAACTGTTAATTTAAAAAAACTGTGTTTATCTAGTTTATACGCAACAGTCTCTACTTATTTCTATTTTTTTCTCACACCTTAGTGACGGGGTTGCTCAACATCTCTACCTTCATCGCTCTTTATGCTCTCTATTCCACTATGCTCTAAGCGCTCTTGCCGCTTTATATCAGCCTCTATCTCCTCCTCTGTTAGAGGTTGTGGAGATCGTTGAAGGGCTATCTCTAACACCTCTTCAACCCAACGAACTGGCTTAATAGTGAGGTCTTTAAGAATTTTATCTGGAATATCTTTTAGGTCTTTACGATTCTCTTCAGGAATAACTATTGTAGTAATACCTCCACGATGTGCCGCCAACATTTTCTCTTTAAGACCACCAATAGGAAGCACCTCTCCTCGTAAAGTAATTTCACCAGTCATCGCAACTTCTGCGCGTACTGGAGTATTAGTCAATACTGAGACTAGGGTTGTGCACATACCAACTCCAGCACTTGGGCCATCTTTAGGAATTGCTCCTTCTGGAACATGGATATGAATATCATTTTTCTCGTATTTTGAGCTAACTATTCCAAGTATTGAAGAGCGACTACGCACCACTGTCATCGCCGCCTCTATTGACTCTTTCATCACATCACCAAGCTGCCCCGTAACAGAGAACTTCCCTTTGCCTGGCATTAATGCCGCTTCGATAGTTAGAAGCTCTCCACCAACTTCGGTCCAAGCTAAACCTGTCACCTGTCCCACTTGATCTTTCTCTTCTGCAAGCCCGTAACGGAACTTTTTTACTCCTAGATATTTTTCAAGATTTCGTATGGAGACAGTAATTTTTCCTTTGCGCTTTTTCAACACTAACTCTTTAACCACTTTGCGCATTATCTTAGAGATCTCTCGCTCTAGGTTTCGCACTCCTGATTCTCGGGTATAGTTACGAATAATATGTTGTAGTCCAGCCTCACTAAATGATATTTCACTACTCTTCAGCCCATTCTCTTTTCTCTTTTTAGGGATAAGATACTGTTGAGCAATATTAAACTTTTCATCTTCAGTGTAACCTGGAATTCTTATAATCTCCATTCGATCCAATAGTGGACCTGGAATATTCATACTGTTTGCAGTTGCTACAAACATTACATC
>JABHVM010000040.1 GCA_018658305.1 Thiotrichales bacterium | reverse complement strand
TGGAAGCGATGTCGCGCCCAACGATCGGACATCTTGATCCTGCCTTTGTTGGCATGATGGATGAGATGAAAGAGCTGTTGCGTTATGCGTTTCGTACTGAAAATAGTTTAACTATGCCAGTATCTGCTCCAGGATCTGCTGGAATGGAGAGTTGCTTCGTCAACTTGGTTGAGCCTGGTGATAAGGTGATTGTCTGTCAAAACGGTGTGTTTGGCGGACGCATGAAAGAGAATGTTGAGCGCATAGGTGGCGTAGCAGTGATGCAGCAAGACCCTTGGGGGCGTGCAGTTGATCCGGAAAAGTTGGAAGAGACGCTACAGGCAAATCCTGATGCGAAGATTGTCGCTTTTGTGCATGCGGAGACTTCAACTGGCGCACAGTCCGATGCGGAAGCACTCTGTAAAATAGCTCACGCACACAATTGTCTTACGATTGTGGATGCAGTCACTTCACTGGGTGGATCTCGATTAGAGGTTGATAAGTGGGGAATTGATGCAGTCTACTCGGGAAGTCAGAAGTGTCTATCTTGTACCCCTGGACTATCTCCTGTGAGTTTTAATGAGGCTGCACTAGATAAAGTTCGTAATCGCAAAACTCCAGTGCAAAGCTGGTTTCTTGATCTAAATCTGGTGATGGGTTATTGGGAGGGTGACGGTAAACGAGCTTATCACCATACTGCACCTATCAACTCACTCTACGCGATGCATGAGGCGTTAGTATTATTAGAGGAGGAGGGGATTGAGAATAGCTGGAAGCGTCATCAAGATAACCATCTGGCACTGCGTGCAGGACTGGAGGCGATGGGACTTAACTTTATCGTGCCTGAGTCAGAACGGCTACCACAGTTAAACTCGGTGACTATTCCAGAAGGAGTAGATGATGCGGAGGTGCGTAGTATTTTGCTTTCTGAGTATAATCTTGAGATTGGTGCAGGGCTAGGTGATCTTGCAGGGAAAGTATGGCGTATCGGATTGATGGGATATGCAAGTAATAGCAAGAATATTCTCTTCTGTCTTGGCGCATTGGATGCAGTACTCTCTGGAATGTCAGCTCCTATAGAGAAGGGTAAGGCAGTTGCCGCTGCCCGCGTATTGCTCTCAGCGTAATGAAAGGTACGGGTAACTTTATTTGTGACTAAATTACTAAAAACTCCTATTAATGCAGCACACCTGCAGGCAGGGGCTAAGATGGTCGACTTCGGTGGCTGGGAGATGCCACTTCACTATGGATCGCAAGTTGAAGAGCATCACACTATTCGTAATCACGCAGGGATGTTCGATGTCTCTCATATGGTGGTAAGCGATCTGATCGGGACTGGGGCTGCAGACTATCTCTCTAAACTGTTGGCGAATGATATTGCACGAATTAATAACAGTAATGCTCTGATCGGAAAGGCGCTCTACTCCTGTATGTTAAATGAAGAGGGTGGAGTAATTGATGATCTGATTGTCTACTGGATGGGAGGAGATCGCTATCGTATTGTTACTAATGCAGCGACCCGCGAAAATGATTTATCCTGGATGAATAGCGTACTAGAGGGGTTTGATGCAACTTTGACTGAGCAGAGTAAGGTTGCAATGGTTGCAGTGCAGGGTCCAGAAGCGAGAGAGTTAGTGATTGCGTGGGGCGCGGATAAACTGGGTGCAGAGGTTGGTAAGGATATTAAGTCGCTCGAACGCTTCTTTGCTACAGAGTACGATGGCTGGTTTATTGGGAGAACTGGCTATACTGGTGAGGATGGTTTTGAGGTGATGATGGTAGAAGATAAAGCGACTTTATTTTGGGAGGAGATGTTGATAGCAGGGGTGAAACCTTGTGGCTTAGGGGCACGAGATACCCTCCGTTTAGAGGCAGGGATGATGCTTTATGGTTCAGACCTCGATGCAGTAACCACCCCGTTAGAGTCAGCACTCTCATGGAGTGTAGGATTAGATCCTGCTGAGAGAAGATTTATTGGACGGGAACTTCTCGATGAGCAGAAGGAGAGAGGAGTTAATAGAAAATTAGTTGGAGTTCTACTTGATGGGCGTGGCGTGATGCGTGACCATCAAAAACTATTTTTTGGAGGAGAGCAGGTCGGTGAAATTACGAGCGGGGGTTTCTCTCCAACGCTTAATCGCACCATCGCTCTAGCAAGGATTCGAGCAGATGTGACAGAGAATTGTGAAGTTGAAATGAGAGGTAAAATGGTGCCGGTAATAATTCAGCGTCCACTCTTTGTACGCAATGGTCAGCCAATCTGAAAAATAGACAGTTTGGATGGTATAATTGATTCTGTTTTTTAGAGATTAAACATTAGTCGTTAGATATTTAAGATAGATTTAAGAGAGAGAAATTATGAGCGAAATACCTGCAACCTTAAAATACAGTAATAGTCATGAGTGGATTCAACTGTCAGACGATATCGCCACCATCGGAATTACCGACCACGCTCAGGCACTGCTTGGAGATATTGTATTTATTGAGCTACCTGAGGTAGGTGAACATATTAGTGAGGATGGAGAGTGCGGTGTGGTTGAGTCGGTTAAAGCGGCATCTGATCTGTTTGCCCCGATTGGAGGAGAGGTGGTTGAGGTCAACGAGAATTTGGGTGATGCACCTGAACAAGTAAATGAGACTCCTTATGAAGCATGGATCTTAAAAATTAAAATTGATAATGCTTCCGATATAGATAATCTGCTTGATGCGACACAGTACCAAGCGGTTGTTGATGCAGAATAGCTGGTATGCCATTTATCCCCCATACCTCTTCCGAACAGGAGGAGATGCTACACACTATTGGTGTGCAAAATATAGATGCACTATTTGAAGAGATCCCTGAATCATTACGGGTTGACTCAAATGTTATTAGTGAGATTGCACGCCCCAGTTTAAGCGAAATGGAAGTCGCACAGCTTATGCGTGAGCGTGCGTCTGAAGATGATGGAGTGCTCTGTTTTGCGGGTGGTGGGGCTTATCAGCACCATATTCCTGCTGCAGTTTGGGAGATCACTACGCGAGGTGAGTTCTATACCGCCTACACTCCATATCAGGCAGAGGCAAGTCAAGGAACGCTGCAGCTGCTCTATGAGTACCAGTCGATGATCTCAAGCTTAATGGCGATGGATGTTTCTAATGCGTCACTCTATGATGGCGCCTCCGCATTGGCTGAAGCGGTGTTGATGGCAGTACGAGTGAATCGTCGTTCTAAAACAAAACGAATTTTAATGCCTTCCACGGTCAATCCAATCTACCGAAGAGTGGTTGAAACGCTGGTTAAGCATCAAGGAATTGAGTTGGTATCGCTAGACTATAATGTTGAGAGCGGCACCATTGATCCGGATTCGCTACATATTGGCAAGGGGGGTGATGATAAAGATGATGATTACACTGCTCTGGTCATTCCTCTTCCAGGATATTTTGGTACGCTAGAAGATGTACATACGCTGACTGATTGGGCACATAAATATGGTATGTTAGTCATTGGTTGCGTTAACCCGATTGCGGTAACGCAACTTAGTGTTCCAGGAGAGTGGGGTGAGCAAGGTGCTGATATTGTCTGTGGAGAGGGGCAGCCGCTTGGAATTCCTCTATCATCAGGTGGTCCATATTTTGGATTCCTCTGTTGTACTCAGAAAATTGTACGTCAACTTCCTGGACGGCTGATTGGTCAGACCTTAGATCAAGAGGGTGAAATTGGATATTCGCTCACTCTGCAGGCGCGTGAACAACATATTAGACGCTCTAAGGCGACCTCAAATATCTGCACCAACCAAGGGTTGATGGTGACGGCTGCTACAATTTTTATGAGTCTGCTTGGCAATAAAGGGCTATCTCAAATGGCGCTTGCTTCGCATCGTAACACCTCTAAGCTAGTTGAACGGCTGACTCAGATTGATGGGGTTGAGCAATATTTTAGCTCCCCACTATTTCATGAAGCGGTCATCACCCTGCCAAGACCAGTAGACGAAGTGCTGGCAACCTTGGTGTGGCAGGATATTGTCGGTGGTATCTCACTCGAACAACACTATCCGGAAATTGAGAATGGACTACTAGTCTGTGCAACAGAGTTGCGTACAGATAATGAGATAGAGCGCTTTGCAACTGTATTAGAGGCGGCTCTTATTTCGGAGTTAGAAGTGATGGAAGTAACAGAAGTGGAGGGTGAGTGATGAGTACAATTTTTGAACGCTCCGAAGCTGGACGAGAGAATAGAGCGCAGCAAGTTGCTGCTACTTCATACGCTGCAGATAGTGAAATTTTTGCGGCAGATATACCCTTAAACTTAAGACGCAAGAGTAAAGCTAAACTTCCAGAGGTCTCAGAGCTACAGACGGTGCGTCACTATACTGAGCTCTCTCAGAAAAATTTCTCTATCGATACTAACTTCTACCCACTCGGCTCCTGTACGATGAAGTACAATCCACGAGCCTCAAATACACTTGCGATGCAGTCTGGTTTTATTAATCGTCATCCGGCCAGTGATGTTGCACTGGGGCAAGGTGTTTTAGTATCACTTTATGATTTCCAAGAGATTTTATGTGAAGTCACTGGGATGGAGGCAGCATCACTCTCTCCAGCGGCTGGCGCACAGGGGGAGTTTGCAGGAGTTGCAATGATTCGTGCTTATCATGATGATCGAGGTGATAGCGATCGCAGTGAGATACTGGTGCCAGATGCGGCGCATGGTACTAACCCTGCTTCGGCGGTGATGTGTGGTTACAAAGTGCGTGAAATTCCAACCGATCTTAAAACTGGTGATATAGATATTGCAGCACTTAGAGAGGTAGTGGGGCCCGCAACAGCAGGTATTATGTTGACCAACCCTTCAACTCTCGGTGTGTTTGAACGCCAGATTGAGGAGATTGCGTCAATTATGCACAAGGCTGGAGGGCTGCTCTATTATGATGGGGCTAACCTAAATGCGATTTTAGGCAAGACAAGACCTGGTGATATGGGGTTTGATGTAATTCATATTAATGTGCATAAAACATTTTCGACTCCACATGGTGGTGGTGGACCAGGGTCAGGCCCAGTTGTGGCAAATAAAAGATTATCTCCATACCTGCCAATTCCGATGGTGGGGAAATTTGGGTCTGAATATCGTTGGTTAGATGAGGATGATTGCCCTCGGACGATTGGTCGTCTATCTGCTTGGAGTGGTAATGTGGGTGTTCTGCTACGAGGCTATATCTATGCAAGAATGTTGGGTAGTAAAGGGATGGAGCGGGTTGCAGAGTATTCAGTGCTTAACGCTAATTATCTGATGAAGAGGTTGCAAGAAGCTGGATTTACGCTGGCACTCCCAGATCGTCGTGCAACTCATGAGTTTATTGTGACACTCAAAAATGAAGCAAAAAGTTTCAATATATCAACTATGGACTTTGCTAAACGCCTTTTAGACTACGGACATCATGCGCCTACAACTTATTTTCCACTATTAGTTCCAGAGTGTCTTCTGATAGAGCCAACAGAGACAGAGGATAAAGAGACTTTAGATCTATTTGTAGATGCAATGGCGGCAATATTATCTGAGGCAGAGCATACTCCAGAGATGTTAAAAGATGCGCCATGGACACTTCCAGTGCGCCGTTTAGATGATGTGCGGGCAGCCAGAGAGTTAAATCTTAATTGGTATAAAAGTTAATGAGCTGGATTGAAGTAGCTCTAGAAAATGAACTACCTATTCGTTTAAGCTTTTTCTTCGGGGTGTTTACAGTCATTTCTGTATGGGAGGTCATATCTCCTCGGCGTAAACTTACTCTTCCAAAGAGCGGGCGTTGGTTAAATAATTTAGGGATCGTATTTCTAAATAGTTTGGTAATTCGTCTTTTATTTCCAGCCGCAGCGGTTGGGGTTGCAGTGGTTGCAGAGCAGCAAGGGTGGGGAGTTTTACGTTACTATCAAATTACAGCACCGCTTGCTCTAATTATTGCAGTGATAGCAATGGATTTGATTATCTATTTGCAACATATAATGGTGCATGCTATCCCACTTCTCTGGCGACTCCACCGAGTACATCATGCCGATCTAGATTATGATGTGACAACTGGAGCTCGCTTTCATACTCTTGAAATAATCTTCTCAATGTTGATTAAGTTCGCAACTATAATGCTGTTAGGTCCATCTGTCATAGCAGTAATTATTTTCGAGATTATGCTAAATGCTACCGCAATGTTTAACCACGGTAACATATATATTCCAAGAAAATTTGATAGGATATTACGACTTCTTATCGTAACCCCAGATATGCATAGAGTTCATCACTCAGTCCATGAACCATTGATAAACTCTAATTTTGGATTTAGTCTTCCTTGGTGGGATAGGATGTTTGGAACTTATATAGCACAACCGTTAGAGAGTCATGAAGAGATGACTATTGGTCTCAATGAATTTCGTGATCCAAAACAAGTAGAGCGCCTTCCTGGTATGTTAATGATGCCATTCGAATCTAAAAATAGATATCTAAGTAATTAGTAAGTGGATAGGAAAACATTGTTAGGATGGGGGGTGCTTCTTGTATTGTTGTTCATAGTTGTGCAGTTATCTAAGCGGATGGATGGTAATAGTGTGAGCAATGGGCGCTGGTATAGCGAGCAGCAGGTTGAGCAAGGTAAAGAACTCTTTAAGCTTCACTGTGCGACATGTCATGGGCCAGAAGCGGCGTCTGTCTATAACTGGAGAGATCTAGATGAGAATGGTAAATATCCAGCTCCACCATTAAATGGTTCAGGTCACACTTGGCACCATTCTCTCTCTTTGCTGAAAAAAACAGTTAGGGAGGGAGGTCTCTCCATAGGAGGACAGATGCCATCGTTTAAAGATATGCTTAGCGATGAGGAGATTGACTCAATCTTAGCGTGGGTGCAGACGCATTGGTCTGATAAAATATATAGTATCTGGGAAGGCAGAAATGGATAACTTAATAATACGGACTCAACTTTAAAGTACATACTTAACTTCACATATTTTTAAGGTTTTACATTGTAGTTATCTTAGAGTAGAGGATAGTATTTTAACGCTCAAAATAACTAGTAGCGCTGCTAATATGTAAATATAGTCTAAACCGATTGCATACTACCGCCATCAAATCCAACTGCCTGTCCACTGATAAAACCGGCCATATCAGAGCAGAGATAAGTAACTAGTTTAGCCAGCTCTTCAGGCTGACCTAATCGTCCAGCAGGAATCTGTTTTGTGAGTGCTGCACGATCAACCTTTAACTGTTTCAAGCGTTCGGTCTCTGTATAAGTTGGAAGAACCGCATTGACCGTGATCCCCTCTGCACCGAGCTCTTTACTTAAGGTATTCATTAAGCCGTGCAAACCCGCACGCAGTGAGTTAGAGAGGGTTAGATTATGAACTGATTCTTTTCCTGCCACTGAGGTGATCATTACAATTCGACCCCACTGCTGTTCTGCCATAATGGGGCGGGCAGCTCTAATCGACTGAGTTACAGACATAAAAAGTGTTTGGAATGCATCGTACCACTGTTGGTCTGTTAGGTCAGCAAAAGTGCCAGCAGGAGGTCCCCCAGCATTAGTTACTAAGATATCGAGTCCTCCTAATGCTTCTGCTGCCTCAACAATGAGTGGTTCTATCGAACTAGCATCACTGAGGTCACACTTTATAAAACTATGCACACCAATTTCAGTTGCAGTTATTTCAAGCTTCTCTATATTTCGAGAGCTAATAATTACATTAGCCCCCTCAGCAATAAGTTCCGCTGCCACAGCTTTACCAAGACCATCAGATGAGGCTAGTACCAGTGCCCGTCTATTTTTAAGTTTTAAGTCCATAGATTTCCAAGAGTTAATATTATAATTTAAAAAGTATACCGTTTTTGACTATGAATATGGAAAATTGCGCACGATGAGGTGAATAGATACTATTAGCATAATCTATATGTACTACCGTAACTGTATCCGTGCATTACAAAGTTAAATACTTTTGATGTAACCTCTTTACCTCTTTTTTCATATCATTTGAGTTAATGTTAGTGAGTATGTCGTCAGCCATTGATAGTCTCTGCTCTGCTTTGCTTTGAGCTTTAATTATTTTTTTTACTTTGTCTATACTTATATTGTCGCGTTGCATCACTCTCTCAATCTGGATCTCTTGAGGAAGATCTACAACCAATACTCGATCTAATTGGTAGCTCTCTCTCTTCTCATATAAGAGAGGAATTACTAATAAAATATAAGGAGCCTGCTGTTTAGCTGACTCTATTGCTACTATTTTTTTTTCTATTATCTGGTTAATAATAGGGTGAAGGATATTCTCAACCTCCTCTCTATGCTCTGAGTTAGAGAAGATTATATCTCTGAGTTTATCTCTATTAAGCTCTCCACTGCTGTTTATAATTTGCGTTCCAAATATCTCTTTTAGTCGCTCTAGTCCTCGGCTTCCAACGGTCACAGCTTCTCGTGCTGCAATGTCAGCATCAACTATTACTGCTCCGTGCTCAGAAAATATTTCTGCGATACTACTTTTGCCACAACCAACTCCTCCAGTTAATCCAATTTTTGGAATCGGTTTTCTATTCATAAGAATACTCTTCCTATCGCAGCAAATATATTGTTTATAGATTCCCCCCAGAGTAGTGCGCTCCAACCACCTATAGCGAGAAATGGTCCAAATGGAATGGCGCTAGTGAGAGCCTTATTACTTCGTAACAGTGCTGGAATACTGATTAATATACCTGTTATTGATGCAATAAGTATTATTTGTGGGAGCATCTCCCATCCACACCATGCCCCGAGAGCTGCGAGTAGTTTTAGATCACCGTAACCCATACCGTCGCGCCCAGTTATGATTCGATAGATATGAAGTATTAACCAGAGTGATAGGTAACCAAGTACGGCACCCCAGAGAGAGCTGTTGAGTGTGGTGAAGATAGCTTTACTGTTTATGAGTAAGCCACCCCATAGAAGGAGTTGAGTTAGTGAGTCTGGGAGTAGTTGGTGCTCTAGGTCAATAAATAGTAGCGCTAGTAGTGTCCAACCGAATAGCATCGCTGCAACTGCAGATATATCTACTCCAAAGGTTAGTATAGATAAGATTGCAACACATACTCCTAGTAGCTCTATAGCAAGATAGCGCCAGTGTATAGTGTTGCTGCAGTTGTGGCATCTGCCCCTGTTTATTAAAAAACCGAAAATTGGGATATTATCTATGAGGCGTAGGGGGCTATTGCAGTGAGGACAGTATGAGTTGGGGAAGGCAAGTGATTCAGGAGGAGGTTCATCGACACTACTTGCTGTACTATAATCTTTGTTCTTATTTTGCTCAGTAAGATAGGCGCGACACTCATCATTCCATTGACGCTGTAGTATGTTGGGGAGTCGATGAACTAGCATACTGATGAAGCTGCCAGCAACTGCACCAAATATTCCAGCTATAAAAAATAGGTAATTAATTGGAAGTTGCTCTATATTTAAACTTGTCATATGTGGTGTCCAATCTGAAAAATTGGTTGATAGAGTGCAATAGCTAGCACTCCAACCATTCCACCAATAAGCAGAATTAGAAGTGGTTCAATAAGTGTTGTTAGCTGAGAGATGCGCTGCTCAACCTCCTTCTCATAGTAGTTGGCAAGATGAGCAAGCATTAAAGGAAGATCGCCACTCTCCTCTCCAGCTCTAACCATCTGCACCGCAATTGGTGGAAAAAGAGTTTCATCAGCAATGGCATTAGAGAGAGATATCCCCTTTATTACTGAAGCGTGGATATTTTTAATAGCGTTTTGCAGAGGGGTATTGCTAGTCATCTTGGCAGCAGTAGCAAGTCCAATGTGGAGGGGAATAGCCGCCTCTTGGAGTGTAGATAGAGTGCGGCTGAGTCTTGATATAGTCACCTCTTTAATACTACTTCCAGATATTGGGAGAGAGAGTAGTATACGGTCTGTAATAGTTTTGACTCTAAGATTAGTTCTGTATAGAGCGACTGCTGTAACGACGGTAGCTGCGACAATAGCTAGGAGTTCAAAAAGATACTCTTTTAGAAAATGGGTAAGGTCTAATATTTTTTTGGTAAGCGGAGGAAGTTCACCTCCAAGATTGTGGAATAGAATCTCAAATTGAGGAACTACCTGCAGCAATAGAAAAAGTGAAATCATCAATGTAAAAACAAACACTCCTAATGGATATGATAGTGCTTTCCATAGTTTCTGCTGGAGCAATCTATTTTTTTCTCTATGCTCTGCAGCCCTCTCCAGTAACAGCGCAAGGTTTCCACTACTTTCACCAGAACTAATGAGGTGGATTATGAAGTTATCAAAGTAGTTATCACGGCGTGCTAAAATTTTGGAGAAACTATCTCCGTTTTGAAGTTCTAAGAGAATCTCTTCTGCCATTTTTTTAAGTTGTGGATTAGATATTCCACTAATAATACCTTCAAGTGCACGAGCAAGATTTAATCCTGACGAGAGTAGAGTGGATAGTTGCCGAATAAAGAGAGTGATCTGAGATGCAGGGATAGATCTTGCGGTTATAGCTTGAATGTTCGGCATTTTAAATAGACGAACTCGATCTACCCCGCGTTGGCGTAGAGTCTCTTTAATTTTTGTTAGATTAGGTGCAGAACTATACCCCTGAAGTACTTTTCCAGTTAAGTCAGTTCCACGCCAATAATAATTAACCATAAACAGGAGTATACTACGCTAATGGAAAATCAGATAATAAAAATTGGATCTAAAGTATCTATAGTTCATCGTCTAGCTCTTACTGATGATAGTGAGGTGGACTCATCTACGGTGCAAGACCCATTTATATTTACAGTTGGTGATGGGGCACTCTTTCCTGCTTTGGAAGAGCTAATATTAGGGTTGAGCGTAGAAGCTGAAGAGAGCTTTATTATTGCGGCAGAGTACGGTTTTGGTGCGGTTGACTCTACACAGATTCACTCAATTCCAATGGATACTTTTGAACAGCAGTTTGAGGATACGGCAGAGATAGCGGCAGGGGTAGTGATCTACTTTGAGTCACCAGCAGGTGATGAAGTTCCTGCAACTATAGTATCAGTTGAGGGTAGTGAAGTTATGGTAGATTTTAACCACCCTTTAGCAGGACGAGATCTAAAGTTTGAAGTTAAGGTTATATCCATTGAAGATTGAGTTAGCACAACCAAGAGGATTTTGTGCTGGGGTAGAGCGTGCTATTACAATTGTAGAGAGAGCTTTAGAACTATTTGGAGCACCTATTTTTGTGCGCCATGAAGTTGTACATAATCGCTATGTAGTGGAGCGTCTGCGCAAATTAGGCGCAATTTTTGTGCAGGAGTTAGATGAAGTCCCCGCTGGAGCTAAAGTCATTTTTAGTGCACACGGAGTTTCAGAAAAAGTAGAACAGAATGCAGCAACACGAAATTTAACTGTATTTGATGCAACTTGTCCGTTAGTAACTAAGGTGCATAAGCAGGTCGCACGGGATGGTGGAGCAGGTAGAGATGTAGTGCTGATAGGGCATGCAGGTCATCCAGAAGTGGAGGGGACGCTAGGGCGATATCCTACAGATAGTAAAGGAGGTGATATTTACCTAGTTGAGAATGTTGAGGAAGTTGGTGATCTCAAAATTGAATTAACCGAGAGTATCTCTTATGCAACCCAGACTACCCTCTCAATGGATGACGCGGCGGAAGTGGTGAGCGCACTTAAAGAGCGCTTCCCAGCTCTTCGGAGAGTTAAGAAAGATGACATCTGTTATGCGACTCAGAATAGACAGAATGCAGTTAAACTCCTTGCTGAAAATTGTAAGGTGGTGTTGGTTGTGGGTTCATCCAATAGCTCTAACTCAAATAGGTTGCGCGAGATAGCAGAGGAGCTTGGGGTGGCAGCATATTTAATTGATCATGCGCAAGAGCTTAAGAGTGAGTGGTTCAGTGGGGTGGAGTCAGTAGGAGTTACTGCCGGCGCCTCTGCGCCAGAGAATTTGGTGGAAGGTGTGATGGAGAGACTTATGGAGTTTGGGGGTGAATGGAACGGCAAAGTGAGTGGTGAAATAGAGTCTGTATTCTTTCCACTCCCCGAAGAGTTGCGTTGAGTTAATTATTGAGTTGCGTTGCGTTAGTATTACCAGCACTCAGTGACCGCACCACTACCACCACTTCCTCTTACCCCTAAATTATTAAGAGTTAGGGTTCCGCACAACGAGTCTCCAGAGTGGCTAGAGGTCGGAGTTGCTGTTAGAGCGTAACTTGAGGCAGTAGTAGTAATTGATAGCGTATAGTGACCACTCTCAGACAGAGCTTTATAAAGATCTGTGGTTGCAGAGCTATAACTGCCGTTTTCAAGGAAATGTCGTTCTACTCGCTGGGAAAAAGTGGTAAGTGCAGTCGTACCGTCACTGCGTCTAACTTGTATCAACTGTTCACTGTATGATGGCATCACCATGGCAGCTACTACTGCAATAATTGATAGTGCTATCAGAAGCTCTATCAATGAGAACCCATCGCTATCTCTGAATATACTCACTCCTCTATCCACAACTGCTGATATTGGCACCATCACTATTCTCTGGGATACCATCGCCATCACTATCTTCAGCGATTCGAATTCTTCCGGTGCTATTGATGTATATAATTTGTGATCCAGCAAGTTCGCTATTATTGCAAAAGATTAAGCTGCTAAAGCTGGTCGAGTCTCCGGTGGCTTTATAGGTAACTCTATTTTTGAAGTTATGACCTCCCCGCAAAGTGATCCCAACTGGTAGTGCGTTATGTTGTGCGAATATTGTATCGTTAGAGTCAACCCTACTATCACCATCTAAATTTTCAAAGATGATCCATCCGTCTTCCCAATTTACGCTGCTCTTACACTGTGAACCGCTACTACTTTTACAGATGGTAACTTTCATATTCCGTTTAATAGCTTCATTGCGAGTGAGTTGGAGTGCTTGGCTGAACTCAACAGCAGCACTTTTTAGTTGACTCTGTTGAAGCATAGTGGAGAGGTCTGGAGTGAGTTGAGCCATAAGAGTTGCAAGCAGAGCAAGAGTTATCAAAATTTCTGTTATGGTAAAACCGAATTCATGAGATATGTTTTTAAAATATATCATGCACTAGATAAGACCAAGTTCAGAGAAAGAAGTTGTGTTATCACTATCCCCAACAATAATATGGTCAAGTACGCGGATATCAATTAGAGCCAAAGCATCGCTAAGGCGAGAAGTTATATTACGATCAGCCGCACTAGGTTCAGCTATTCCAGAAGGATGGTTGTGGGCAAATATTACAGCAGCTGCATTATGAATAAGCGCGCTCTGTACAACTTCGCGAGGATGAACGCTGGAGCTATCAATGGTTCCAGTAAAGAGCTCTTTAAAAGAAATTATGCGATGTTGATTATCTAAAAACAGTGCTCCAAAAACTTCATAATTGTAACTGCGCAGTTTGCTACTGAGATAACTTCTAGTGAGTTGAGGACTTTTCATTACATCCTCTCTGTATAGTTGAGCTTTAAGATGGCGTGATGACATCTCTAATACGGCTTGAAGTTGAGCATATTTAGCATCCCCTAATCCATGAGCAGAACAGAACTCTATATGAGTTGACTCTAGTAGTTGGCGTAATCCGCCAAATGTAATGAGCAGATCACGAGCAAGGTCAACAGCACTCTTCCCCTTAACTCCTGTACGCAGGAAAATAGCTAACAGCTCTGCATCTGAGAGAGCTGAAGCCCCTTTCTCTATCAGCTTTTCTCTGGGTCGTTCACTTGCTGGCCAGTCAGTAATTGCCACTATATTAAATTCCAATTGTGTTGGTTAGCTTCAATCTGTCTAGATTATCTTCCTAGTTTGGTATTTTCTCTACGATATTCTTAGGATCTATATATAGGCTCTTAATAGTTGTTACCTGTTTATGGGTGTCACTTCAACTTTAATAAATTTGATCCCTAAATTCATCAAGTGATAAGATAGCCATCTTATGAGTGATATAACCTTACAAAATCGTCGTATTCTACTTGGAGTGTGTGGTGGTATTGCTGCATATAAGAGTGCAGAACTAGTACGCCTGTTGGTTAAAAAGGGGGCTGAGGTTAGGGTGGTAATGACAGCTGCAGCACAACAGTTTGTTGGTGAGTTAACTTTTCAAGCACTTTCAGCTAATCCTGTGCATACTAAGTTAATCGATTTAGAGTCTGAATTAGGTGTTGCTACCGGTGAAGATACAGTTACAGGTATGGGGCATATCGAACTTGCGCGGTGGGCAGATCTGATTTTGGTTGCTCCTGCGACTGCAGATCTGCTCTCACGGCATACTGCTGGGCGAGCAGATGATCTGTTGGCTGCAGTTCTACTTGCCTCTAGAGCTCCTAAGCTTTTTGCCCCCGCAATGAATATGGAGATGTGGAGTAATAGTGCCACCCAACAGAATATATCTAAGCTAACGGAGAGGGGAGTTAGAATAGTTGGTCCTGCTTCTGGTGAGCAGGCGTGTGGAGATGTTGGTTTAGGTAGAATGGTAGAGCCGGACCAGATAGTAGAGGAAGTTTCAGCTAAATTTAGCACAGGAGCTCTGCAAGGGGAGTCACTTGTAATTACTGCTGGCGCTACTAGAGAACCTCTTGATCCAGTCCGTTTTATAAGTAACCGCAGTTCTGGTAAAATGGGTTTTGCTATTGCCCAAGCCGCTGTAGATGCAGGGGCTAAAGTTACCCTAATTGCAGGAGATTGTGCCCTTGATACCCCCGATTTTGTAAAGCGTGTTGTAGTGGAGAGCGCAGAGCAGATGATGAGTGCAGTTGAAGAGGTTATAGAGAATGCCACTCTATTTATTGGAACTGCTGCAGTTGCAGACTATAGGCCAGCTAAGTATAAGCAACATAAGATTAAAAAATCTGCGGATACCATGACTATAGAGTTGGTGAAAAATAGAGATATATTAGCAGAAGTTGCTGCCCGTAAAAATTCTCCATATAGTGTAGGGTTTGCTGCTGAAACAGAAAATTTAGCTACAAATGGAGAGGGTAAGCGTAGATCTAAAGGGGTCGATATAGTTGCAGCTAATCTGGTGGGAGGGGAAGATTCACCATTCGGAAGTGATGAGAATGAGGTTACTCTATATTGGGATGGTGGTGAGAAGTTATTAAAACGCAGTAGTAAAACTGATATTGCACGGCAGCTAATCGAGTTTATTGGATTAAGAGTAAGAGAACAGAAAGAGGAGTTGGAGAAAAAATGAAAAGTGTAGAGTTGAAAATATTAGATAAAAGAATAGGTGGAGAGTATCCTCTACCTCATTATGCAACGGCCGGTTCAGCAGGTATGGATTTAAGAGCATGTATCGACAGTTCTATAGAGCTAACTCCAGGAGAGACTGAACTTATTCCAACTGGAATAGCTATTCATATGGAGGATAGAGGGATAGCGGCTACTCTATTACCTCGTTCAGGTTTAGGACATAAGCACGGTATAGTTTTAGGAAACTTGGTGGGGTTAATAGACTCTGATTATCAAGGGCAGATCTTTGTGTCTTGTTGGAATAGAGGCTCAACACCATTTATTATAGAGCCAGGTGAGCGTATTGCGCAGATGGTTTTTGTACCTATAGTAGAGGTTGGATTTAATGTGGTAGATGAGTTCACTGAATCTGAACGAGGCGAAGGCGGTTTTGGACATACAGGGAAAAAATAAATTATGAGTATAGATAGCAAAATTCCAGAGTCAATTTTTAGGGCCTACGATATTCGAGGAGTGGTTGCTGATGCATTAACTGAGGATGTGGTTGAACAAGTTGGGCGCGCAGTTGGGAGTGAGAGTCAAGCTAGAGGAGTTAAAACTATAGTTGTAGGTAGAGATGGAAGACTCTCTGGACCAATGTTGCAAAATGCTTTGATGAGAGGTCTCCAGAGTTCAGGGATGGAGGTTATAGATATAGGGCAGGCTCCAACTCCAATGATCTACTTTGCCGCAGTACACCTTGATGCTGGATCCTGTGTGGCAGTTACGGGAAGCCACAATCCGCCAGAGTATAACGGTCTTAAAGTAGTGGCTGCTGGAGAGACACTCTCTGCCGATGCTATCGTAGATCTGCGTCGTCGTATTGTGGAGAATGATCTATTAGAGGGGGAAGGGTCGCTGCGTAAAGTAGATATCACTCAAGACTATATGGAGCGTATTATCACAGATATGCAGATAGAGAAACCGCTCAAGCTAGTTGTAGATTGCGGTAATGGCGTAGCAGGTGGAGTAGCTCCAGAGTTGCTGCGCAAGCTCGGCTGTGAAGTTACAGAGCTCTATTGCGATGTTGATGGAACCTTTCCAAACCACCATCCAGACCCAAGTAAACCAGAGAATGTGGTTGAGCTTAAAGAGATGGTTTTGGATCTTAAAGCAGATCTAGGGCTAGCGTTTGACGGAGATGGAGATCGTCTTGGAGTTATTGATTCAGCAGGAAATCTTATCTTTGCAGATCGTCAGATGATGCTCTATGCGCAAGATATTCTCTCTCGCAACCCGGGATCAGAAGTTATCTTTGATGTAAAGTGTACCCGTAACCTTCCTGAGGTTATTCGCAAAGCTGGTGGCAAGCCAACTATGTGGAAAACTGGGCACTCGTTTATAAAGCAGAAGCTTAAACAGAGTGGGGCGCTGCTGGCTGGAGAGATGAGTGGTCACATATTTTTCAAAGAGCGCTGGTATGGTTTTGATGACGCGCTATACACAGCCGCTCGTCTACTTGAGATTGTTGCTCAGGATGGAAGAGAGAGTGCAGAGATCTTTAATGAACTTCCAGATACAGTAAATACCCCAGAGCTAAATATCTCCTTTGCCGAAGGTGAGCACTATGCGTTTATGCAAAAATTAAAAGAGCAAGCAAGTTTTGCAGGTGGAGATATTATATCTATAGATGGGATACGAGTAGACTACCCTGATGGTTGGGGGTTAGTGCGTCCATCTAATACCACCCCTGTTTTGGTGCTTCGTTTTGAAGCTGATAGTGAAGAGGTGTTGAAGAGAGTGCAGCAGACATTTAAGCAAGAGCTATTAAAGGTAGATTCAAATTTGGATATCCCATTTTAGGAGGATAAAAATATGGCATTAGATCAAGAGACCAGTCGTGAATTTGCGCGAGTACTATCCGAAGCACTTCCATATATTCAACGCTTTCGTGGTAAGACAGTAGTTATAAAATATGGTGGCAATGCTATGACTGAGGATCATCTCAAGAGAGGGTTTGCTCGCGATGTGGTGCTCTTGAAGCTTGTTGGAATAAATCCAGTTGTGGTGCATGGAGGAGGGCCACAGATAGGGGCACTACTTGAGAAAATTGGTAAAGAGAGTGAATTTATAGGAGGGATGCGAGTAACTGATCACGAGACTATGGATGTGGTGGAGATGGTTCTCGGTGGGTTGGTGAATAAAGAGATAGTCAACCTTATTCATAGCCACGGTGGCAATGCTGTAGGACTAACTGGTAAAGATGGGCAGCTTATTCAGGCTAATAAATTAGAGATGAAAAAAGGCGAAGAGCACGGTTCAGAAATTATTGACCTCGGACATGTAGGAGAGGTTTCAGCAATAAATACCGCAGTGGTAGAGATGTTGGATAGTGGGGATTTTATTCCAGTTATTGCACCAATAGGTGTTGGTGAAGACGGAGCATCATACAATATAAATGCAGATCTTGTAGCTGGTAAAATGGCTCAAGCGTTAGGTGCTGAAAAGTTAATTCTCTTAACTAATACGCCAGGGTTGTTAGATAAAGATGGAGAGTTACTTACTGGATTAGATAGTAAGCAGGTAGCTTCGCTTATTGCAGATGGAACTATTTACGGTGGAATGCTTCCTAAGATAAGTACTGCATTAGAGGCGGTAGAGGAAGGTGTTGCCAGTTCACATATTATCGATGGTCGAGTTGAGCATGCAGTAATGTTAGAGATCTTCTCGGATCGCGGAATTGGTACGCTGATTCAGTAATAACATTCGTTCCCACCATCTGGATAGATAAATAAGTGGTGGGAACGAATAGTATTGGTAAAAAAATATCTATTTTTGCATCATATTATGAATAATAGGTGCCAAAATAATTTCCATTGCCAGTCCCATCTTGCCTCCTGGAGTGACAATAGTGTTACGGCGAGACATAAAAGATCCTTCCAACATATCTAAGAGATGTGAGAAATCTATATTATGTTTTTTAGGGTCTTTAAAGCGAATCACAATAAAGCTCTCGTCAGGTGTTGGGATGTCTCTAGCTATAAATGGATTTGAAGTGTCAACTGTAGAGATGCGTTGGAAGTTGATATCAGTCTCAGAGAATTGAGGAGTTATGTAGTTAATATAATCTGGCATACGGCGCAAGATAGTGTCAACGATAACCTCTGCAGAGTAACCGCGTTCAGAGCTATCACGATGGATCTTCTGAATCCACTCTAGATTAACAATTGGTACTACACCTATTCCAAGATCAACTTGTTGAGAAACTTTAGCCTCATCAGTATTTACTAAACCGTGCAATCCCTCATAGAATAGTAGATCAGTGCCTGCTCCAACTTTTTCCCACGGAGTAAATTGTCCTGGGGTTAGATCTGTATTAAGGCGCGCATTGTGCTCAGCAGCTTCTTCATCACTATGTAGGTAGTAGCGACGATCACACTCTCCACTCTTACCATAAGAGGCAAAGTTATCGGCGAGAAGTTCAAAATGGTTCGCTTCTGGACCGAAGTGACTAAATGTTTTATTACCCTTAACCTCCTCTTCCTCAACCCGTGCTTTCATATCGGCACGATCAAAGCGGTGGTAACTATCACCTTCAACGATTAGCGCATTAAGTTGTTCACGCATAAAAATATGTTCACAAGCGCGTTTTACTGTAGTAGTTCCAGCGCCAGATGAACCGGTAATTGCAATAACTGGATGTTGTTTTGACATAGTTAACTGTTCCTTGAATAAGTAGGTTAAGGTTTGATTGACCAAATACGAGCAGAATTATACACAATATGGGGCAGTTTTCAAAGATATATTCTGGCTGTCAAAAAAGCTCAGTCTCTCCCTCTTCAATAGTTTTCTTTACCAGCTCTCCACTCTTGATTAGTTCATCGTATGAGCAGGTGCGATTTCTTCCATGCTCTTTAGCGTAGTAGAGAGCTTGATCTGCACGATCAATAATTGAACTTGATACTGTGCAGCCATCATCTATTTGTGTAAACCCTATACTGACCGTTACAGTTCCAACCTGGGGGAAGTTAAATCTTTCAATCTCTTTTCTAAACTTCTCTAACTCTGCTAGGGCATTACTTTTACTTGAATTCATAACTACCACAAACTCCTCACCACCAAAACGGTAGAGACTAGTCTCTGCAGAGAAACTCTCTTTCATTTTGTTAGAAAAGAGTAGGAGTACATCATCTCCATAGAGATGTCCGTAAGTATCGTTGACTAGTTTGAAATGGTCAATGTCTAGTACTGCAAGGTGCGGTATCTCTTCGGTAGGAATTGATTGACCTTTTTCCGCTGCATCTTTCTCTTTGAGAGTTGTCTCAAGCATCTGGTTAATGCAGCGATTAAGACGCTCTTCGAAGGAGCGCCGGTTGAGTAGTCCAGTCAGGGCATCCCGCTCATACTTGTTTAAGAGGAGCATATAGTTGCGATAGATCTTGACTAAAAAATCAATAGTATGAAAACTATTTTCAGAGATTTTATTGGTTTCAACCGAGAGTATTTCACTAATAACTCCTCCTAGAATAGGTATTGCGTAGCGCTTATTTCGATTGTTGGGGTTTGTGTCGGAGCGGACGGCTCTCTTTTTTAATGCTTCATGCATCATCTTTCGTTGTTCGATGTTTTTAAAGAGAGCATTTTGATCCATCGCATTCCGATAGTAGATGATTGCTTGCTTCCCCTCTTCCTCCCTCTCCTCTTTATCACTATCATAGTTAACTTTCATCTCAAAGAGTGATACATTCTCTACCCCAGTAGAGTGCTTAACTCCATCAATAAGAGTTTGGCGCAGAGCTAAGTGATCATCTTGTTCAGTTAATTCTATCGCAGTAGTAAGAATGGGATCTTTAGTGGTATGCATAATATGAAAGATACTACTTTAAGTACAATAATAATTCAACTTTCTTATAGTTAATTTTTTTATCTATTGTAACTGTTGGACTATTAATGATACTGGATGCATTACTTCTATATTAACCGCATCTTCACCTTTTTTAAGTTGCGCTCTATATATCCCTTCAGTCAGATGTAGAGCGCAGCCAAAATTTGTGGAGAGGAGGATAGATGCGTTTGACTCTAGCAGTGAATCTATTTTGGGTTTGCGAATCGCATCTGCCCGCTGTGGCTCACGCAAAGTATGAGTTCCCCCAGCTCCACAGCAATCTGAGTTAGAGCCAAGAGGGGAGAGTTTTATCTCTGGAATAAGTCTGATTAAACTTTCAACTGCGGCACTACCTTTGAGCACATTGGTTAGAGAGCAGGGGTGATGAAGAGATATTTTTGCCGCGAGTGGTTTGAGGGGTATTTTATGAATCTCACTTTGGTTTAGTAGGAAGTTACATATTTCAATAGAGGGCGCTGCTTCCCAACCATGTTCAATAAGCTGTGTCCCACACCCTGACGAGGTGAAAATAATCGCATCTAAATTTTCTTTATTAAATGCTATACGGTTTTTACTATTCAACTCTTTAACTCTATTTGAGTTTCCATGGTGTTGAGAGATAGCACCACAACAGTGTTGCTGTTTAGGGATAACGACTTCAAATCCAAGTTTAGTTAAAAGTATCTCAGCATCTTGGTGGGTTCTTTTGTCTAAAGGTGAGGCGATACAGCCTAAGAATAACCCCACCTTTCCTCTTTTTTTTGTAACTATAGCTGCTGTTTTATACTGATCTTGTCTGGCTATATTATGGCGTAATGCAGCTTTAGCTAGTAGTGGTAGAGGAAGTTTTAGCCGTTTCCAAAGGTTTGCGATGGCAATTATCTGGAGTATAAATTTCGGGTGTAGTGCTAACCACTCAAGTAGGCGAGAGCTTAATGGTGGGATAGGTAATCGGTCTCTCACCCCATCTATAATCTCGCTATAGGGAACTTCTGATGGGCAGACACTTTCACAAGCGCGGCAGAGGAGGCAGTGACTGAAATTTTGTTCTAGTTTTTTTGTAACCTTTATCTCACCTTTAAGAAGTGCGGCAGCAAGCATCACCCGTCCGCGTGGAGATTCGCCCTCTTCTCGAGAGAGTTTATATGTTGGGCAGTGGTTGCTGCATAGTGCACAGAGTACACAGCGATCAGCAGCTTCAATAAGTTGATTGTGATACATTACTATATTGTATACTGCTTCCTGTTTTTAAGAGAGATTGATAGGAAAAATATTATGAGTTATTACAAGAGACATCTATTTTTTTGCACATACCAAGCTGAGGATGGTAGTGAGGGGTGCGGTAGGCATGGTTCCGCAGCTTTACACAAATACGCAAAGCAGAGAGTTCAAGATTTAGGTCTGCACGGTCCAGACCAGTATAGAATCAATAAGTCGAGTTGTCTGGGACGCTGTAGCGAAGGCCCGACAGTTGTAGTCTATCCAGATAATGTCTGGTACACCTATGTGGATAGAGAGGATATAGATGAGATTATAGATGAGCATATAATAAATGGAAGAGAAGTTGAAAGGCTTAAGCTGAAATAGCTATGGTGCTGCAATCTAAACAGTTGTTAATTACTGGAGCAGTAGGTGATCTTGAGGTTTTAGTTGAGACACCTCCTAAAGATAGCGCCGATCAACCAAAAGCTCTATTAGTAATCGCTCACCCTCATCCACTCTATAATGGAACTATGCAGAATAAAGTTGTTCACACAATAGCTAGAGCTGGAGTAAATATGGGAGTAATCTCTGTGCGTTTTAATTTTAGAGGGGTTGGGGCAAGTCAAGGTGTTCATGATAGTGGTGCTGGAGAGCAGCAAGATTTAATTGCTGTAGTTGATTGGGCGCAACAGAGATATCCAGAGCTCCCGCTCTGGATTGGAGGATTCTCTTTCGGATCAAGAGTAGCTCTGCTCCAAGCTAATAAACTCAATGCCGAACGTCTTTTGCTAGTGGCACCACCAGTAAATATGTATCCAGATATGGGAGTTATAGAGAGGATCGACTCCTCTGCATTGATAGTTATGGGTGAGGAAGATGAGGTGGTCCCCTTTGCGCAGGTGGAGAGCTGGGTGGAGAGTTTAAGTAAAAAACAGAATAGAGTTAAGTTTATACCTATAAAAGGTGCGACTCATTTCTTTCATGGAAAGTTAGTCGAGTTGCGAAACTATATAGAGCTGTGGTGATGATTCAAGATCACTCTCTCCCCCAATAATCAGTCTTAATTCCTTCACCTAAGTCAGCGTCAACTAGACGGCGGCGCACCTCTAGTAAGTGTTCGATTAAAGCGGGCTCGCTATTCTCATAAGATTCAGCGTTCGGATCTCTTTTTACTACAACTCCAAGTAGTTCTGTAATGGCATTTCCGATAGAGTTTTGACTTATAGTTACTATTAATTTACCTTCATCATTACGGTAGATGAGCTGTTTAAAAGCTGGCTGCCAGCGAATAGAGTTAGCATACTTGGGATCAACAATACACTGCTCCCGCACTTTTTTGGCTGCGGCAAGAAAATCGTTATTAAAAAGAAGTTTGCGTTCAATCTGATCTGGGAAGTTGCTCTCTTTTGGTATTGGAGCATTACGAGTTGATACTTGGGTGAAGAAGGTACGATAGAAATCTATAAAACCCTCTAGAATCAGATCATACTCTCGCCAAAAACAGATATCTTTTAGTGCTGCAACTCCGCCAGTAATCTCCCAGCTTGGCAGACCCTGCGGATAGCCTGTCACCTCAATCTTAGCTTCAGTTTCATTAATTGGTTTTAAAATTTTAAGATCTAAAAAAGTGAAGAAATCGCGATATACATCACTAATATATGATTGAAATAGACTGTGCTGTCCTCCGTCAGTTAAATTAGGATTAGCTGGGTCTGATATTTTAGCCTCTCTTAGCTCTCTCTTATCAAAGGCTATAAAGTGGTTGTGGAGCATTCTGATACTAGGTACTCCAGGTGAGGTAAGTGACCAAGTCGCATCTAGGCTCGCCTCTCCAGCTAAGATAAGCGCGTCATCGGGGTCTGGAAACTTCTCTAACATATAGCTGATGATGATCTCATTCATACGATTCCAGACACTCTTCACCTCTGTTGAAACTTGCGTTCTACGCACCGGCCTTCCTAATGGATTTAGAATGGTCTTTGATGTGTTGTATATTATTGAGGTATCAAAGAGATTGCTATGCCCAAGTGCCTTGCGATAGAGTAGTAAGTTTTCTGGATTTCGTAGTAGTCCATTATTATGTTCAAGATCATTAAGGTTTTCAGTGCTATTGAAAAACTCATTCGGCTTCATTCCCTCTGGAACATCTAGTGGAATAGGACGGAATGGAGTGGTGATTTCACGAGGGGTAGATTTTATGTTTGTACTCATCTATTAGTCTCAAGTATAATGGTTAATTATGGTTGAGATAATAACAGAATGAAGAGGAGTTAATATAATTTATATGTCAGAATTAAAGAATGATCGTTTTCTAAGGGCGCTTGCAAATGAGCCAGTCGATATAACCCCAGTCTGGATGATGCGTCAAGCAGGACGCTACCTTCCAGAGTACAAAGCAACGCGTGCAGAAGCTGGAAGTTTTATGGATCTCTGTCGCAATGCAGAGCTTGCTTGTGAAGTAACACTACAGCCGCTGAGACGCTTTCCGCTTGATGCAGCAATTCTCTTTTCTGATATTTTGACCGTCCCTGATGCAATGGGGTTAGGTCTCTATTTTGCAGAGGGCGAGGGGCCTAACTTTGAGAGACCTGTGCGTACTGCGGCAGATGTCGATAAACTCTTCGTTCCTGATCCAGAGGGAGAGCTTCAATATGTGATGAATGCGGTGCGCACTATCCGTAGAGAGCTTAATGGAGATGTGCCACTGATCGGTTTTGCGGGTAGCCCATGGACGCTTGCCACTTATATGGTTGAAGGGAAATCGAGCAAAGATTACGCGATCACCAAAGCGATGCTCTACTCCGACCCTAAACTTCTTCATAAAATTTTAGATGTTACCGCACGCTCAGTCACTAGCTACCTCAACGCACAGATAGCAGCAGGTGCGCAGACCGTGATGATCTTTGATAGTTGGGGTGGCGCACTTTCACATGATGCATACAAAGAGTTCTCGCTACAGTACATGCAGCAGATTGTAGATGGGCTGACTCGTGAAAATGATGGACGAAAAGTCCCTGTAATTCTATTCACCAAAGGCGGTGGTCTCTGGTTAGATGCCATGGCAGAGACAGGCTGTGACGGACTTGGACTCGACTGGACAGTCGATATCGGAAATGCAAGAGCGCAAGTTGGCGATAAAGTGGCACTACAAGGCAATATGGATCCATCACTACTCTACGGCACACCAGAAAGAATTCGTGAAGAGGTGGCAACAATCTTGAGCAGATACGGAAAAGGATCAGGGCACGTGTTTAACTTAGGACACGGTATCCATCAGCATGTCTCACCAGAGAATGCAGGGGTATTTGTTGATGCGGTGCATGAGTTGAGTAAGCAATACCACTAATATTTAGTTAACCTAATACGGACTAAAATCATAAGATAAAAAGTTGTCAGAGGTTTTGGGGTAGTGTATTGGTAGGCTGAATATCAAAAAAGCCGCTCAATGAGCGGCTTTTTATCTTTAGCTGAATAGTTACAGCTGATCTAGCTTTTTCTAGCCTAGACCATTAAAGATCTGATCTTTGATCTCGTCAACACTGCCAACTCCATTCACTTTTACATAGTTGCAATCCTCATTGCTGTAGAAGTTAATGAGTGGCTCTGTCTGATCGTGATAGATTTTAAGACGCTCTAAAACAGTAGCCTCTTGGTCATCATCACGCTGAATTAGATCTTCACCAGTCTCATTATCTTTACCCTCTACTTTAGGTGGGTTGAATACGATGTGATAGGTGCGACCTGAGTTAAGATGTACGCGGCGACCAGACATCCGTTTTAGAATCTCTTCATCAGGAACATCAATCTCTACTACAGCATCAATTGCGATGTTTGCCTCTTTCATTGCGTCAGCCTGAGGGATGGTGCGTGGGAAGCCGTCGAAAAGGTAGCCGTTAGCACAATCATCTTCAAGGATACGCTCTTTAACCATTCCCATGATGATATCGTCAGAGACGAGACCGCCCTCATCCATAATCTTCTTCGCAGCGACACCTAGTTCGCTCCCAGACTTTACGTGTGCACGTAGCATATCGCCTGTTGAGATCTGTGGAATGTTGTATTTGTTCTTAATGTGGCTTGCCTGAGTACCTTTACCAGCTCCTGGGCCGCCTAGAAGAATAATGCGCATAGTGATTTGACTCCTTATCAATATCAATTCATTAAAAAAACTTTAATCACACCACTATGATGCGATTTAGAGTGGGGGAATTATACCTGAATTTTAGTGCTTACTACTGACAATTATGGCTGAAAAGTATATAAAATGACTCTTATTATCTGCACAGCTCTGTAGTGATCTACTTAAAGATTGATCTCATTTTCACGATGCCAGAGTAGTATCTTACGGAATATGTCTGGATCCTTGATATGTGTCATTTCGCCTGGACGTGGAAAGTGCAAGTCTATAAGTCGTGACAGCCAGAAACGCAGTGCAGCAGCTCGCAACATAGCGCGCCACTCTCTGCGTTCAAGATCTGTTAATTGGCGTTTAGTTTGATAGCTATCTAAAAGGTTAGTGCTGCGCTCTTGATCTAAAGAGCCGCTCTCACTTACGCACCAATCATTTACTGTAACTGCAATATCATATAGCAGAGCGTCATTACAAGCGTAGTAGAAATCTATAATTCCCGTAAGATGATCATCAATAAATAGTGCATTATCTCTAAATAGATCGGCGTGAATAACTCCTTGAGGAAGGTCACTCCGCTCCGTTGTAGCTTGAAACGCTAACTCTTGATTGAGAAACGATAGCTCTGCGGTAGTTAATTTATCGGTTAGTTTCGCGGTAACTTCTCTGCACCACTCAATTCCTCGAGGATTTGTTCGCTCTCCTTTGAAGTTATGAGCTAGTGAATGCATTCTCCCTAGCGCCTCGCCAAGCTCCGCACACTGATGCGGGGTTGGATTATCTACGCCAGAGCCGCTTAGACGAGCTACAAGTGCGACAGGCTTAAGAGTATTAGTCTCTCTATCTTCTATCTTGCGCAGATAACCTCCGATCTTATCGGCAACAGGGTGGGCGCTTGGTACTTTGTGTTCAGCAAGAAATGCCATTATGTCCATAAAGTATGGGAGCTCATTCCACTCTAGTTGCTCAAATATTGTGAGCACAAACTCACCTGTGGAGGTGGTTACAAAGTAGTTGGTATTCTCTATGCCAGCTTTAATGCCCTCATAGCTGACCAACGTTCCAACACTGTAGTGGCTCAGAAAATCTTTTAGATCGCTCTCTGATATTGTGGTGTAGACTGACATTACTCTGGAATTGATGTTTCCCAGCTAAATAGTTTCCACTTAGGTAGCTGCATATTAGAGTTGATGCCATTCATTGGTACGTCTAAATAACCAGTACTGCTTCCGTTATCTAATGAGTATGAGAATTTGCGTTGTGCAGCAGTTGGATGATACTCACTATTGAGTTCATCTTTTAGTGACGCACTTTTAGGAATCTCTGGAGGAAGAATTGGCATCATCGTTCCGTTGGCAGTCGCTTGAGCAAAGATGCCGAGAGAGAGTATTACTGAGAAAATTTTATATACTAGATTCATAAGAGGTTCCATTGTATTGAGGTTGTCACTTAGCACTTAGTAGTATAATGATACGCTAAATTTAGCAAGAGTTCTATTTGTAATGACCAAAACAGCCAATGAATCTAAAATCTCACCAGACCTTATTCTGGTTGATGGATCCTCCTATCTATTCCGCGCCTTTCATGCGCTCCCGCCATTGACTAATAGCAAAGGGCAGCCGACAGGCGCAATTTATGGAGTGATTAATATGCTGACCAGTCTGATGGATGAGTACAATCCTCAGCAAGTGGGAGTCATTTTTGACGCGAAAGGTAAAACTTTTCGTAACGATCTCTATCCTGCTTATAAAGCAAATCGCCCGCCAATGCCAGATGAGTTGCGCAGTCAGATTGAGCCGCTACATCAGATTATTGAAGCGCTAGGCTATCCGATTATTATTCACTTAGGTGTTGAGGCAGACGATGTCATTGGTACGCTGACCAAGCAGGCGGAGGCAGCTGGACTCTCGGTGCTGATCTCAACAGGGGATAAAGATATGGCGCAGCTCGTCACCCCAGCGGTTACCCTGATTAACACCATGAGCCGAACGAAGATGGGGGTTGAAGGCGTCAAAGAAAAGTTTGGCGTACCACCAGAATTGATTGTTGACTACTTGGCGCTGATAGGAGACACCTCAGATAATGTACCAGGTGTGCCTAAAGTAGGGCCTAAGACCGCAGTGAAGTGGCTCGATAAATTTGGTTCATTAGAAAATATTCTTGATCGCGCTGATGAGATTGGTGGCAAGGTCGGAGAGAATCTGCATGATAGTTTAGAGCAGATGCCGCTCTCGTATGAACTGGTCACAATTAAATGTGATGTTGATATAGGAGTTGAGCCTACAGCCTTGAAGCGAGTTGAGGCGGATCGAGAAAAACTGATTCAGCTCTATGCTGAGTTAGAGTTTAAGCGTTGGCTAGAGGGGCTTGAAGGAAAAGTGATAACCGATACTCATCACTCAACAAACACTCATATTGAGACGGCTGAAAAAATAGAGCTGAATGTGGATACGATTTTCACCGAAGAGGCTCTTGATGTATGGATTGAGAAGCTGACTGATACCGAACTGTTTGCAATTGACACAGAGACCACCAGTCGACTTCCTATGGAGGCGGAGTTGGTAGGTATCTCTTTTGCGGTAGCGGCAGGAGAGGCGGCTTATCTCCCACTGGCGCACCAAGATTTTGAGGCGCCGCAGCAGCTTAATCGAGAGGGGGCGTTAGAGAAGCTGCGTCCACTGCTAGAAGATCCAACGGCGCTCAAGGTAGGGCAAAATCTAAAATATGATGCGACTATCTTTGCTAATCATGGAATTGAACTTCGCGGTATTGAGTACGATACTATGTTGGAATCCTATGTGATCGACAGTAGCGCAACCCGTCACGATATGGATTCACTGGCACTTAAATATCTGGGGCAGAAGACAATCTCTTATGCGGAGGTCGCAGGTAAAGGTAAAAAACAGCTCCGTTTTGATGAGGTGCCAATTCAGCAGGCAGCCCCTTATGCGGCAGAAGATGCAGAGGTAACGCTGCGTCTGCATCAGACGCTATGGCAAAAACTGAAGAGTGGCACAGATGGAGAGGTGTATAAACGAGAGAAGTTATTTCGTGAAGTGGAGATGCCACTGCTCGAAGTATTGGGTCGGATGGAGCGTAACGGTGTCGCGTTGAATGCGCAGATGTTGCAGCAGCAGAGTCAAGTTCTCGCAGTGAAAATCGCAGAGATTGAGAAAGAGGCATTTACCGAAGTGGGTGAGCCATTTAATCTTGCCTCACCGAAACAGATTCAAGCAATTCTCTATGAGCAGCAGGGGTTGCCGGTTCTCAAAAAAACCCCCAAAGGGCAGCCATCCACCGCGGAGTCAGTGCTACAAGAGCTGGCAGAAGAGTACACTCTGCCACAACTGATTCTCGCCTATAGAAGTATGAGTAAGCTCAAGTCAACCTACACTGACAAACTACCCAAACAGATTAATCCGCGCACAGGGCGGGTGCATACCTCCTACCATCAGGCAGTCGCGGTAACGGGGCGGCTCTCTTCTTCAGATCCTAATCTACAAAATATTCCAATCCGGAGTGAAGAGGGGCGAAAAATTCGTCAAGCCTTTATTGCGGAGGAGGGAAATATCCTTGTTGCTGCTGACTACTCACAGATTGAACTTCGTATTATGGCGCACCTCTCAGAAGATGAGGGGTTGGTTGCTGCGTTTATCGAAGGGAGAGATGTGCATAGCGCCACTGCCGCAGAGGTGTTTGGAGTGGCGCTAGATGAAGTTGATCGTGAACAGCGTCGCAGAGCCAAAGCAATTAACTTTGGGCTGATCTACGGAATGTCAGCTTTTGGACTCGCTAAGCAATTAGGGATCAGTCGTGGTGCAGCACAGGGCTATATTGAGATCTATTTTGATCGTTATCCAGGAGTGAAAAGATATATGGATGAAACTCGAGAGCAGGCAAAAACCGATGGTTTTGTCGAAACCCTGTTTGGGCGTAGGCTCTACCTGCCGGAGATTAATTCACGAAATGGACAGCGCCGCCAATATGCTGAACGCACCGCCATCAACGCCCCGATGCAGGGCACTGCCGCAGATATCATCAAGCGAGCAATGATCAGCGTTGATAGTGCACTGCAAGAGGGTGATTTTGAGGCGAAAATGGTGATGCAAGTACACGATGAACTTGTCTTTGAAGTGGCGAAAGGGAGAGAGGATGCGCTTACTCAGATGGTACGCGAGCAGATGGAGTGCGCAGCAGAACTGTCAGTTCCACTTATCGTAGATGTAGGTAAGGGTAAAAATTGGGATGAGGCGCATTAACAAAAAAGGAGGGGTAAACAACCAAAGGGGTCAGGTCTTTACTTTTGCACTAAAAATAATTAAGATCAAAGTCACTAGCGTCCGGAAATAAATATCTATCCATCAGTTAAAACTGCAATTTCAAAGATGGTGACTACTCCCTTCCCCCTTTAATCTACTCGCTCGACTCATCGTATGCCAGTATCTCTTCATCAGAAGGGACTTTGAAGCTTGGAATATTGGCCTTACCTATCACATGCAGTACTACTCCAACGCCAACTAGAAAAACTATCCCAGCCATCATGCTGGCAATAATCGAGTCTGCCGTTCCTGTATCTTGGTCGTAAAACCATATGTAGACAAATAACCCAATAGCTGAGGTGTAGCTCGCTATTGCAAGTGAGTATGAAATCTTCTGCCCTAAACCTCTTGTAGCCATTATATTGCCTCCTCTGTTTCGACTGATTCCAGCCACCCCATAATAACTTCACGCGCCTCATCTACCCCCGTCCCTTTGGTGGCAGAGAATATCTGTATGGTGACGGAAGGGAAGTTTTCCGCAAGCTCTCTGCGTACTTTTAATAGCGTGTTCATCGCAGCACCTCGTTTCAGTTTATCTGCTTTTGTTAGTAAGATATGAAGTGGTCGCCCTGTCCAGTTGCTCCACTCTACCATCGGGAGATCTTTTGGGGTGAGTGGGTGCCGAATGTCCATTAGCACAATCACCCCTCGCAGTGCTTCGCGTTTTTCTAGATATTTACCAAGATCCTCCTCCCACTGTTTGCGCACTTTAGTGGGGACTTTTGCGTAACCGTAGCCAGGTAGATCGACTAAATGGTGTTCTTCATCTAAAGAGAAAAAGTTAATAAGTTGAGTTCGTCCAGGAGTTTTACTGGTGCGGGCAAGCCCATTAATGCCCGTCAATTTATTTAGTGCGCTAGACTTTCCAGCATTGGAACGCCCTGCAAAAGCGACTTCGGCAATGCTCTCTTTTGGGCAGCGAGAAAGGTTAGGGGCGCTAGTGAGAAAAGTTGCTTGGTTAAGATTCATCTGCGTACTATACCCTATTTAACTATTGCGGTAGAGGTCAACTAGGCATATAATTAGCAGGTTTATTATTATGTGTGATTTAAAAATTAGTTTAAGGATAATCTCGAAATGAAAAAAAATATTAATACTATAGCAAATACAGTAGCCAATACAGTAATAGCGGTTGCTGCGTTAACTGTATCAATATCGGCAACTGCTGGTGATGCTGCTGGTGATGCTGCTGCTGGAAAAGCAAGAGCTGCAGTTTGTGGTGCTTGTCATGGAGCTAATGGTGAAGGCAATCCTGCATTTCCAGATCCTATGAATCCTGGAAAGATGAAAGCAGTGCCAGCGTTAGCTGGGCAGAATGCTGGTTATTTTTCTAAGCAGATTCAAGATTTTAAATCTGGTTCGCGTAAAGATGTACTTATGACAGGGCAGGCGATGGCTCTTAATGATTCTGATATCGCTAATCTTGGCGCGCACTATTCAACTATAGCTAGCCCAGACGGGGTTTCCGTTGATGCAGATTTGGCAGCTAAAGGTAAGAAGCTTTTTCAGGCTGGTGATGCAGAGCGCAAACTTACAGCATGTATGGCGTGCCACGGTCCTAAGGCTGCAGGTAACGGTCCTGCTAAATGGCCAGGACTTACAGGACAGTTAAATGGGTATACTGTGGCGCAATTGAATGCATTCCGTTCTGGTGCTCGTTCTAATGATCCATCAAAAATGATGCGTGATGTGGCAAAGAGATTAACTGATGGTGATATTGATGCAGTTACTGCTTATTTGCAATCTATAGATGGAGTGGCGATTGTAACTGCTCCTAAAGCTGCTCCAGCTCCAGTAGCTGAAGCTGTCGTAGCAGCTACTGTAGCAAGTTCTGTAGCTGCTGATGGCGCGGCTCTATTTCAGGCTAGTTGTTTTGCTTGCCACGGACCTGCTGCACCAGCACTTAAGGCTCCTCAAATTGCTGTAAAAGCAGACTGGGAACCTCGTTTGGCTAAAGTTGGTGATCGTGATGGATTAGTTAAGAGTGCAATGGTTGGTATTGCTGGTACAGCGATGGCAGCAAAGGGTGGTTCATCATTAACTGAAGCAGAGATTGGCGCAGTAGTTGATTATATGTTGGCTCAGGCTGGTCTGTAAGTTATAAATATAGGAGCGTAAATATAATGCTTAAAAAGATAATGTCGTTTGCGACTTCTCTAGCTCTGTTTTTTGGTGCTAGCTTGATAATCTCTACAGTACAAGCTCAGGAGTTTTCTGATTATATGGAGGGGGTCGAGTACACTCGTATCAGTCAACCTCTGCGCACAGTTGAAAAGGCTGGAGCTATCGAGGTTCGTGAGTATTTTTGGTATGGATGCCCTCACTGCTACCGTTTGGAGCCGTTGATCCAGAACTGGTTGTCTACTAATCCTAAAAATGTTAATTTTCAGATGCAGCCGGCAATCCTTGGTGAGAGCTGGGCTCCAGGAGCTAAGGTTTTCTATACTGCAGCACAGCTTGGGGTGTTAGATAATATTCATCCTGCATTGTTTGAAGGTATTCATGTTAATGGTAATAAAAATCTAATAAAGAATGAGATGGCAATTGAGCAGCTTTTTGAAGGAAATGGCGTTTCAGTACAAGAGTTCCGTAAAGCCTGGAAATCATTTGGAGTTAATTCAAAGGTGAAGCAGGCTGCACGAATGACTAGGCGTTCTGGTATTAAGGGTGTTCCTGCAATAGTTGTTAATGGAAAATATATTACTGATGCAGGTATTGCTGGATCATACCAAGAGATGTTCAAAGTTATAGAATACTTGGTAGCTAAAGAGATGGCTGCATTCTGACCCCAGTTCAGCAGAAGCTTCTGCGAGTTCTTGCAGATGGAGCAATTCATACAGGAACAGAACTTGGTGAATATCTATCAATTAGTCGGGCTGCGGTCTGGAAGCAGATACAAGTAATCCAAGCTCTTGATGTTGAGATAATATCATTGCAGCGCAAAGGGTACCGTCTAGCTCACTCAATTACTCTGCTTACTTCTGAATCTATAGAGAGACAGTTAAGCCGAGAGGTCAGAGGGCAAGTTCCACAGATTCAGATCTGCTGGATTTGTGATTCAACTAATAGCACACTTATGCGCCAATTTCGGAGTAGAGTTGATCTCAAGCAAGGTTCTGTTTTGCTTGCAGAGCAGCAGACTGCAGGAAGAGGGCGGCGCGGTAAAGAGTGGATCTCTCCGTTCGGAGGGAGCATATACTTATCTATATTTTGGAAATTTGAACAGGGTGCAATGGCGCTCAGTGGGCTGGGGATTGTAGTTGGAGTAGCAATTGCAGAGGCATTAATAGACTTAGGCGTTGAAGGGGTGCAGCTCAAATGGCCAAATGATATCTATCTTTATGGTAAAAAATTGGGTGGAATATTGGTTGAAGTTGAAGGGGAGGCTGATGGACCTACTTATGCGGTGATTGGTGCAGGAGTTAATCTGGTGATGTCAGTTTCCACACATGAGAAGATTGATCAGCCAGCTGCTTCACTGTCTGAGGTTGCTGGAGTGAATGTTGAGCGTGATACACTTGCTGCTGCAATTATTAACAGGCTTGTACCAATGCTTAATATATTCTCTGTAGAGGGGCTTGTCTCTGTGCTGGAGCAGTGGAAAGGATTTGACTTGATGCGTGATGCAGATGTTGAGTTAGATCTTGGAGGAGAGAGCATACGAGGGATTGCATGCGGTATTAATGATATGGGAGCTCTGCAGTTGAAGAGGAAAAATGGTGATATTAAGAGTTACTATAGCGGTGATCTATCGTTACGCTTAGCACAATGACCTCACTCTTAATAGATTCAGGTAATAGTAGAATAAAGTGGCGTTGGATTAATTGTGAATCCAAATCTAAAAATGACCACTATATCGATATCTCAGATCTAAAGCTGTTAGCGAAATATTTCTCCAGAGATGAGTCAGTAAATAGTAAACCTGATAGAGTTCTATTAGCAAATAGTGCTGGTCAGCAGCGTGAGGCTGAGATTACAGAGATAGTGTTTGAGCTCTGGGGGGTAGAGTGTGAGCTTGTGCGCTCAGTAGAGAGTTTCGATACCTTAAAAAATGGCTACCATAACCCTGCCCAGTTGGGTGTTGATAGATGGTTGGGGATGATTGCTAGTTGGAGTCGGTTGCAGGAACCTTTTATATTGATCGACTCTGGAAGCGCGATCACAATTGATCTTGTTTGCTTGGTTGATGGCTACGGAGAGCATCAAGGAGGAGTTATCTTGCCGTCCTTGGGAGATAGTTGGGATGATTTTGCATGTAAAATTCCACACCTAAAAGAGATGCCGCTTATTGAAAGAGGTGGTGAGGGTAGTTTAATAGGAAAATCAACCGTAGAGGCTATGCGTTTAGATCTTGCTGGTACAGCAGAGAGTGTACGGAAAGTTGTGCAAAATATATTGAAGCTCCACAAACAGAATGGCGGGAATTTACCAAGAGTAGTCGTTACGGGAGGCGGATCTGCGCAACTATTAAACTCTATCACACTAGGTCAATCCATTAAGTTTACAACAGTGAAAAGTTTAGTGCTTGATGGGTTAGCTATACTTTGTGACCCTTAAATTTTATAAAATAAGTTGGGGTATAGATATGGCATGAATGTTTCTGAAAAATATTAAAGTTATAGTGTTAAACTATAGTTTGGTTGAAAAAAAATAAAAAAACAGTTGATTTTTATAAAGAACACCATGTAAAATGAACTTATGACGAAATAATGTTTTATTTATGCGCTTGCATTCAAGAGAATAATTGTATATAATAGGTAGCTATGACACAACAGAGAACCCTAAAAAGTAAAGTACACTCCACTGGAATTGGTCTCCATTCTGGTAAAAAGGTACATCTTACTATGCGTCCTGCACCAGCTAACACTGGTGTTGTGTTTAGGCGCACCGATCTTGTTGGCACGCCACTGATTGAGGCAACAGCTGAAGGAGTTAGTGATACACGACTCTCAACTACCCTTAAAGCTGATAATGGCGACGCAACAATCTCAACTGTTGAGCATCTACTCTCTGCTCTTGCTGGTCTTGGTGTGGATAACGCCTATATAGATTTAGATTCAGCGGAAGTTCCTATAATGGATGGTAGTGCAAGCACCTTTGTTTTTATGTTGAAGAGCGCAGGCTTGGTAGAGCAGGGTACAGCTAAGCGTTATATTCGTATTACAGAGAGCATTGAAGTGCGTGATGGTGATAAGTGGGCAAGATTGGATCCATATGATGGTTTTAATTTATCTTTTGGAATAGACTTTAAGCATCCAGCTTTTAATCCTGATTTGCAAAATCATAATATAGAATTCTCTTCACTGCGCTATGAAAAAGAGATTAGTCGTGCGCGCACATTTGGATTTATTCGTGATGTTGAAGCTCTGCGTATGCAGGGTCTAGCTCAGGGAGCAAGTTTAGATAATGCTGTAGGTCTAGATGAGTTTAGAGTTCTGAATGAGGATGGTTTACGCTTTAGAGATGAGTTTGTACGCCATAAAATTTTAGATGCAGTTGGTGATCTATATCTATTGGGAAGCCCTCTACTAGGCGCATATCATGGTTACAAATCTGGACATGATCTTAATAACAAGCTAACCAGAAAAGTTTTTGCTTCACAAAACTCTTGGGAGTATGTGAGTTTTAATGAGAGAGAGCAAGCTCCAATATCCTTTGTACCGCTAACCGCATAACTGCTAACAGCCCAACTAATATACCACCTTCTCTGTTACTTAAATTAAGGTAACTTTTTTACTATTTTTAGTTGGTAGTTTCAGCGCAGTTCATATATCATTCCTAACTTAATTAATGTTAATTATAAATATTAATTATAAATATATAGCTTAAGGAATCAATGTTAAGCCAAAACATTTAGACTGATAAACATTTAACTAAGAAAATAAATTATAGATATGATAAAAAAAGTATTCAAAAAAATATTTGGTAGCCGTAACGAACGAACAATTCGTGGTCTGCGTAAGGTGGTTGGTAGTATCAATGCTATGGAGGAGAAACTCCAGCAGTTAAGTGATGATGAGTTGCGAGATAAAAGTACTGAATTCCGAAACCGCATTGAGAATGGTGAAACCTTAGATCAATTACTTCCAGAGGCGTTTGCTGTAGTGCGTGAAGGATCGCAACGAGTGTTTAAGATGCGCCATTACGATGAACAGATGATCGGCGGTATGGTGTTGCATCAAGGTAAGATTTCAGAGATGCGCACTGGTGAGGGTAAGACCTTGATGGCAACTCTTGCAGTATACCTCAATGCGCTATCTGGTAAAGGCGTGCATGTGGTTACGGTGAATGACTATCTAGCTAGTCGTGATGCTAATTGGATGGGTAAACTCTATAACTTTTTAGGAATGAGTGTAGGAGTGATTCTCTCTGGACTAGAGCATGAAGAGCGTAAAGCTGCTTATGCTGCTGATATAACCTACGGTACAAACAATGAGTTTGGTTTTGACTACCTGCGAGACAATATGGCATTCTCTGCTCCTGAGAGGGTGCAACGAGGATCTAACTACGCAGTGGTGGATGAGGTTGATTCAATTCTAATTGATGAGGCGCGTACCCCGCTTATCATCTCTGGACCAACTGACGATAACTCTGAACTATATCATACGATGAATAGTCTTCCTGCACAGCTAACTAAGCGTACAGAAGAGTTTGATCCTAAAGGAGATGAAGAGATCGGTGATGTTGCTGGTGACTACACCGTTGATGAGAAGCAGCGTCAAGTTCTCTTGACTGAGGTTGGGTATGAAAAGGTAGAGGCGTTATTGACTGAAGCTGGACTCTTAGAAGATGGTGAAAGTCTCTATGAGCCGCAGAATATAACTCTTATGCATCACCTATATGCTGCACTGCGTGCACATGTTCTATTTATTAAAAATGACCACTACATTATTCAAGATGGACAAATTGTAATTGTAGATGAGTTTACGGGAAGAACTATGCCTGGGCGCCGTTGGGGAGAGGGGCTCCATCAGGCAGTAGAGGCTAAAGAGGGAGTCACGATTCAGAATGAGAATCAGACTATGGCATCCATCACCTTCCAAAACTACTTCCGTATGTATGACTCCCTTGCTGGTATGACCGGAACTGCAGATACAGAAGCTTTCGAGTTTCAACAGATCTATGGTTTAGAAGTTGTAGTTATACCAACTCATAGAGAGATGGTGCGTAAAGATATGGCGGACCTAGTATTTCTTACTGCACCTGAAAAATTTAAAGCAATTGTGGAAGATGTACAAGATTGTTTAGAGCGCAAGCAGCCAGTACTAGTTGGTACAGCATCTATCGAAAACTCTGAGCTTGTTTCTGATCTTCTGAAAGAGGCTGGTGTTCAGCATGAGGTTTTAAATGCAAAACAGCATGAGCGGGAAGCACATATTATTGAGAATGCAGGAGTTCCTGGAGCGGTAACTATTGCAACTAATATGGCTGGACGAGGGACGGATATAGTATTGGGTGGTAGTCTTGATGCTAAGATTAAAGAGTTGGGTGAGGAGCCAGCAGAAGATAAAGTTGAGGAGCTTCGTGCCGAGTGGGAAGAACTTCATAAGAGAGTATTACAGTCTGGAGGGCTTCACATAATTGGTACAGAGCGCCATGAGTCTCGTCGTATTGATAATCAGCTTAGAGGACGTTCTGGGCGACAAGGAGATGCTGGGTCTAGCCGTTTCTACCTCTCGTTAGAGGACTCTTTAATGCGTATTTTTGCCTCTGAGAGATTAGCTGGCATGATGCAGAAACTTGGTATGGAAGATGGCGAAGCGATTGAGCATAAGTGGGTTAATCGTGCTATAGAGAATGCACAGCGAAAAGTTGAAGGGCATAACTTCGATACTCGTAAACAGCTTCTGGAGTACGATGATGTGGCTAATGATCAACGCCAAGTTATCTATGAGCAGCGAAATGAGTTGATGGATGTTGATGATATTTCTGAAACTGTTCAAGCTATTAGAGAAGATGTGATTAATCAGCTAATAGATCAGTTCGTGCCTCCACAGAGTATGGATGAGCAGTGGGATATTCCAGGTTTAGAAGAGGAGCTTAAACAGCAGTTTTTATTAGAGTTTGACATTCAGCAATGGCTTAAAGAAGATGACTCGCTACATGAAGAGACTCTACGAGAGAGAGTAGTTGCAGAAATGGAGAGTGTTTATACGGAGAAGGAGTCGCTTGCAGGCTTTGAAACTGTGCGTCACTTTGAGAAAGCAGTTATGCTCCAGGTTCTTGATCATCAGTGGAAAGAGCACTTACAAGCGATGGATCATCTGCGTCAAGGTATTCATCTTCGCGGATATGCACAGAAGAATCCTAAGCAGGAGTATAAGAGAGAGTCATTTGAGATGTTTTCTGCTCTATTAGATAAGATGAAGCAGGATGCTCTTGGAGCTATGACTAGAGTTGAGGTGCGGAGTGAAGAAGATGTTGCGGCTGTAGAAGAGAAGCGCCGCAAAATTGAAGGTATGGAATTTAAGCACGCTCCAGCAGCTATGGCTAATACAGCACCATCTGCAGAGGAACTTAATTCACAAGATGAAGGAGCGGAAAGTGAGCAACCTTTTGTGAGAGGAGACAAGGTTGGGCGTAATGAACCATGTCCGTGTGGCTCTGGAAAGAAATATAAGAAGTGCCACGGAAAATTAAGTTAGGAAGAGTAAGATGCCTGTTGGAGATCTGACTTTTCCTGAGATGCACCCAGTTGCTGGGTTCACCATCGGTACTACTGCAGCTGGAGTTCGTTACCAACAACGCCGTGACTTAGTGGTGATGGGAGCGGCAGTGGGATCAACTGTTGGCGCAGTCTTTACTCAGAACGCTTTTTGCGCAGCCCCTGTCTCTCTCTGTAAACAGAATCTTAAAATATCTGCTCCCCGGTATTGCGTTATCAATACTGGTAATGCTAATGCTGGCACAGGAGCGCAAGGAGATCTAGATGCTATATCCGTATGTGCTGCGTTAGCAAAATTAACTGATAGTGAGCCACATCAAATTCTTCCATTTTCAACTGGAGTTATTGGAGAGCCGCTGCCAGTTGCGCAGATAGTTAATGGGCTACCAGATGCAGTTGCAGAACTGTCAGTAACAGGATGGGAAGATGCAGCTAACGGCATTATGACTACTGACACTCTCCCCAAAGGGGCGAGTAGTCAGCTGGAAATTGATGGACACAGCGTCACTATTACTGGAATCGCAAAAGGTTCAGGAATGATTCATCCAAATATGGCAACAATGCTTGCATATATAGCTACCGATGCTGCTATAGAGTCAGATCTTCTGCAGAGTATGGTGGAACAGGTCGTAGCGCACTCTTTTAATAGAATTACAATTGATGGGGATACATCCACTAACGACTCGTTTGTAGTAATTGCCACTGGAAAGAGTACTCTACCAAATTTAATTGTTGGCGAGAGTAGTGCAGCTCGTCAGTTTATGATGGCATTAGAGGAGGTGGCGTTAGAGCTTGCTCATAAGATGGTGCGAGATGGCGAGGGGGCAACAAAGTTTGTGACTATTAAAGTAACTGGGGCAGAGAGTTCTGTAGAGGCATTAAATGTAGCTTTTACAGTTGCTCACTCACCTCTAGTTAAGACGGCTCTGTTTGCATCTGATCCAAATTGGGGGCGAATATTAGCTGCTATTGGTAGATCTGAAGTAGATAATTTGGATGTTAGTCTGGTAAAGATATTGTTGGATGATGTTGTTATTGTTGAATCTGGGGGGAGGGCATCTAGTTATAGTGAAGAGCTTGGGCAGGAGGTTATGGATCGTGATGAGATTGTAATTAGTATAGATATAGGAAGAGGAGATGCTAGTGAAACAGTCTGGACTACAGATCTATCCCATGAGTATGTGCAGATTAATGCGGAGTATAGAACATGAGTGTAGCCGAGAAACTCCCGGAGCGTTATCTGATAACAGGTAAGGCAGAGAGTGAAGAGCACTTTTTTAAGAGGTTGGAGCAAGCGTTGCAGAGTGGAATTAAGTTATTTCAGTATCGTGCGCCAGAGCTTAGCAGAGAGGAGTATCTGCAGCGAGCGCATCGAGTAGTCTCTCTTGCGCACAATTATGGAGCTAAGGTTTTACTTAACGGAGATCCTGCTTGGGTCTCTCAAGTTGGAGCAGACGGAGTTCATTTAAACGGTGGTAGGTTAAGTGACTATGTTGTTGGAAGTTTAGAGATGAGGGAGATTGGAATCATTTCAGCTTCTTGTCATAATCGAAAGGAGTTAGAGATGGCGGCACAGGTGCCGGTATCGTTTGCACTTCTCTCTGCAGTTCTTCCTACTCAAACCCATCCTGATAGAGCTCCGCTTGGGTGGGATAAATTTTCTGAGTTAGTAAGTAGTTGTACGGTTCCAGTATATGCTCTAGGTGGTGTTACTAGTGAACATATTCAACAAGCGAAACAGTTAGGTGGGCAAGGGGTGGCAGCTATAACAGCATTTTGGGTGCAGGATAAAGAGACTCTTTTATAAAATACAGGTAGTAAGCTGAAAAGATATATCTTCAGTCGCCTGTTGAGATCTATCTACTAAGTTAGGTAACATCATCCGTACAGAGAAGCGATGGCGTCCACCACTAATCTCTACATAGTATGGGGAGTCTATAGGAAGAGTTACTCTGATTAGCTGGTAAGGTGTATCTTTGTCAAGACTATGTTGATAAAATCCTTTGCTTGCAACGGCAGTGGTTGGAGTAGCGCTTTTGCGAATCATATCTAATACTAGTGAAGTTGACTCGCTCACAATATCGAAAGATGATAGCCACTCGGTTAATGAAGTTATACGCTCTTCTGCAGGTAAATTTAGCCAGTAGTGGTACTGAGGGAAGTCGATGTCAGATAGTCCGCCAGGAATGCTGGAGCGTTGTCTAAAGCTCTTTATGAACTCTATATCACGAATATCTTTACCAGGCTTGCCGCGCTCTGCATCTAGCTCGCTGCTGAGAAACTTAAGGCGCTTCATGAAATCATCCAGATTATTATGGTCAACTCCAGAGTGATCTTTAAATTCACTTAAAGTAAAGTGATGATTCTCCATCTCTCTCATCAGATCTTTCTTTAGTTCAGAGCGATCAGTTAAGATTAAAATTTCAGCGAGTCTATCTAGTGTGGCATGACTACTAGCAGCAGTTGGTTCATTAATCGTCTCTTTAATATTGCGAAATAGAGACTCTAATCTTAGTAGAGTTCTAATCCGTTCATTTAATGGCTGTTCATAGATTATGCTGGACAATATTTAGGTACTCACAATTTTTAATTTATTAATAGCGTTATTTTCAACTACTGTAGAGTAAAGTGCAAACATTTTTTTTGCATAATACTTTTTGGTATGATATTTTTTGATAGAATATTAAGATTAATATATAGATAATTTTAGGAGAAAAAGATGAGAGCTCTGATTTGCGGTTCGTATGCCTTTGACCAAATTATGGTCTTCCCGGATAAGTTCAAAAACCATATCTTGCCAGAGAAGGTACATATGATAAATGTCTCTTTTCTAGTCCCAGATATGCGGCGGGAGTTCGGTGGAACAGCTGGTAATATCGCTTACAACCTTAATTTGCTGGGAGAAGAGGCTCTACCAATGGCAACAGTTGGTACTGACTTCGGACCTTATAAAGAGTGGATGGAGAGTTGTGGCGTTACTACTGATTATATTCAGCAGGTAGATGGGAGTTTTACTGCACAGGCATTTATTACGACAGATCTTGATGATAATCAGATTACGGCATTTCATCCTGGAGCAATGAACTCATCGCACCTTAATGTTATCTCCAATGCTAAAGATATATCTTTAGGTATAGTTTCGCCAGATGGAAGAGATGGAATGATAGAGCATGCGACTCAATTTGCTAATGCAGATATTCCATTCATCTTTGATCCTGGTCAGGGACTACCGATGTTTGGTAAAGAGGACTTAATGCAGTTTATCGAGCAGGCAACTTATATTACAGTAAATGACTATGAGTCGGCTATGATGCAAGAGCGTACAGGGTTGAGTGTTGTAGAGATTGCAGAGCGAGTTTCAGCAATGATAGTAACTCGTGGAGGCGAAGGAGCGTATATCTATGCAGATGGTCATCGTATCGAGATTCCAGTGGTTGAGGCTGAACATACGCTTGACCCAACAGGATGCGGTGATGCATTTCGTGCAGGACTTCTCTACGGACTTATTAATGATCTAGAGTGGAGCGTAACGGGGAGAATTGCCTCACTGCTTGGCTCTATAAAAATTGAGAGTCATGGAACTCAGAATCATAATTTTAATATGGACGAGTTCCGTGATAAGTATCAGAGTGAGTTTGGAGTTCAGTTCTAAGTAGGTTGAGTGTTATAATATTTGCCATATAAAATACTCTTATATCTTTAAGATTGTAGTTTATAGGTAAAGATTAACAATGCACAAAAGGTAGAGTATTAAAATATTATGGCGGATCGAAGATTACAAGTTTTTCATACAGTGGCAAGGATGCTTAGTTTTACTAAAGCATCGGAAGCTCTTCATATGACTCAGCCAGCGGTAACTTTTCAAGTTCGTCAACTTGAAGAGCAGTTTAATACCCGTCTCTTTGATCGCACCCATAATAGGATCACCTTAACTGAGGTTGGACAGCGTACTTTTGAGTATGTAGAGCGTATTCTTGATCTCTATAAAGAGATGGATAATTCAGTTAAAGAGATGACTGGTGAGGTTAGTGGAGTATTGATTCTCGGTGCGAGTACAACCATTGCGGAATATATGGTTCCAAATATGCTTGGTAAATTCCATGAGAAACATCCATCAGTAATTGTACGCCTTAAAGTAGGAAATACTGATAGTGTGGTATCGATGGTTGAAAATAATATAATTGATCTTGGAATCGTAGAGGCTCCAGTCGCTAATAAAAAGCTTCAACTAAATTTATGTCGTGAAGATGAGTTGGTTCTTATTGTACCTCCATCTCATCCCTTGGCAAATGAGAAAAGCATTAAAGTCGATAAGATTAAGCAGTACCCATATATATGGCGTGAGGAGGGCTCTGGAACGAGAGAGGTTATTCATGACTACTTAACTGAGGCTGGCGTAAATCCAGGAGATTTAAATGTGGTTATGGAGCTCGGTAGCCCAGAGGCAATTAAGGGGGCAGTTGAGGCTGGTATTGGGATAACAATCATATCTAAAGCATCAATCCAGAAAGAGTTAAAGTTGAATACAGTTAAGATAGTCCCCTTTGAGAAGCGTATGGTTCGTCCATTCTCGTTTGTTCATCAGAAGCAGAAATTCCGCTTACGAGCTATGGAAGAGCTTTTAGAGTTCTCAAAGGAGTACTGTGCAGCAGAATCTTAAAAAGCTGATAGATGTCTTTGCATCTTTAGATGAGAAGAGTGGGGCAGATCTACTCAATTATGCAGAATTTTTGCAAAGTAGACAACCTGCTAAAAATTGTGAAGAGAGCAATACGCTAGATAAAGTTGAAGCTATAACCACACTACCGCGCCCTAAAGATGAGAGAGTTATAGATGCCATAAAAAGGCTGGGGAAGAGCTATTCGATGCTGGATCTTGATACTCTACTTAAAAAAAGTGCAGACTTGATGAGTAGTAATTTGATGGGAGGACGAGATTCGGTTGAGGTTATTGATGAGTTGGAGGAGCTGTTTAGTAAGCGTTATCATGAGTATGTCAATAAAATTTAGATAGATGGTATTAGAGAGATAATAGATGGATAATATTTTTAAACAGTGGTTTCAGCGTAACTTTTCAAATTCTCAGTTAGTAATTATGCTAATCCTGATAGCCGTAGTTTTTGCAGTGATACTGTTATTTGGTAAAATATTAGGTCCACTCTTAGTCGCAATAGTTTTTGCTTATCTTATGGATCGACCGATTGATCAGTTAGAGCGCCGCGGAGCAAATCCGAACTTCTCTTTTATTCTTATATATCTTCTGTTTTTAGCAGGAATGATATTTATGTTGGTAGTTCTTCTGCCGCTCCTTTCTCAACAGATAACTCAATTCATCTCAACCTTACCTGCAATGGTGCAAGAGGGGAAAGAAATTTTGCAGCAGCTTCCAGAGAGTTATCCTACCTTAGTAAGTGCACAGCAGGTTAGCGATATTGCGAGTAGTGCTACTAACTCTATGAGTGGATTTGCTAAGGATGCTCTCTCTAATAGTCTAAGTTATATTCCAGGAATTATTACTATATTGATATATTTAGTGTTGGTTCCAATGCTGGTTTTTTTCTTATTAAAAGATAAAGATGAACTGTTTAGTTGGATTGCAGATTTTCTTCCGAAAGAGCGTTCCTTGGCTGTGCAGGTCTGGAGCGAAGTAGATCTTCAGATTGGTAACTATGTGCGCGGTAAGTTTTGGGAGATGAGCGCAGTTGGAATTGCAACCTATATAGCTTTCCTCTTCTTAAGTTTGCAGTACGCTGTGTTGTTGGGAGTGCTGGTTGGGCTATCTGTATTAGTCCCATTTGTTGGTGCTACTGTAGTTACTCTTCCGGTAGCTGCTGTAGCATTTTATCAATTTGGCTGGAGTAGCGAGTTTGGTACTGCAATGTTAATTTATGGGGTTATACAGGCGCTAGATGGAAATGTTTTAGTGCCGCTCCTATTCTCTGAGGTAGTTAACCTTCACCCCGTAGCAATAATTGTTGCAGTACTATTTTTCGGTGGAATTTGGGGTTTTTGGGGGGTATTTTTCGCAATCCCGCTGGCAACATTAGTGAAAGCGGTAATTAGTGCTTGGCCAGATGAGCCTAAGTCCGACTTAATTTAACTTAGCTCAGACCTGTTTTAAGTTTTTAATATCTGCTAGACGAGTTTCTGAGAAGATATCATGGAGGGCAAGTCTATCCTTGTTTATTAATATCCATAGTAGTCCCACTCCTAATCCTACTGATGGAATAGCGGTTAGAAAGCGCAACAGAATATGCCAAAGAGTGAGAGGTTTTCCATCAATGCGTAGCAGTAGAATACGCCAAGTCTTCATCCCTAAAGTCTGTCCCGTATTTAGCCAAGGCCAAGCAAAGTAGAAGAATGCAACAAAGAAGAGCCAAGTTGCCATAAATGGATTACCTGGAGAGGTTGCCTCTCCATCTGTAAAGATAGTTCCAATTGCGGTTGCAACCATCAGTAGTGCTAGAAGTAGCAGGCTGTCGTATAATATCGCAAAGATGCGTCGAGATAATCCTACATTTGGTAAATCATTTAGAGATTCGTGTAGTCTATTTGATTGTGATCTGTTTGTCATAATCAGCAGAGTATACGCAGGGTGCACTTTGAAATGCAATATAATATGAATAGTAAAAATTAAGGAGTAGAGCAGATGAGTAGTACAGATGTTAATGATAGTTGTCCATGTGGTAGTGGTAGTAATTATGCAGAGTGTTGTGAGCTATACCTATCAGGTAAAGAGAGTCCAGCGACCGCAGAGATATTGATGCGTTCGCGCTATAGCGCTTATGTTAAAAGTGAGATTCAGTATGTTCATGACTCACTCCATCCAAGCCATCGTGAAGATCATGATCAGGCCGCAGCACGCAAGTGGTCTCAAGATTCAGAGTGGTTGGGGTTAGAGGTTGTCGCAACTTCCGCAGGGGGGGAGAGTGATACGCATGGTGTAGTAGAGTTTAAGGCTAGTTATCGTGACAAAAGTGGTAAGCATCAAGCTCACGAAGTTGCTAACTTTGAGAAGATAGATGGTAAGTGGGTCTACGTGAATGGTGAGATGCCAAAGCAAGAGACAGTGCGCCGTAGTGAAAAGAAGGTTGGGCGCAATGATCCTTGTCCCTGTGGATCTGGTAAAAAATATAAGAAGTGTTGCGGTAAACCGTCATAACAATAAGAGGATCTCACCTAGTGCATATACATATTCTAGGAATCTGCGGAACTTTTATGGGTGGTATTGCGCTACTCGCACGAGAGGCTGGGCATACAGTGTCTGGCTCTGATTTAAATGTATATCCGCCGATGAGCGATCAGCTTGCAGCAGCAGGCATTACTCTCCAAGAGGGGTATGACTCATCTCACCTTGACCCATCTCCAGATCAGGTGGTAGTAGGCAATGCGTTAAGTCGTGGTAATCCTGCTGTTGAATATATGCTCAATCAAGGTATTCCATATATTTCAGGTCCTCAATGGCTCGCTGAAAATATTCTGCAAGATCGTTGGGTGTTGGCTCTCTCTGGAACTCATGGTAAAACGACGACTGCTAGTATGGTTGCATGGATTTTGGAGTATGCAGGTCTAACCCCAGGTTTCTTAATTGGTGGGGTTCCGCAAAATTTTGGATTATCGGCACGGTTAGGTAACGCCCCATTTTTTGTAGTTGAGGCTGATGAGTATGACACAGCATTTTTCGATAAACGCTCTAAGTTTGTCCACTATCACCCTCGTACTTTGGTGTTTAATAATCTAGAGTTTGACCACGCTGATATTTTTGCTGATCTAGCTGCAATCCAGACTCAATTTCACCATCTTATTCGCACCGTGCCAGCTAATGGTCTAGTGATATATCCAGCGTATGAAGAAGATATAGATGAGGTGTTAGCGAGAGGGCTTTGGACTCCAGTAGAGACCATTGGAGAGAGATGGAACGCAGAGCAAGATGACCAAGCGTGGAGTAAATTTTCAGTCATCCTTGATGGTGTATCAATCGGGAAGATAGAGTGGGAGCTAACTGGCAAGCACAATCGTAGTAATGCACTTGCTGCAATAGCAGCGACTCGACACGCTGGAGTGCCGACTAAATACGCAATTGAAGCACTATGTAAGTTTAAAAATGTAAAACGCCGTATGGAGTTGATTGGTGAGGTCAATGGTATTGCAATCTACGATGACTTTGCTCACCACCCCACAGCTATTGAGCTTACTCTAAACGGTGTGCGTGGCAAAGTTAAAGAGCAGCGCATCTTAGCCATTATGGAACCTCGTTCTAATACCATGCAGATGGGAATCCATAAAGAGAGTCTGCTCGAATCTTTTGAAGCGGCGGATCGTGTTATGCTGCTGCATAGCGAAGAGTTAGCTTGGGATCTCGCTGCAGCAATAGCAGAGGAAGATCTAGACAGTAATCGTGTAACACTTCATAAAAGTGTTGATGAAATTGTCTCTACAGCCGCCGCATGGTTAAGGTCAGACGATACAGTAGTGGTGATGAGTAACGGTGGTTTTGGTGGTATTCACCAGAAACTGTTGCAAATTTTATAGCATATCCATAGGATCTACATCGAGCGACCAACGCACTTTGCGCGCGCTTTTTAGTTTATCAACCTTAATCGTCAAAGTTTCTAATAGAGTATGGAGTGCTTTGCGTTGAGTTGATTGAAATAGTAGTTGTGCTCGATAACGCCCTGCTCGTTTTTCCATTGGAGATGGTACTGGTCCAAGTATCTCTATTGTATTATCTGTTGTTGTGAGCTGAAGAGCTATCACACTCACTTCAGATAAAAACTTAATTGTTATCTGTGGATCAATTGCATCTGCACGAATTAACGCAAGTCGCGAATATGGCGGGAGTTGTGCTAGTTTTCTCTCATTCATTGCGACTTCGGCAAAAGCTGGATAGCCAGCTTTTAGTAGAGTTATAAGTAGTGGGTGATCAGGGTTATGAGTTTGAATAACCACCTCGCCGTGCCGCTTCTCTCTGCCAGCTCTTCCAGATACTTGCGTAATCAACTGTCCCATCTGCTCGCTTGAGCGAAAGTCAGATCCAAAAAGCCCACCATCAGCATCTAAAATTGCAACTAGCGTTACATTTGGGAAGTGGTGTCCTTTAGCCAACATTTGAGTTCCGAGGAGTATCTGGTTATCGCCAGAGTGAATTTGCTCCAGTTTACGGTCTAGCGCCCCCTTTTTACTGGTGGTGTCTCTATCAATTCTAGCAATAGATGTTTCGCTGAAGTTGTTCTGTAGTGCCTCTTCAATCTGCTCAGTTCCAGCACCAATAGTTTTAACCCCGCTACTACCGCACTCTGGACACTGTTGCGGTTTGGGGCGTTCACTTCCACAGTGATGGCAGATCAGTTTTTTTCTCTGTTGATGGTATGTGTAGTTAATGTCGCAGCGTTCGCATACCGCACTCCATCCGCAGTGGTGGCAGAGTAGCACAGGTGCATAGCCGCGCCTATTAAGAAATAGTAGAACCTGCCCATTATTGGATAGATGCTCATGAATTTTTTCTAGAAGTGGAGAGGAGAGCATGTTTCTCATCTTACGAGAACGCACATCTATTAATGAAAGTTGAGGTGGTTTAGCTCCACCCGCACGCATAGTTAATGGTAGTTGTAGGTATTTTTTGGTGGTGACATTGTACAGGCTCTCAAAGGATGGAGTGGCACTACCTAAAATAACTGGAATCTTCTCTTCTCTCCCGCGCAGCACAGCAATATCACGGGCAGAATAGCGGAATCCACTCTGCTGTTTAAATGAACCGTCATGCTCCTCATCAATGATAATTACCCCAGGATATTTAAGCGGAGTGAATATTGCAGAACGAGTTCCGATAACAATGCCAGCTTCTCCATTTCGAGCCTGAAGCCATCCATTAAGTCGTTCACTATCACTAACTTTTGAGTGAAGCAGTACGATGTAGATATTGAAGCGATCTCTAAAGCGTTGCACAGTCTGTGGAGTTAAAGAGATCTCTGGAACTAGAAGTAGTGCCTGTTTACCACTCTCTAATACTCTCTGAATGATCTGCAGATATACTTCAGTTTTACCGCTTCCAGTGACTCCTTGAAGCAGGAGAGGGAGATGGTGGGAGAGATCTACAGCTCTCTGCTGTTCACTGTTTAAGGTTAGAGGTTGCTCTTTTAGTATATTACTATAAGTTTCACTTTGCTCTTTAATAGAAGAGCACTCTATCGCTTCACTGCGCTTAATAACCAAGCCTCTCTTAATAAGGCCAGCCATAGGAGAGTTCCAGTTAGAGAAAACATCTCGAATGGATTCACTACTCATTCCATCTGGATGTTGTTGCAAAATATCTAACAGTAGTTTTTGGCGAGGAGCTCGTTTGAGTTCAAGTTGATTCTTGTCACTGTCGCCTGTTGTAGTAGCGCAGTAGAGGTTTATCATCTCTTCAGTTGCTGCTTTTCCTCTGCGCAGAAGTACAGGAAGTGCACTCTCATACACCTCTCCAATATGGTGATGGTAGTAGTTAGCACTGTAAAGCATTAACTTATGCAGTATTGGTGGAAGTAGAGGTTTGCTATCTAAAATATTTAGAATTGGTTTAAGTTTATCTTCAGGAATAGAAGAGCTCTGTAAAACCTCAATAACAATACCGACTCTTTGTTGGCGACCAAATGGAACTTTAACTCGTATCCCCGCTGGATAGTTCTCCTCCTTTTGACTCTCTTGAATCGGAAGATAGTCAAAACTTCTTCTAATAGGCAGGGAGAGAATGGCTACACGAATAATCATAATGTGATAATTTTACACGAAAGCCGTTATCATTATTTCTGTTACAATTGTTGGAAAAATAGAAGAAAAACATTCTTAGATTATAAAAACAGTTAAATAGAGCAGGATAAAATAGTGACCAAACTGATAAAAGATCGTACTGAAGAGCTTCAAGCCTTAATGGCAAAAAAAATCCTGATCCTAGATGGAGCGACTGGGACGATGATTCAGCGCCATAAGCTGGAGGAAGAGGATTATCGTGGTGAGCGTTTTGCTGATTGGGCGAGTGACCTAAAGGGGAATAATGATCTACTTGCACTGACTCAGCCAGCTATTATTCGTGGTATTCATGATTCATATCTAGAAGTTGGGGCGGATATAATTGAGACCAATACTTTTAATGCAACTCGTGTCTCAATGTCGGATTATGGAATGGAAGATCTGGTGCATGAGATTAACCAGGAAGCGACACGAATTGCCCGTGAGGCGGCTGACCACTACTCTACTCCTGATAAGCCCCGTTTTGTAGCGGGAGTGATTGGTCCAACGAGCCGCACCTGCTCTATCTCACCAGAGGTTAATGATCCAGGATTTCGCAATGTGAGTTATATGGAGCTAGTTGAAAACTATCTGGAGTCCATTGATGGGTTGGTTAAAGGCGGTGCAGATCTGATTTTGGTTGAGACCATCTTTGATACACTTAACGCTAAAGCGGCGCTCTTTGCCGTAGATAAATATTTTGAAGATAATAATATTTATCTACCAATAATGATCTCTGGAACGATAACTGATGCTTCGGGGCGCACCCTCTCTGGGCAGACAACGGAAGCATTCTATAACAGTCTACGACACTCCAAGCCACTCAGTATTGGACTTAACTGTGCGCTTGGTCCTGATATGTTGCGCCAGTATGCGGAAGAGATGTCGCGAGTCTCTGAATGGTATACTTCGGCGCACCCTAATGCAGGGCTTCCCAATGAATTTGGTGAGTATGATCTTACGCCAGAGGAGATGGCAGCGTATGTCGGAGAGTGGGTTGATGCAGGATTTATAAATATTATCGGTGGTTGCTGTGGCTCCTCACCCGACCATATCAAAGCAATTGCTGAGATGATGGAAGGGAAATCCCCTCGTCAACTTCCAGAATATTCACCAGCTTGCCGTCTCTCTGGACTTGAGCCACTTAACATTACCGCAGAGTCACTCTTTGTCAATGTGGGTGAACGCGCTAATGTTACTGGCTCGGCAAAATTCAAACGCCTTATTCTCAATGAAGAGTATGAAGAGGCGCTCGATGTCTGCCGTAATCAGGTTGAGAATGGAGCGCAGGTGGTCGATGTCAATATGGATGAGGGAATGTTGGATGGTAAAGCGGCGATGGTGCGTTTCCTGAATCTGATTGCATCGGAGCCAGATATATCTAAAGTTCCCCTAATGATCGACTCCTCTAAGTGGGATATTATTGAAGCTGGACTGCAGTGTACGCAAGGTAAGCCCATAGTAAACTCTATATCAATGAAAGAGGGGGAAGATAAGTTCCGTGAGCATGCAAAACTCTGTCGCCGTTATGGTGCTGCAATTATTGTAATGGCATTTGATGAGGAGGGTCAGGCAGATACCGAGGCACGCAAGGTAGAGATCTGTACCCGAGCTTATCGTATTTTAGTAGATGAGATAAAATTTCCTGCTGAGGATATTATTTTTGATCCCAATATATTCGCAGTTGCAACAGGAATTGAAGAGCACAATAATTACGGTGTAGATTTTATTGAGGCGACTAAAACTATCAGAGCAACACTTCCACATGCTCTGATCTCTGGAGGTGTCTCTAATGTCTCGTTCTCATTTCGTGGTAATAACCCAGTGCGCGAAGCGATACATGCGGTCTTTCTATATCATGCAATTAAAGCGGGAATGGGTATGGGGATTGTCAATGCGGCACAGCTCGCTGTTTATGATGATATTCCAGAAGAGCTCCGCAAGGCAGTAGAGGATGTGGTGCTCAATAGTGATCCTGATGCAGGCGAGCGCTTGGTTGAGATTGCCCCTAAATATTTTGGAGATGGGTCAGTTGGCGTTGAGAAAGAGGCTAAAGAGTGGCGAGGGTGGAATGTTAACAGACGCTTAGAGCATGCGCTGGTGAAAGGCATTACCGAGTTTATTGATGAGGATACCGAAGAGGCACGACAGCATTTTGATAAGGCGCTTGAGGTAATTGAGGGGCCATTGATGGATGGTATGAATGTAGTGGGTGATCTATTTGGTGCAGGTAAAATGTTCCTACCGCAGGTTGTAAAGTCTGCACGCGTGATGAAAAAATCAGTTGCCTATCTAGATCCATTCCTAGAGGCAGAGAAGGCAGAGTGTGCGATTGAGAGTCAGGGAAAAATTCTAATGGCGACCGTCAAAGGGGATGTGCACGATATTGGTAAAAATATTGTCGGTGTGGTGCTACAGTGTAATAATTATGAGGTGATAGATCTCGGGGTGATGGTGCCCGCTGAGACCATTCTGCAACGGGCTAAAGAGGAGGGCGCAGATATTATCGGACTCTCTGGATTGATCACTCCATCGCTGGATGAGATGGTTCACCTAGCAAAAGAGATGACACGACAAGGCTTCACTGTTCCGTTGATGTTAGGGGGTGCAACCACCTCCAAGGCGCATACCGCAGTCAAAGCAGAGCCTGAGTATGCGCACGGTGTAATCCATGTTTCCGATGCCTCGCGTGCGGTGGGCGTTGCTTCCATCTTACTTTCAGAGAAGAAAAAACCCAAGTTTTTAGCTGATCTTAAAGATGAGTATGAGACGGTGCGTCAACGGCGTGCAGCTAAAAACAGCGAGAAGAGCTTAATCTCAATTGAACAGGCAGAGCATAATTCTATCCCTATAAATTGGGGTAACTTTACCCCGCACCGCCCACAGCAGTTAGGGTTAACAGTGCTAAATGATATTGATCTACAGGAAATTGTTCCATATATCGACTGGACCTTCTTCTTCCACGCTTGGGAGATGAAAGGGCGTTATCCTAAAATTCTTCAAGACAAAGATAAGGGAGAAGAGGCGACCAAACTCTATGCTGATGCAACGGTGATGTTAGATAAAATTATCGCAGAAAATTGGCTCTCTGCCCGGGCAGTAGTTGGGCTCTTTCCAGCTAATGCAGTCGGTGGTGATATTGAAGTTTATGCAGATGAGGAGCGCGCCACAGTGAAGTGTAAACTGCATCAACTGCGCAAACAGGGAAAACAGCCTGCCGGAAAATATAATGACTCTCTCGCTGATTTTATTGCACCAAGATCAGATAGCTCAGAGTCAGACAATAAGATTGACTACATCGGTGGTTTTGCAGCTACCGCAGGGATCGGTATTGATGAGAAGGTGGCAGAGTTTGAGGCAGATCATGATGACTATAGTGCGCTAATGCTTAAAGCGATTGCAGATAGATTGGCAGAAGCGCTGACTGAGTGGCTACATGAGAAGGTTCGGCGTGAGGTATGGGGCTATGCAAAAGATGAGATACTTGATAACGAAGCGCTGATTGCTGAAAAGTATCAAGGTATCCGTCCTGCAATGGGCTATCCAGCATCGCCTGATCACAGTGAAAAAGAGACGCTCTGGAAGCTGCTTAATGCAAAAAGCAATACGGGTATCTGGTTAACCGAGTCAATGGCAATGGTACCGACAGCCTCAGTTAGCGGACTCTACTTTGCTCATCCTGATGCCCGCTACTTTGCAGTCGGTAAGATCAAAAAAGATCAAGTTGAACAGTATGCAGAACGCAAAGAAGTTGACCTAAAAGTAGCAGAGAAGTGGTTAGGTCCAAATCTGGCGTATGATCCTGACCGTTAGGTTGGGGTAGGTAAAAATCTGTGGATGAGTTTACGACGGCTGAAATTGTCCTCTCGATAGCGGTCATATTTTTCTCCTACTTTGTGCGTGGTATCACCGGTTTCGGCTCTGCGCTGGTTGCGGTTCCACTGCTTTCGCTAATGTTTCCAATCACAGCGGTTGTACCGATTGTTATTCTGCTCGACTATATAGGCTCTCTTTCACATGGCGTACATCATAGAAAAGAGATTCAGTGGCGAGAAATTATTCCACTCATACCGTTTAGCTTGACTGGCATTGTCATCGCACTTTACACAATGAAAACTGTTCAACCAGAACTGCTCGCTATCGCATTGGCGATCTTTATCATCAGTTACGCAATCTATACGCTGCTTGCGATCTCTCCACCACAAGGTTCTAGAATCTGGTCTGCACCATTAGGATTTTTAGCGGGTCTGGTTGGAACCACTTTTGCAACGGGAGGTCCTTTTGTGGTGATATACCTGACCATGAGAAAGTTAGGGAAACTTCCATTTCGAGGAACCATCGCCACCATATTTATGTTGGATGGATCTATGCGCTTAATTGGATACACAATTTCAGGTTTTTTCAGTATCGATCTTCTCATCATCTCAGTAGTTGCGCTTCCAATTATGGCGACAGGGATGTGGCTAGGCGGACAGATTCATACTGGATTGAGTCAGCAAAGATTCGTGCAGATCATCAGTATCGTCCTCTTAGGGAGCGGCAGCGCCCTGTTGTTGAAAGCGTGGTGAAGATTTTATTTGTAAAATCTAGGGAACAGAGTCCTTTTTCCTTCATCGAGATTGACGGTTCCTTGGCTTGAGATCACTGCTTGTCCCTCTGGACTGAAGGCAAAGTTTAGGAACTTTGCTATCTTCTCTTCTGGCTCTGGGTGTGTGACCAGATAGAGTGGACGAAAATAGGGATATTTTCCAGAAGCTACATTTTTTTTACTGGGAAATACCCCATCAATTGAAAGCATCTTTATGGTATTTTTCTGTCTATGGGCACTGGAACTCCCCGTAATTCCTGCTGCCCAGCGGTTTCTAGCAATAGCGGCCTCTAAAGGTGCTGAAGTTTTTACCCGTTTGGCTCGGGGTGAAATATTGAAATCAGGATCATTAAAGATCAATTTTCGAAGCATATATCCCACCCCATTAATCTTACCGCGTCGTGTATAGAGTTGAATCAACTGGTCATGGCCTCCAATCTCTTTCCAGTTGGTGATCTCCCCTCGATAGATCTTCCTGAGGTGTTCAAAAGTGATCGATTCAATCGGATTGTCCCGATTAACCACAAAGACTAGAGCATCCCAAGCAACATGATGAAGGTGCGCATTCTCCTCCTCGGGTATAGAGAGTTTATGACGACAAGATCCTCCAATATCATACTGACCATTCGCCACGGATCGAATACCACGCGTTGCTCCAGTGGCCGTTAACATCATAATCTCTCCACTCTTCTCCATATACGCATCGGATAGCTCTTTCATAAAAGCTTTTTTAACAATCCCACACCCCGTCCAGGTAAGCATCTCGCTGGCTTGTGCTGAGATAGAAAGCAAACAGAGCAATAAAAGAAAGCCTCTTAGTCGTACTCTATTCATGAGTCGATCTTCTCTTCCGGTTTTTTAGTGTGCATGATATACCCATTTCTCCCTTCCTCTTTTGCTTGATACATGGCTCGATCCGCATTTTTCATTAACCCCTCTTCCTCATCTCCATCATCGGGCGCAAGTGTCACCCCAATACTACAAGTAATCTGAATCTCTTTTCCATTAATCAAAACAGGCGGTTGGAAAAGTTGAAGAATTTTCTCTGCCACGATTACCGCATTTCCCCTGGATTCGATGCGATCTAGCAGTACGGTAAATTCATCCCCGCCCAATCTGGCAGCCATATCCCCTTTTCTGATAGCCTTTGTAAGCCTCTCTGCAACAGCAACCAGAAGCTGATCTCCTGCATTATGTCCCATCGTATCATTGATCTCTTTAAAATGGTCCAGATCAATAAGCATCAATGCAATATGGTCATTCTTTCGATGATAGAGGTGTGAGATAGAGTCAGCAAAGGTCTCTTCAAATAGCCTACGATTCGGCAACTGGGTCAATGCGTCATAGTTTGCCAGAAACTGGATTTTTTGCTGAGAGGCTTTGATCAAGGTAATATCCTCATTAATCGAAACCATATTAGTGATTACACGGTTAAGATCAAAAATTGGAGAGACGGTTGATGCCGTCCAGAACTGTTCGCCACTCTTTTTTCGATTCAATAAATCGCCACGCCACGTCTCTCCAGAGCGCACTGTTTTCCACATCTCTTGATAGACCCCTTGATCCATCTCTGCTGTATTCAATAAATACGGGGTTTCTCCAATCACGTCACGCTCCTGATAGCCGGTCAACGCAATAAAACGAGGATTTACATACTCAATTACCCCTTTTTCATCGGTAATAAAAATAGCACTTCCCGTGTGATCAATCGCCTCAGAAAACTTCTTAAGCGAGTTTGCAACCTCATGTCGCACCGCAATCTCTCTCTGTAATTTTTGGATTGAGTGATCCAGCTTACTCTGAATTTTCCCTAGATAGTAGTAGAAAAAGAGCAACAACATCCCGCCAAACAGCGTGGTCACCAGTGTAAAGAGTTTAGAAAACTTTTGAGAATTTTCAACCGCTTGCGTACTGTTGATCGCAACTGCCACTTTGCCAACAAAACCTCCTCCCTCGTCCAGTAGAGGAAAGGCTCCAATCTCAAAATGCTGATCTTCGAAAAGTAGAGGAGCGATCGCATCTTCTAAGGTTTGCAGTTGCGCTCCAATCTTGGGAATCAATTGATCCTCATGACTTAACGCACTATAGACAACAGGAATAAAGTCCTGAAAACGACTCCATTCAACATCCACAGACTGATCCTGCTCATCAATCCATCTCTCCCATGTTGCATGGTTGAGTAGGCTTTTGTTGGCATAGATAATCACACCTACCTGTCTTGCATCACTCAGTTGATCCAATACATCATGAATCTCTTTGCCAATCTCTAGATATCCAACCACTTCTCCATTAATAATCCATGGGGCGTAGGCATGAAACAGTAATCTTCCATTCGACTCTAGACGCAAACCTGCACTAGGCTCCAGTAGGTTTACGGTTCGAGTAATGAGAAAATTATCAATATATTCATGGGTTCGTTTCAAGATGCTAGATCTTAAAACCACATATTGATCTGGGCTAATTAGGTTAAACTCTTGAATCTCCATGCGACTATATAGATCCTGTTGAATCTCATTGGTACAGAGTAGTAACTGATCCCATGTTTTTCGCATCCAATGCCTATTCAGACACTCATTTTTTGAGAGCAACTTAAGTGTATTCGTGAGCTTCGATGACTCTTCATCCAGCTCACGGAGAAAAGAGAATTCTGTCCGTTCCAGCTCGATTTCACTACTTATCAAATGGTGTCGCTCTTCTATCCAGATCATCCCGTAAGAGATGATGAAGAGTAGAAGCAATAACAATAACGCAAGTGGAATAAGGACTGTTTTCCGAATAGCGAAGGTTGAGCGCGTCATCTGTGAAATTAAAGAGAGCTCTGCAGAAAGCGAGACATGAGCTCATCAGTCTCGATATCTCCTTGATTGGCGAAGGTCAGCAGTTGCTCTAGCTCATTGGCTGCTGATTTATTCCGAATCATTATTTCTCCTCCATTCAGTGGTAAACTTTGTTTTAGATTCTCTATACTTTAACTCAAAACTTGGGTTCAAGCAATAAGTAAAAGAATGAGTAACTTGACAGATGGTGAACGCTAATTCTGGTTTAACAAGATTGAGGGTCAGGTCTAGATTAGCGGTAAATACAAGACCACTTATCTAGACCTGCCCCCATTCTTTCTGTAGGTTATGTCAAGCTCTTTTTATATCATTGAAAATTCAGATTGATATTCCGAATTTTCAATGATACAGTCATCGTTATGTTAAAACGACAAGCTTATTATAGTGCCATTGAGAAAGCCGTGATTAGATCACCCGTCACGGCTATTCTAGGACCTCGTCAATGTGGAAAGACGACTTTGGCGCGTAATTTTGGGAGGCACAACCAATCTCATTATTTTGATCTTGAGTCAGTTGTCGACCAGCGACGACTTCAAAATCCAGAGTTGATGTTTGACTCTCTGGAAGGAGTCATTATTCTTGATGAGATTCAACTTCAGCCTGAACTCTTCAGCACACTTAGGGTAATCGTTGATCGTCCAGAGAACCGTAACCGTTTTATAGTGCTCGGAAGCGCTTCTCCTCAGCTGGTCAAGCAGAGCTCAGAGACGCTTGCGGGTCGGGTAGAATTTATTGAGCTTTCTGGTTTCACTCTAAGTGAGGTAGATAATCTTCAAAATCTCTGGATTCAGGGAGGGTTTCCTCGTGCTTATCTTGCAGAGAGTGAAGAAGATAGTGCTGTGTGGAGAGAAGGGTTTATCCGCACTTTTCTGGAGAGAGATATTCCTGCGCTCGGCATTACAATTCCATCGACTGCCATGCGGCGTTTCTGGACGATGTTGGCACACTATCATGGGCAGAACTGGAATGGGTCTGAGCTGGGGCGCTCAATGGGATTAACGGATAAGACGGTCAGATCCTATCTTGATATTCTAACCGCCACCTTCATGGTGCGCCAACTTCAACCATGGCATGAGAATATCAATAAACGGCAGGTCAAATCTCCTAAGATCTATTTCAAAGACAGTGGCATTCTGCATAGTCTATTAGAGATTTCAGATTATCAGCAACTAACTGGGAATCCTAAGTTAGGCGCTTCTTGGGAGGGGTTTGCACTAGAGCAGACTTTGCAAATTATTCGTCCAAATGCTCCTTATTTTTGGTCTACTTATAGCGGCGCAAAAGTCGATCTATTTTTTATCAAGCATGGCGTGCGTTATGGCGTAGAGTTTAAATATAGCGAAGCACCCAAAGCGACCAAGTCAATGCATATTGCAGTGGAGGATCTCTCTCTAGACAGGCTGTTAATTATCCATCCAGGAAAAGATAGCTATCCTATCAATAATAAGATAGAGGCGATTTCGCTCGATAGTTTAGCGGGTCTACAGAAGAGCTGGCCCTAATTATTCACCCTGACAGATATATTGATAAGCAGCAATTTCTCGTTTAGATCTCTACTCAGTTTTGATAGCGAGTTCTATGTCTATTTACACCATGCTCAAACGACAGGTAACCCAAAACCATTAACCTGGCTTCTTGCTGATCTTGCGTTAAGGAATTAAAAGGTAGGTACAGTTTTAGTACAGATAACTTTAACGAGATAAAAATGGAGTTGACTTATTAGTTAGAGTGTAGTCTAATATATTTAAAACAATATTGGACTATACTCTAATGATTTCAGATTTCATCAATACTTATAAGAGACTCTTAAACGCAACGAATTACCGTCATAAGCGCTATCTCTATCATGAGTTCAATCTCTCTAATCGTCTAACAGGGCTGATTGGACCGCGTGGCAGTGGCAAGACAACGCTACTCTTACAGTATATAAAGGCGCAAATCAAAAACCTTGATGAGGTGATTTACCTCTCTATTGATCATCTCTATTTCTCTGAGAACAGCCTGATTGATTTAATTCAAACGCTCTATGAAGATTACGGTGTGCGTTACTGCTTTCTTGATGAGGTGCATAAATACAGTGGATGGGATCAAGCGTTAAAAAATCTGTATGACAGTTATCCAGATCTCACGATCGTATTCTCTGGAAGTTCTAGTATGGATCTAGTGAAAAGTAGTTATGATCTGTCGCGTCGTGCTGTGATGTTTAAGTTAAAGGGAATGTCATTTAGAGAGTATCTGCTTTTTAATGAGGTTGCAGAGATTCCATCGGTTAGTTATCGAGAGATTATAGAGGAGAGATCAGAGGTTGAGAAAAAACTCGCAGGAATTAAAAAGCTCAAAGGTCACTTTAAAGCGTATCTAAATAGTGGTTACTATCCATTTTATCTGGAGGATAGTGATAGTTATCGACAGAAAATCGTGAGAATTGTGGAGAAGATTATCTATGAGGATATCTCAAATTTCTATAGCCTTAAAACGGCAAGTCTCTCAAATTTGAAAAGAATCATCGCTTATCTCTCAACGATTCCCCCTGGAAAAGTGAATGTGAATAACCTCTCTAAACATATTGGTGTGGATAATAAGACGATTCAGAATTACCTGACGATATTAGCAGAGAGCGGACTGGTTCAACTGTTGAGCAGTGAGAAATCGGGGGGTGCGCTTCTTAAAAAAACAGAGAAGATATATTTGGATAATCCAAACTTATACAGTGCAATTGCTGAAGAGGTGGGGCACAGTGCACAACTAGGTACAGTGAGAGAAATATTTTTTATAAATATGATGAGAGGCGCTGGGGAGAATATTTTTTACAGTAATACGGGAGATTTTATTGTAGGTGATACTGTTTTTGAGGTAGGTGGCAAAGGTAAAGATAAAAAACAGATTAGCAAAAAGTTGGAAAGTTCCTACCTTGTAAAAGATGATATTTTGTATGGTAGTAAATATGAGATTCCTCTCTACCTTTTTGGTTTTCTCTATTAAGTTGACACTGTGATCTCTAAAAAAACAGGAAACTATAGATGAAATAGAGATTTGATTTTTTCTGCCTCTACCTCAGATACCCCAGACTCTTCTGCAAATGTTGGTCACGCTTTCACTGCCGCAGTGACGGCATCAGCGCAACGCTTAATTATTGGCTTAGAGAGCCGCCGGCACTATTGATGGCACCATATCGTATGCTGGAGAGAGTCTATATCCGCTATGGTTATTATCATCCATTCTGTAGATCAAGCTAAAATTTCGCTCATGATCATCGTTATTGTTTATTGTGCGAAAAATAGGCGCTAATACTTATATTATGGTATCGCTCAGAACAGCGTGCTTATCTCTCTGCTTGCTTTCTCAATATTTTCTGCACCCAGAACAGCATTCACAACAGCGACCATATCGGCGCCTGCCTTTATGAGTGATGCTGCGTTTTGCTGATTGATTCCCCCAATAGCGATAATGGGAAGATTCGCTCTACTGCCAAGTTCTATTTTGATCTGCTCAATTATTTCTATAGGTGCGGTGACCGCGTCAGGTTTGGTCTGTGAGGGGAAGAAGCGCCCAAAGGCGAGATAGCTTGCACCATCAGCGGCTGCTTGGATGGCGCTTTCAATTGAGTCATAACAGGATGCACCGATAATTGCTTTCTCGCCCAGCTTCTCTCGTGCCGCTTTAATTGAGCCATCCTCTCCACCTAGATGAACGCCATCTGCACCGCTCTCTAATGCAATTTCAATGTCATCATTAACAATCAATGGAATGCCGAGTGGGCGGCAGAGGGTGATGAGATCCTGTACCTCCCATAGTTTGCGATCTCTGGTGGCATACTTATTACGGTACTGCACCATGTTTGCACCCCCTTGAATAGCAGCTGCAACAGCGGGAACCAGTCCAACTTTTTCACAAAGGTGGTAGTCGGTGATGAGATAGAGTCCTTTGATACGGTTTGTCATATTGTTCATTTTAGATGTTTGTGTTGAATGCGCCGAGGAAAATGTTGTCCTGCTCCTGGTTTGAAGCCATTTTTGAGTGAGCGCCAACTATACTCAAGCCCATCTCTTATTGCTTCTCCGATATCTTTATCAAAGGCTAGTCCGCAGGCTGTTGCTGCGGCAAGCGTGCATCCGGAGCCGTGATAGGTATATGGTAGTCGCTGGTCAGTGAATGAGCTGGTGGCGCCGTTTCTTTCTGTTAAGAGATGGTGGACTAAGCTGCTATCCTCATCTGGTTGTGGGTGGTCAGTTCCAGTAACCAAAATATTTTTTGTTCCTGCAGTGATTAGCTCTTTGGTAGTTCCAAGTTTTAGCAACTCCTTTCGGTTTGGAGTTATAAGAGTAGCAAGAGGGGCAAGTTTTTCTGCAATAGCATGAGCAAGTTCAGTTTCAGAGAGAGTGCCTCCCCCGCCGCCACTCAGGACAGGGTCTAGCACAATAGGTATCTCTGGATACTCCAGCATAATGGTGTGAATAGCGTGACAGATCTCAATAGAGCCGACCATTCCTATCTTAACTGCTGAAACATTAAAGTCGTTAAATATAAGTTGTGCCTGTTCGGTTAAGATAGCTGAGTCAACAGGGTAGAAGTTGTACACTTTGCCACTATCTTGCGTGGTGAGCGCAGTGATGATGGTTGCAGCGTGTCCTCCTAGTGCAGAGATGGTTTCGATGTCGGCTTGAATTCCTGCACCACCACTGGGGTCATGTCCACCAAAGGTTAGGATGGTTGGTGGAGTTGGGAGTGAACGATTCATTATCTGTTATTAGTCTCGCGTATTCCAAAAATATCTGTACCAACTCGCACTATAGTTGCTCCTTCTGCGATTGCCGCCTCTAAATCTCCAGACATTCCCATAGATAGAGTGTCGAGATCTGTTTCTGTTGAGCCACTTGCGTGGGTTGAATTGTTGTTAATCTGCTCTAAAGCTTTGTGTAACTCTCTAAATGGTTTGCGCTGCTTCTCTATTACTGAACTGCTCTCAGGAGTAGTTAGGGTGCTGTTTGCAGGGATAGTCATAAGTCCGCGCAGAGACACTCCTGGTAGATCTCTTATTTCACTGATTAGTTGAGGGAGCTCTTGTAGGGTAACTCCAGATTTACTCTTCTCTTTACTGCTATTAACTTGGATGCAGATGTTAATATTTCCAAGCTCTGCGGGACGCTGTTCACCTAAGCGCCGAGCAATTTTTAAGCGGTCTACACCGTGCACCCAACTAAAATTTTCGGCAATAGTTTTAGTTTTATTAGATTGAATAGAGCCGATAAAGTGCCAGATAATGTCATTGTAGTTAGGGTCAGCTGATAGTGTCTCAATTTTAGGAAGCGCATCTTGCAGATAGTTTTCACCAAAGTCTCGTTGTCCAGCAGTGTATGCATCCTGAATCATAGTTAAAGGTTTGGTTTTGCTAACTGCAAGTAGTTTAACTGTATCTGGTGAGCGAGCGTAGAGCTTCGTAGCATTTTTAATCCGCTCAGTTATGTTCGTTATATTTTTCTTGATATTCATTACTGTTAATTATAGTAAAATTCTCGGCTCAATGAGTACTCAACTAAATAATCAAGCAGAAAACATCCTCCAAACTGTGTTTGGGTATAGTGAATTTCGTCCTTATCAAGAGAAGATTATCTCAGATGTGATTGCACAAGAGGATGCCTTTATCCTTATGCCGACAGGCGGCGGTAAATCTCTCTGTTATCAAATTCCAGCCTTACATCTGTCTGGAACTACAATTGTTATTTCGCCACTAATCTCTCTGATGAAAGATCAGGTTGATGCGTTGCATGCTAATGGAGTATCTGCCGCCTGTTATAACTCTTCGCTTAGTGGAGAGCAGGCGAGAGTGATCTTGGCTAAATTTCATGCTGGAGAGCTTGATCTACTTTATGTTGCTCCAGAGCGCCTGATGTCGCAGGCTTTCTTAGCCCGTATTGCAGAGATAAATATATCTCTCTTTGCTGTAGATGAGGCTCACTGCGTCTCACAGTGGGGACATGACTTTAGGCCAGAGTATGTGCAGTTAGGAGAGCTGCGCACTATTTTTCCAAATATTCCTATGGTAGCTTTGACTGCTACTGCAGATCCGCAAACTCGTAAAGATATAATTCACCGTCTCCAATTACAGAGTCCAAAAGTGCATGTCACAGGCTTTGATCGTCCCAATATTCGCTATAGCGTTCTAGAGAAGAGCAAACCGTTTGAGCAACTTAAATCATTTTTAAATAGAGTGGAGGGTAGTGTAGGCATCGTCTATGCGTTAAGTCGTAAGAGAGTGGAGGAGGTTGCTGATAGATTACAGGTAGCTGGATTTAATGCACTCCCATATCATGCAGGTCTATCCGCAGCACGGAGACACGAAGCGCATGATAAGTTTATGCGAGATGAAGTTGATGTGGTTGTTGCAACAGTCGCATTCGGAATGGGTATAGATAAACCAGATGTCCGTTTTGTTGTCCATTATGATCTACCTAAAAATATTGAAGGGTATTATCAGGAGACAGGAAGAGCAGGGCGAGATGGTCTTCCTGCAGAGGCTCTTCTCCTGTTTGGAGCGCAAGATATGGTGACTGCTCGTTATTTAGTTGAGCAGAGCCATAACCCAGAGCAGATTAGGATAGAGACTCATAAGCTTAATAGTATGATCGCTTTTGCAGAAGCACTCACTTGTCGAAGAAGAGTTGTACTTACCTATTTTGGAGAGGATCTAAAAGAGGATTGCGGTAACTGTGATGTCTGTTCTGATCCACCAGAGTGTTACGATGCAACTACTGATGCGCAGAAGGCTCTCTCTTGTGTCTATCGAGTAAATCAGGCGTACGGGATGCGCTATGTGATAGATGTGTTGCGAGGGATGGATAATGAAAATATTCGTAAACGTCGAGGAGATGAACTTAGCACCTACGGTATAGGAAAAGATAATAGCGATGCAGAGTGGACTAGTATTTTTCGTCAGCTTATCCATCGTGGATATTTAATTCAAGACATTGCTAACTACTCAATTTTAAAATTGACAGAGGAAGCGCGAGCTCTACTTAAAGGTGAAATTAAATTAGAGCTCGCAAAACCAAGAATTAAAGTGCGTTCAGTGAGGAGTCAGAAGTACAAGGCAGTTGCGTCGCTAGAGGGGAGAGATGAGTTGCTGTTTGAGTTGTTACGATCGCTGCGTAGAGAGCTTGCTGATGAGCGAGGAGTGCCTCCGTTTGCAGTATTTGGAGATGCAGCACTAACCCAGATGGCAATATATTTTCCTAAAACTAATGCAGAGTTCTTGCAGATAAATGGGGTTGGAGAGAAAAAGCTGGAGCGTTATGGGAAAATTTTCATTCAAGAGATTGTGGACTATGTTGATAGATTGTAATAACGGCTGCTAGTATCAATACTATCTTAGTGAGCCACCTTAGTGAAGAGCTAGTTGTGTGGTAGAATTAGCGCTATTTTAAGTGATAAGCACTGTTTTAAGTGATAATGTATGTCTGTACTAAATAATTTTTAGATATATTTTTAAGAGGAATTGCTAATGTTTTCAAAAGATATGACCATAGCGGGATACGATGATGAGCTTTGGAGTGCGATGCAGAGTGAGCAGGTAAGGCAGGAGGAGCATATTGAGTTGATCGCTTCAGAAAATTATGCCAGCCCTCGAGTGATGGAGGCGCAGGGGTCGCAGTTGACTAATAAATATGCAGAGGGATACCCTGGCAAGCGTTACTACGGTGGCTGCGAATTTGTGGATGTCGCAGAGCAGTTGGCAATTGATAGGGTTAAGGAGCTATTCGGCGCTGATTATGCAAATGTACAACCTCACTCAGGCTCACAAGCAAACGCTGCGGTCTATCAGGCACTCTGCCTTCCAGGTGATACTATTTTAGGAATGAGCTTAGATGCTGGAGGGCATCTTACTCATGGAGCTAAACCAAATTTTTCTGGCAAGATTTATAATGCGGTACAGTATGGTCTCAATAATGATACAGGAATCCTAGACTATGATGAGATGGAGTCTCTAGCTCGAGAGCATAAACCTAAAATGATTGTGGCAGGATTCTCTGCTTACTCTCGTGAGATTGACTGGGATCGTTTTCGTAAAATTGCAGATGAAGTTGGAGCTTATCTATTTGTTGATATGGCGCATGTTGCGGGGCTTATTGCTGCAGGTGAATATTCAAGTCCAGTACAGATTGCAGATGTTACAACCACTACAACTCACAAAACATTGCGTGGGCCACGAGGTGGAGTGATTCTGGCTAAGTCTAACCCAGAGTTAGAGAAGAAATTTAACTCCTTAGTATTTCCAGGCACACAAGGTGGACCATTGATGCATGTGATCGCAGCTAAAGCCGTTGCTTTTAAAGAGGCTTTGGAACCAGCATTCAGTGCTTATCAACGACAGGTTAAAATTAATGCGCAGGCGATGGCTAAGGTTTTTCTAGAGCGAGATTATAATGTTGTCTCTGGTGGAACTGATAACCATCTCTTCTTAGTTGACCTGATTAAGAAGGGAGTTACTGGTAAAGAGGCTGATGCAGCACTAGGTGCAGCTAATATTACAGTTAATAAAAATGCTGTCCCAAATGATCCTCAGTCACCATTTGTAACAAGTGGAATTAGAGTTGGTACTCCTGCCATTACTACCCGTGGTTTTGGCGAGCTTGAAGCCGTTGAGCTTGCAGGATGGATGTGCGATGTGATGGATGATGTTAATAGCAGTGATATGCAACAATCGGTCAAAGCTAAGGTGCTTGAGTTATGTGCTCGTTTCCCAGTGTATAAGTAGATGCGCTGTCCATTCTGTGAGGATGTAGACACTAGAGTTGTTGACTCTCGTCTCGGAAGTGATGGTGATCAGGTTCGCCGCCGCAGAGAGTGTCAAAATTCTAAGTGTGGAATGCGTTTCACCACTTTTGAGAGCGCAGAGCTTGCCCCTCCCACAGTTATAAAAAATGATGGAAGTCGTCAAGCGTTTGATGAGGTTAGGTTGCGTAAAGGTTTTAAACGAGCATTGGAGAAACGGCCGGTAGAGACTGAAAAAGTGAATGATGCGATTGAGCGCATTCGTAGGCGCATGATCAAGAGTGGTGATCGTGAAGTAGCATCTAATGATATAGGCACTTGGGTTATGGATGAGTTGCGTAATCTCGATGATGTTGGATATATTCGGTTCGCTTCAGTCTATCGCAGATTTCAAGATGTAAATGCATTTCGTGAGATGGTTGAAAAGTTAGAAAAAGAGACAATGTTAGGTAACGATATGCAGATGCAACTTTTAACAGGAGATGATCAAGATCCACTGCGCAAAGAGTATAAGAAATCTTTAGCCAAAAATAGTTCTGATGAATCTTGAAGCTATTAACGAGCATATGGCACGAGCCCATACTCTGGCAGCTAAGGCTCTATATACGACAGATCCAAACCCGAGGGTAGGGTGTGTAATTGTTAAAGACAATGTGGTTATTGGAGAGGGTCTTCACCGTCGCGCAGGCGGAGCGCATGCTGAGATAGATGCACTACGCATGGCGGCAGAGTCTGGGAACTCTACAGTTAACGCCACAGTGTTTGTAACTCTAGAACCATGTAGCCATACTGGTAGAACTCCTCCCTGTTGTGATGCATTGATTGCGGCTGGAGTTAAGCGAGTTGTAGTTGCGCTTGAGGATCCGAATCCGGAGGTCTCTGGCAAGGGGGTGAAAAGATTAAAGGATGCCAAAATAGAGGTTATTAGTGGAGTGCAAGAAGATAAGAGTGAGACTCTTAATTCTGGATTTATGATGCGTATGCGTAAGCAGCGTCCTTTTATACGAATTAAAATGGCGCAAAGTTTAGATGGAAGAACTGCTATGAGTTCTGGTGAAAGCAAATGGATTACTGGTATAGAATCACGCCAAGATGTACAGAGGATGCGCGCCAGAAGTTCTGCCATATTAACTGGAAGCGGAACTATTGTTGCAGACAATCCATCTCTTAATGTGCGTGAAATTGAAGATGACTATATTGCCCCACTGCGAGTGGTATTAGATCCCGATGGTAAAACTCCACTAGATGCAAAAATATTTGGTACTGAGGGGGATGTGTTGATGGTGGTAGCAGAAGAGTGTCATCCTCCTCTCTGGAAAATGGGCGAGCATAATAATAACCTCCTAGATACTATTAAATTAGCACGAGTAGATGGAGGAGTTGATCTTAATAAGCTAATGAATATTTTAGCTGATAGGGAGATTAACGAGGTTCAGGTAGAGGCAGGAGCAACTCTTACTGGCGCACTTATTAAAGCTGATCTAGTAGATGAGATAGTTACCTATATAGCACCAGTCCTGATGGGCAGTGGAGCGCGTCCACTATTTGACCTGAAGATAGATAATATGAGTGATAAGATCGAGATGAAGATAACTTCGGTAGAAAGTTTTGGTGATGATATAAAAGTTGTTTCTGAAATAATATCTAGTTGATAATATGTGCTCGATAAACGATACAGCAAACAGTCATAAAATAGTGTATTCTTAGCAGTTATGTTTACAGGAATTATAGAAGCAGTTGGGAGGATAGGTCGCTTAGAACGAAAGGGCAGTGATGCGCGAGCGTTTATTGAGACACTTGGACTTGATCTTAGTGATGTCTTGCTTGGTGATAGTATTGCAGTTAATGGAGTATGTCTTACTGCGGTAGAACTTCCAGGGGATGGCTTTAGTGCCGATGTTTCAGGTGAGACACTTTCTCGTACCGCATTTGCAAATCTTAAAGTTGGCTCAGCAGTTAATTTGGAAAAAGCTCTAACTCCAACTACTAGGCTAGGCGGACACATGGTAAGCGGGCATGTGGATGGGGTAGGTGAGGTGATAAGCAGAGCAGAAGATGGACGTTCAATCCAGTTTAAGATAAAAACTCCTACGGAGTTGGCGCGCTATATTGCAGAGAAGGGTTCAATTACGGTTAATGGAGTAAGTTTGACAGTAAATAGAGTGGACGGTGCAGAGTTTGATTTGAATATAGTTCCCCACACGCTGCAAGAGACCACTATGAGCGAGTTTGTGGTGGGGACAAAAGTAAATTTAGAGGTTGATCTTATTGCTCGCTATCTAGAGAGGATGATGCTCGGAGATAGAGCAGCAGAGTCAGGAGTAGGCGGCATTAGTATGGAATTTTTAGCAGAAAACGGTTTTCTCTCAAGATAAAATCTTAAGAGTGAAAAATAGTCATAATAAATTTAATAACATTAAATGAGTGTACAGAACAGAGTATGAAATTAAATAGCCCAGAAGAGATTGTTGAGGATATTCGCCAAGGTAAAATGGTGGTATTGATGGATGATGAGGATCGTGAGAATGAAGGCGATCTAATAATGGCAGCTACCAAAGCCTCCACAGAAGATATTAACTTTATGGCTCGTTATGGGCGTGGATTAATCTGCTTAACTTTAAGTAAAACCCGTTGTGAGCAGTTAGATCTTCCACTAATGGTGCAGGGAACTAATCATGACCTGCATGGTACTAACTTCACAGTCTCTATCGAGGCGGCAGAGGGTGTTACTACTGGTATTTCTGCAGCTGATCGAGCTAAGACTATACAGGTAGCAACTGCAGAGGATGCAACTGCAGATAGTATTGTTATGCCTGGGCATGTATTTCCATTAATGGCACAACCTGGAGGGGTCTTAACTAGAGCTGGACACACAGAAGCTGGTTGTGATCTTGCGCGGCTGGCTGGGTTTGAGCCATCATCGGTAATTGTGGAGATCTTAAATGAGGATGGTTCGATGGCGCGTCGTCCAGACCTTGAAGTTTTTGCACAGAAGCATAATCTAAAGCTAGGAACTGTAGCAGACCTTATCGAATATAGAATTAAAAATGAGAAGACCATTGAGGCTGAAGCAGAAAGTGTGCTCAATACCAAGTATGGTGAGTTCAAGGTGAAAGCGTATAGAGAGTCAATTAATAATGAAGTTCATCTAGCGCTAGTTAAAGGTGAAATAGACTCTGAGAAACCGATAATGGTGCGAGTACATATGTTAGATACGCTATGTGATCTATTTTCTGTTGAGGGAGAGGGGTGTGGACATACTCTAGAGCGGGATATGCATAGAGTTTCGCAAGAGGAAAACGGAGTGTTACTTCTGTTGCGTAAAGAGGAGGATGGTCGAGACCTTGTGGCTCGCATTCAAAATCATCAGTTGGCTAGCAGTTCAACGAGCAAGCCTAAGTCAAGTAAAGATTCTGGTGAGCTTAGAGATTTTGGAGTTGGTGCGCAGATTTTGTTAGATCTAGGGGTGGTTAAGATGCGAGTACTTGGTACCCCACGCAAAATGCATGCGCTATCTGGGTTTGGTCTAGAGATGGTTGAGACGGTTACTTATTAATTGTAATTTGTGAATGTTGAGTTTTTAATTGATATAAATTGAGAGGATGATTTTATGAAACATGGTATAAAAGTGACAGAGGCAAATCTTAATGTTGAGGGTGGAAAGTTTGGGATTGTAGTTGCCCGCTTTAACAGCTTTTTAGTTGAGAGTCTGCTGGATGGGGCGATTGATACGCTGATACGCAATGGTGCAGAGGTGGAAAATATCCATGTGGTGCGAGTTCCAGGAGCATTTGAGATGCCGATTGCAGCGCAACGGATGGCTGAGGGCGACTATGATGCTATTATTGCAATAGGCGCAGTCATTCGTGGAGGAACTCCTCACTTTGATTTTGTTGCTGGTGAAGCAACTAAAGGGTTGGCAACAGTATCCTTAGAGAGCAGTGTTCCAATAACCTTTGGTCTACTTACTGTTGATACAATTGAGCAAGCTATTGAACGCTCAGGTACAAAAGCAGGTAACAAGGGTGCAGAGGCAGCAATCTCTGCAATTGAGATGGTTAATCTGCTGAAAAAATTGTAAATAGATATGGGTGGAGCTCGTTCTAAATCTCGTCGTGCGGCTGTGCAGGCACTATATCAGTGGTCTATAGATCCACTACCTGCAACAGAAATTATTTCTCAATTTAATGAAGAAGGTATTCTGGCAGAAGCCGATGGAGATCTCTTTGAAAAAATAGTAAAAGGTGCTGTCGATGAGGTTATTTCTGTTGATCAGGCGCTCTCGCCGCATTTGAGTAGAGATATTCAGCAGGTAGATCCTGTTGAGAAAGCGCTACTCAGACTTGGCGGATATGAGCTTATGTATCTTCCAGATGTCCCATATAGAGTAGTTCTGAATGAGTATATTAAGTTATCAAAAACTTTTGGTTCAGCTAAAAGTCATCAATTTATTAATGCTGCACTCGATAAAGTGGCGCAACAATCCCGTAAACTAGAAATTGCGGACTATGAGAGAAAAAAAACAAAGTGAATTCTCGTTAATTGATGAGTTCTTTGCTGGTAAGAGCCATTACCATACAGGGACTCTACTTGGAGTTGGAGATGACGCTGCAATTTTAACGGTTCCAGCAGATAGAGAGCTTCTCGTCTCAGTAGATACAATGGTTGAGGGTGTTCATTTTTTTAATAATGGAACTCAATATTCAGTTGATCCATACTCCCTCGGGCATAAATTATTAGCAGTAAATTTAAGCGACCTTGCCGCTATGGGGGGAGAGCCTCTCTGGGCAACCTTAGCTCTTACTATTCCAGAATATAATAGAGAGTGGCTACAGCAGTTTTCTGCGGGGTTATTCTCTATGGCAGAAAAATTTAAGGTTGATCTTGTTGGCGGAGATACAACTAGAGGCCCACTAACTTTAACTTTACAAATATATGGTTCTGCCCCCATAGGGAAAGCGGTTAGACGCTCTGGAGCAAAGGTTGGGGATGCTATCTGTGTAACAAATAGTTTAGGTACAGCCGCTTATATGGTGCAACTTATTAATGAATCTCAACATAATAGTACGCTGCAACTTGCCGACAATATCTTAATAAAAGAGAATCTAGCTAACTTAGAACGACCATCACCGCTAGTTGCCGAGGGAGTTATATTGCGAGATTTTTCTAGTGCAATGGTTGATGTTTCAGATGGACTAGTTGCTGATTTAAGGCACATCTGTGAGAGTAGTAGAGTAGGAGCTGTTTTAGATCGAGCAGCTATTCCAGTCCACTCTGCACTTAGTAATATAGGCTCTGTTGAAGAAAGATTGAGTTTAGCTCTAAGTGGAGGAGATGATTATGAGTTATGTTTTACAATAGCGGCAGGTAAGCTTAAGTTAGTCACAGAAAAACTTGCAGAGTTGGGGTGTGCAGTTTCAGTGATTGGAGATATTGTAGAGGAAGATGTTGCAGATGGAGATAGTGTTAAATGGCGAGATGGATCCTGTATAGATGAACGTGGATTTAGCCATTTTTAGGGGGTAGATTATCTATATATTAAATCACCCCTAAAACTCGATATATCAAGGCGCAAAATTTGAGTATACATGTGTATGTGATGATTTTGCAACGCAGAGATGGTGGATTTTAGAGGTGAGCTGAATAGTTGCTTAGCTATTAACTTTATCTTTAAGCCCCTTACCAGCTTTGAAAGATGGGGAGCGGGAAGCTTTAATCTGGATAGACTCTCCAGTCTTTGGGTTGCGTCCCATCCGTGCTGCACGATCAGTTACCTTAAAAGCTCCAAACCCTGAAATCTGAACACTCTCTCCAGCCTTTAAGCTATCCCCAACGATCTCCACCATAGCTTCAACCATAGCTGAAGCATTTACTTTTGATGTGTCACTCTTTGCTGCTATTTGTGCCACTAGTTCACTTTTATTCATATCTATCCTCTTCGTATTAAATTAGTATTAAATCATCTAAAAGTGTCAATGCACTAAAAATGATCGTATCAGTATATACCATTAATCGTAGCTTGGTGAAGTTAATTTAAAAAAATAGGTAACTATTCAGGACTCAGCCCCATAAACTCAGGCCACTGCCCTTTATAAAGTAATCTCAACGCCTCAGCAGATGATACTCCATTCTTCTGGCAAGTGGAGAGATAACTTCTGGTGCGAGCAAACATCTCTACTCCCTT
>JABHVM010000039.1 GCA_018658305.1 Thiotrichales bacterium | reverse complement strand
TTTGACAGTATAATATGCCACAAGTGACAATTATACGGATCAAATACGCCTGTCAACGCACGCGTTAGCCTGTAAAGCCACCATGCAGGGTGATATGAATCATAATAGGTGGTATCTATTAAAGGGGAATAAAGATGAAAATTCTAAAGCTAGTTACATCCTTACTATTGTTGTTGTCATTCAGCTGCACGGTAAGTGCTGGCTCTTATGAAGATGCAGTTTCCAAATGGAAATCATATAAAGATGTTGCAACTTGGTTAAATAGCAATTTTACATTTGAAAAAAGGAGACAGAAACAAATTTCAAAACGCCTTAAGAAGCAAGGGCCATCGGGTCTTCTTATTCGAAATCCAGCTACACTATATGAAGACAATGATAAAGGGTATTGTGCTGATTCTGCCAATTTCGCAATAAAGTCATTAAATAAAATAGATCCTTCGTACAACGCTAGATGGGTATTTATATTGAACGATAAAGGACGCCCGAATCATTGGGTTGCAGCATTCGATCATGATGAAAAACTTTACATCATGGACTATGGTACTGGGCGAAAGTGGGAAGAAATGCAGGGCGTCCACGGTCCATATAACTCACTTGATGAATACAGAGACTACTTGGCATCATTGAGTCTTCCAAATTTTAAAGTTGGCAAGGTCATATTTAGAGATATGCCGGGACAAGAAGATTAGCTGCATTGACATTGATGAATCAGAACCAAAGGGGTCAGGTCTTTACTTTTGCACTCTGACCCTGATTGTTTAGATGGAGTATCAGAGCAGGTCGTACACAATCTAACTGACGCAGATCTCCATGAGTTCGTACACCGTATGGACTGGCCTCTAGATGGGAAGCTTCAAGTAACTTGATTTTATAGATAATGCTAGCAATAACATGCAGTCAGACAAGCGCAGCCCCTTTTGTTAACCGCCAGTGAGCTTAGACGTTATAAGTAAATTTAAAAAGTAATTGACAATTCCATTGAATACTAATATAATACCCGCACGGTTCTCAGAGGACTCTTACGATGATAATCTCCTCCTCCTTTTTCGTAGGTTTTTACTCTGAGAGCCACCTATTTTTTAGCCCTATTTCTATCGCTATTGTCACTCTATGTGTGGCTTGATTCTCTATTAATAGCACGATATCCAATGTCGGTACGGTAAAAAACACCATCCCATTTGATCTTATCTGCTAGAGAGTAGGCGCGCTGTTGTGCCTGTAATACGGTATCTCCAATTGCACAGGCGGCTAAGACTCGTCCTCCTGCCGTGACGATCTTGTTGTTTTGAAGAGCTGTTCCTGCATGAAAAATTTTTCCTTCGTTATCTTCAGATAGTCCTGAGATAGGCAGCCCTTTTACATAGTTATCAGGGTAACCGCCAGCAGCAAGAACTACGCCAAGCGCGGGACGAGGATCCCAATCTACTGTAATCTGATCTAACTTCTTATCAATAGCAGCATCGCAGATTTCAACTAAACTAGAGTTGAGGCGCATCATAATTGGTTGAGTTTCAGGATCACCGAAACGCACATTGTACTCTAATACTTTGGAGTTTCCTGAGCTGTCAATCATAAGTCCAGCATAGAGGAAGCCAGTAAATGGATTTCCCTCTGCAGCCATTCCCTCAATAGTTGGAACTATAACGCTCTCCATTACTTGCTGGTGAATCTCTGGAGTAACTACAGGGGCAGGAGAGTATGCTCCCATGCCACCTGTGTTTGGACCCTGGTCACCATTATCTCGTGCTTTATGGTCTTGTGAGGTTGCAAGCGGGAGGATATTTTTACCGTCAGCGACTACAATAAAGCTCGCCTCTTCACCCTCTAAAAATTCTTCGATTACAACCTTATGTCCTGCCTCTCCAAAAGAGTTTCCTGCTAACATATCTCTAATCGCAGATTCAGCCTCTTCTATACTCTGCGCTAAAATAACCCCTTTTCCTGCAGCAAGCCCATCAGCTTTAACTACAATTGGAGCACCAACCCTATTTAAATAAGCAAGCGCTTCGTCTAAATCACTAAAATTACCATAAGCGGCAGTAGGAATGTTGTGGCGCGCGAGAAAGTCTTTGGTAAAGGATTTAGAACCCTCTAACTGAGCAGCGCCTTGACTAGGCCCAAAACAGCGTAGCCCGCTATTTTGAAATTGATCAACAATACCTAATACAAGAGGAACTTCTGGTCCAATAATGGTGAGGTCGATGGAGTTATTTTGTGCAAAAGAGATTAGTTCATCAATAGCTTCGACTGCGATTGTAATATTTTCAACCTTACTCTCTAATGCAGTACCAGCATTACCCGGAGCAACATAGACGCTCTCTACATTCTCATCTTGAGCCGCTTTCCACGCTAGAGCATGCTCTCGTCCACCACTTCCAACAATTAAAATATTCATCCAATACTCCTAAGATAGATGCTCTACAAACTAGACAATAGTAATCAGGCAGTAGAGAGCTAGTGTCTAAAGTGTCTCATTCCAGTAAATACCATCGCCATACCGTGTTCGTCGGCAGCAGCAATAACCTCATCATCACGCATAGATCCTCCAGGCTGAATTACTGCAGTGATTCCAGCTTCATGTGCGGCATCAATTCCATCACGGAATGGGAAGAATGCATCAGACGCCATCACTGAACCTGGAACGGCTAGTCCAGCATGCTCAGCTTTAATTCCTGCGATACGAGCAGAGTTAATTCTACTCATCTGTCCAGCTCCAACTCCAATAGTCTGGTTATTGCGTCCATAAACGATTGCATTAGATTTGACGAATTTAGCAACTTTCCAGCTAAACTGAAGGTCACTCATCTCCTGTTCACTAGGTTGGCGCTTAGTGGCGACAGTTAGCTCATTGGTTAAGAGTAGATCAGCATCTTGGACTAGTAGTCCACCATTTACTCTCTTCATATCTAAACGAATGTTGTTGGTATCTGAGCGATCTTCCCACTGCCCAGAACTTAGCAGACGAACATTTTTCTTCTCTGCAAGAATGGCTGCAGCTTCATCAGAGATAGCGGGGGCGATAATGACCTCCACAAACTGGCGCTCAATAATTGCAGTAGCTGTTGCCCCATCTAGCGGCTGATTGAAAGCGATGATCCCTCCAAATGCTGACTCAGGATCTGTTGCATAGGCGCGATTGTATGCCTCTAGTAGATCATCACCATAAGCAACACCGCAGGGGTTAGCATGTTTTACGATTACACAAGCTGGCTCTGCAGCGAACTGTTTAACACACTCTAGTGCTGCATCAGTATCTCCAATATTGTTGTAGGAGAGCTCTTT
>JABHVM010000038.1 GCA_018658305.1 Thiotrichales bacterium | reverse complement strand
TTCTGGAAATTTTCTATTACATAGCTTGTCCGTTTAGCGGCTGCAACAAATGCCTCTCGACCTATATAAAAACGGGCGACATGAAGTTCGTGTTCAGCAAGTTTGTTACGAGTATAGAGCATCCGCTGCCGGGCATCTGCGCTATATTTGCTTTTCGGAAATCGTTCAACTAATTTTGAGAAGTATTGGAACGCCTCTCGCATCGCCTTCGGATCACGTGCAGAAGGGTCTGTCGGTGCTATTTTGGAAAAGATAGTTTGCCCTTTATTGTAATGAACTAGTCCACGCATATAGTAGACATAATCTACCTTGGGATGGCGAGGGTGTTGTTTAATAAAACGGTCAGCAGCTGCAATAGCAGATTCTGGTTCCTCCCATTTATAATATGTGTATATAACCTCAATCTGCGCCTGCATAGAGTGTTTATCATACGGGAAGCGGGCTTGTAACTTCTCAAAGTACTCAATTGCTTTCTCATAGTCTCCACTAGTCATGGATTCATGCGCCTCGAAGTAGAAGCGGTTGGCTGACCAATCTTTAGTGACATCAATCTGGTCTGGAAGTAGGGAACATCCACTAACCGCAAATAGAAATAGCGATAAGATGGTAAGCTTGATGCTAAGTTTTGCGGAAAAAATTGTTCCACTAATAAATGTCTGTTGATAAGTTAGTTTGTGCATGATGCTTTATAATACAATAGTAAGTTAAAAATTAAGATAAGGTTATAGAAAATAGTATGGAATCGCAACAGATAGATGAAGAACAGTATAAAACCATAATTCCTGAGGAGTTGGATGGTAAGAGATTTGATGTGGCTCTGGCGGCACTATTTCCTGACTTTTCTAGAAGTCGCCTTCAAGCTTGGATTAAGTCAGGGGATGCATTGATAGCTGGCAACAAGCGCAGGCAACGGGATGCCGTGGCGGAGGGGGAAGAGGTCGAACTTAAAGTAGAGCGGGATGAGGAGGTTGAATGGAGTGGTGAAGATATTCCGCTAAATATTATCTATGAAGATGACCATATACTTTTTGTCGATAAAGCTGCAGGTATGGTAGTGCATCCAGCAGCTGGAAATTGGACGGGAACTTTAGTGAATGCGCTACTTTTTCACCTTCCTAAACTATCTGAGGTTCCGCGTGCAGGAGTTGTACACCGTTTAGATAAAGATACTAGTGGTATTTTAGTTATCGCCAAAACTCTCGAAGCACACACTCATCTAGTGCGCCAACTTCAAAATCGGTCCATGCGCAGAGAGTATCAGGCAATTAGCAATGGTTTAATGACTGCGGGGGGAACCGTTGATGCACCAATAGGAAGGCATCGCGGAGATCGTAAGAAGATGGCAGTGGTAGGAGAGCATGAGAAGGGGAAGGTTGCAATTACCCACTATAGAGTTCTGGAAAAGTTTCGCTCTCACACTCATACTAAACTTACTTTAGAGACTGGAAGAACTCATCAGATTAGAGTTCATATGGAATATGTCCGCTTTGCGCTGTTGGGTGACCCCGTCTATGGGCACCGTCTACAGATTCCTAAAGCCAGCTCAGAGAAGATGTCTAGTACACTACGCAATTTTAAACGCCAAGCGCTGCATGCGGCAATCTTAGGGTTAGAGCATCCTGCAACAGGTGAGTGGGTAGAGTTTGATTCGCCACTTCCAGAAGATATGTTATCTCTAATCGAAGTGTTACGTGAGGATTTAGCCGAGCATCGCTAGTAACTATTCAGCTTACCCCTAAAATTCACCATCTCTGCGTTACAAAATTATCATATATAAATATATATACTCAAATTTTGCGCCTTGATCTGATGAATTTTAGAGGCAATCTGAACAGTTACAACTGCAACCGGGGAACCGCGCAACGAGGTCGTGTAACTGAATAGTTGCCATCGTTAGTAATTAAATCATCCTATTCAGAGAGGATCCAGACCTTAAATTTTCTGCCTTTAATTCCGTGCCTTTTTAACTGTCTAAGTGCATTTTCAAATTGGCTGTTTTCGATGGCAACGAAGCTCTGCCTGTCGTGAATCTCGATTTTCCCCACATCTTTGCCAGTAACTCCACCATCACCTGTGAGAGCACCTAAGATATCTCCTGGACGCATCTTTGATTTTTTCCCAGCCTCAATTACTAAAGTTTTATTAGTTGCACTTAGAGTATTAAGGGGGGATGTGTCGGAGCCATCAAGTTCATCAATTTTTTTAAAGTTTCGTTCAGGAGTGTCGTAAACTTCAGCTTTACGAGCTTCATAAACGGTAAATATTGTGGCAGCAACACCCTCTTTTCCAGCTCTCCCTGTTCTACCTATTCTATGAATATAGCTCTCTTCATCATGTGGAAGATCATAATTTATTACCATCCCAAGCTCCTCTATATCAATACCTCGTGCGGCAACATCTGTTGCTACTAAGATAGGGCAGCTTTTATTGGCAAACTGTACGAGCACATCAGTGCGTTGATACTGTTCAAGGTCACCATGAAGAGCGAGAGCATTCACTCCTCGTTTAGTTAAGTTTTCGGCTACTTTCTTACACTCAACTTTTGTGTTGCTAAATATAATAGCACTCATAGGTTTATGGTGTGAGAGGATCTTAATTAGCGCGGCAAACTTATCTTCAGTTGATAGTTCATAAAAATATTGATCTATTTTGTTTGCTGGTTCGCTGGATATGCTCTTAACAGAGACAGCATTTTTTTGGATGGAGCTACTCAACTCAATTATCTCATTAGGATATGTTGCTGAGAATAGTAGGGTCTGGCGCTGAGTTGGGGTCGCAGCTATGAGTTTACTGATCTCATCTATAAATCCCATATCTAACATTCGATCAGCCTCATCTAATACAAGTGTTGAGATGTGCTGTAGATTTAGTCCACCCTTATCAAGATGTTTCAATATGCGTCCAGGAGTTCCAACCACTATATGTGCTCCGTGACGCAGAGACTCTTGTTGAGGTCTAAATGGAACTCCACCAGAGAGGGTGAGTACCTTAATGTTATTAGTTAGGCGTGCAAGGCGACGTATCTCTTTAGCAACTTGATCTGCAAGTTCACGAGTTGGACAGATGATTAGAGACTGGATGTCAAATAGCTTTGTGTTTAATCTATGGATAAGGGCTATTCCAAAGGCGGCAGTTTTGCCACTTCCAGTTTTTGCCTGAGCTATAAGATCTTTTCCATCTATTATGTGAGGCAAAGATTCAGCTTGAACAGGGGTCATCTTTACCATTCCAAGCTCATTTAAGTTGTGCAACATAGATTTAGTTAGCGGCAACGAGGAGAAGTTATTACTCAACATATTAATATATACCTACTTTTCTATTCGTACAAAAAGAGTTGTGCCACACTTAGGGCACTCTGGAATTAGTGACGCTTCACTAAATTGTAGAATCTCACCGCATTTTTCACATTTTAATTGACCACTGTCGATAACTTCTCCACTATGGTAGGTTTGTGCGGCTCTCGCTTGCGCATCCAGTTTGGTCAGAGCTATGCGAGTAGGGTCACTAATTGCGGTAAAGAGGTAACTGACTCGCTCCTCGATCATCTCTTCATTTAAATGAAACCACTCTTTAAGATCACTCTTACTTTCAGTCAGGTAATTTCCGGCAGCTTCTAGATCGCGTTGGAGATATTTTCCAACTTCAACTCCCTCTTCTTGAGTTAACTCATCTAACTCATTCATCTTCTCCTGTGCTTGTGATATGAGCTCAGGTATAGAGGAGAGCTGTTCAACTCCATCTTCAATCGACTCATAAATGTAATCACGCATCGACAGATATAGTTGTACGGGATTAAAGTTTGAGTTGGAGCTGAGAGGTTGTTTCTGTTTGGTCATTTCTGATATCTCTTCGGGTTAATTCAGTAGTGTCTGTTGTGTTAATATTAACAGGTTTACTTACCTACTTAGGTATTATTGAGACACTATTAATTGAACACAAGCTAGATTCAGCATTGAGATATTAGGCAGAGCATAAAATGGAAGAGAGATACAACCCACTTGAGATAGAGAGCGAAGCGCAGCAGTACTGGGATAGTAACCAGGTGTTTGCAGCTAAAGAAGATGAGCAAAAAGAGAAGTTTTACTGTCTGTCTATGTTTCCATACCCTAGCGGAAAACTTCACATGGGGCATGTGCGCAACTACACCATTGGCGATGTAATATCACGCTATCAGCGAATGCAGGGTAAAAGTGTATTGCAGCCAATGGGATGGGACGCATTTGGTCTGCCCGCAGAGAATGCGGCAATCAAGAATAAAGTTGCTCCTGCAGAGTGGACCTATAAGAATATGGATGAGATGCGAGGTCAGTTACAGCGCCTTGGGTATGGCTACGACTGGTCTCGTGAGATGGCTACTTGTCGTCCAGAATATTATCGCTGGGAACAGTGGATGTTTACTCGTCTTCTTAAAAAAGGGATGGTCTATAAGAAGAGCGCAGTAGTTAATTGGGATCCTGTAGATCAGACTGTTTTGGCAAATGAGCAGGTTATTGATGGGCGCGGGTGGCGCTCCGGCGCTCTGGTAGAGAAGCGTGAAATTCCACAGTGGTTTATGAAGATAACTGATTATGCAGATGAGCTGTTAGAGGGGTTGGATAAGTTAGATGGGTGGCCAGAAGCAGTGCGCACTATGCAAGCAAATTGGATTGGGCGTTCAGAAGGGCTAGAGTTGCAGTTTGGTGCGGTAGATGGAGGGGAGTCACTTACAGTATTTACTACTCGTCCAGACACTTTGATGGGAGTGACCTATGTGGCAGTAGCGGCAGAGCATCCTCTAGCAGTCAAGGCTGCAGAGAGTAATCCAGATATTGTACTGTTTTTAGATGAGTGTTCAAAGATGGAGACCTCGGAAGCTGCTCTAGAGACTATGGAAAAAAAGGGTATGGATCTAGGGGTGACAGTTACTCACCCAGTAAGTGGAGATGATATTCCAGTTTGGGTCGCCAATTTTGTGTTGATGGGATACGGTACTGGGGCAGTTATGGCAGTGCCTGCGCATGATCAAAGAGATTGGGAGTTTGCTACTAAGTATGGAGTAGATATTAAAGCAGTTATTCGTTCTGTACAGAATGCAGAGTCAGATGAGAGCTCCGATGTTAGTGAGGCGGCGTATACTGAAAAGGGAGTGCTCTACAATTCAGCGCAGTTTGATGGAATGAACTTTGAGCAAGCGCGAGATGCTATTGCTGACTATCTGGAAGAGCAACAGCTAGGCAAACGCAAGATTAATTATCGTCTGCGTGATTGGGGCGTTTCTCGACAGCGTTACTGGGGCTGTCCAATACCAATTGTTAACTGCCCAACATGTGGCGCAGTTCCTGTTCCAGAAGAGCAACTTCCTGTAGTTTTGCCAGAAGATGTTAAGTTTGACGGAGTAGGGTCGCCAATCAAAAAGATGCCTGAGTTTTATCAGACTAGTTGCCCTGAATGTGGTAGAGATGCGGAGCGCGAGACGGATACCTTCGATACATTTATGGAATCATCTTGGTACTATACTCGTTATAGCTGTAGTGATCAGAGTGAGAAGATGTTAGATTCACGAGTTGATTATTGGGCTCCAGTAGACCAATATGTGGGTGGGGTAGAGCATGCTATTCTCCACCTCCTCTATGCTCGCTTCTACCATAAACTACTGCGGGATGAGGGGTTGCTCAATTCAGATGAACCCTTTAAGAATCTTCTAACTCAAGGTATGGTTCTAAAAGACGGCGTAAAAATGTCTAAATCAAAAGGTAATACTGTAGATCCACAGCCATTGATTGAGCGTTATGGTGCAGATACAGTGCGACTCTTTATTATGTTTGCCGCACCACCAGAGCAATCGCTAGAGTGGTCTGATTCAGGGGTTGAGGGGGCGTATCGTTTTATAAAGAGAATATGGAGATTGGTATATGCTCATATAGAGGGCAGCTCCCCTGTAGATAGTGTAGTGGTGGCTGGATTGCGTGAATCTTCAGAGTTGACAGATGAGCAGAAAGATATACGCCGTATAACTCATCAAACAATAAAGAAGGTCGGTGATGATGTTGGGAGAAGATTGACTTTTAATACTGCTATTGCAGCGGTTATGGAGTTGACTAATGCTCTCTCTAAATTTGGTAGTGACAGTGATGAATTGATTCTAAATAGAGCAGTTATGCAGGAGTCATTGGAAGCAGTTACTCTGCTACTTTCACCAATGGTCCCACATTTGACTCATAGGCTTTGGAGTCTGTTGGGGCACAAGCAAGCGGTAGTTGATGTGGCGTGGCCAGAGTATGATGAGAATGCGTTGATAGAAGATAGTATCAATATGGTGGTACAGGTTAATGGTAAGCTGCGTGCGCAACTAAAGGTCTCAGCCTCTGCAAGTAGAGAGGATATAGAGTCTCAGGCAGTTGCGGAGGAGAGTGTAGTTAAATTTTTGGATGGTAAAGTGCCAATTAAGGTAATTGTAGTTCCAGGCAAGTTAGTAAACCTTGTGGTAAAGTAGTCTCTGATAATAGTCATCAGTTATGATCAGTTATGATCAATTATGGTAGTCTCGATAATAAAATGAACGGTAAATATTTTATGAACTCTAAAATTAAGTCAGTGCGTAATGCACTCTTCTACACTTTTTTAACTCTACTCCTACTGCAGGGGTGCGGGTTTCATCTGCGCGGAGTAGTAGTTCTTCCTCCAGAGATGGGGTCAACTTGGGTTAATGAGAATGGTATCTCAATAGAGCTCGTACGAGCAGTTAAGGATGGGATACGCCGCAGTAGTGGTGGTATAGTTTCAAGCGAACATGCAGCTAGTTCAGTTTTAGAATTTAGTGGTGAAGATTTCTCGCGCTGGGTCGCAACTGTAGATAACTCTACAGGTAAAGTAAGCGAGTATGCATTAAGTTATAAGGTTAACTGGAAACTTCGTGCAAGTGGTGGAGAGGTTATTGATCAAGGTAGTATCAAACAGAACGATAGCTATAAATATAGCGGCAATGAAGTGTTAGGTAAAGAGCAAGAAGAGAGGCATCTGCGTGATAAGATGATTAAAGGAGCGGTGCTTGATCTGCTGCGTGGGTTGCGTAGGCGTTGAAGTTACGCCTAGAGGAGCTATCTGCCAATTTGCAACAAAGGCTTGCGCCAATCTATATATTGAGTGGAGATGAACCACTGCTGTTGCAAGAGGCTGCAGATCAGATACGAGCAGCTCTAAGAAAGGGTGGTTATGATGAACGAACAGTTCTTACTGCAGGAGCTGGTTTCAGATGGAGTGAGCTCAATGAAGAGGGAGTTGAGCTCTCACTATTTGCAGAGAGAAAAATAGTTGATCTGCGTCTTCCTACAGGCAAGCCTGGACGAGATGGTGGAAAAATACTTACAGAGTGGTGTGAGAATCCTCCACCAGATAAGGTGTTGTTAATCATCTCAGCAAAATTAGATGGCTCATCTCAGAAGTCAAAGTGGTATAAGTCAATAGAGAGAGCTGGAGTTGCTATCCCAATTTGGCAAATAGATCCGCAGCATCTACCTCGTTGGATAGTGCAGCGTATGAGAGTGATGGGAATGCAGATTAGTAGCCAAGCGGCACTGTTATTGGCTGATAGAGTTGAAGGTAATCTCTTAGCAGCAGTACAAGAGATGGAGAAGCTGAAGTTGTTAAATACACCTGATGAAAATGGCGGTGAGATTGTTGTGGATGAGAAGATGGTGTTAAAGATGGTAGCTGACAGCGCTCGCTTTGATGTGTTTAAACTCTCTGATGCGGTGATGGTAGGAGATAAGCAACGCGCATTGCGAGTGTTGCAGGGGTTAAAAGAGGAGGGGGTTGCGGTACAAATTGTGCTCTGGGCACTGTTAAGAGATCTCCGAGAGCTAGCAGCAATGTCGTTAGAGAGTAATCCTAGAGCTTACAAACCTCTGGAATTTAGTCCAATGTGGACAAAAAGAGTGGGAATTTTCAGTTCAGCACTAAATAGACTTGGAGTAGATCGCATTGCAGGACTAGTGCGTCGTTTGGGGTTGATAGATAGAGCGGGAAAAGGAGTCATAGAAGGAGATCCTTGGCGAGGAGTAGAGGATTTTATAGTTAGAGCTTAGAGGATAAAGAGATGAATATTAAACAGTATATGCAAGATGTGGGTGAACGAGCTCGGGGTGCGGCTCGGATTATGGCTCGTGCCGAACGGAGCATGAAAGATGAAGTGTTGGAGCGAGTCGCTACGCTACTTGAAGAGAAGATGGCGGTGATACTTGCGGCTAATAGCGAAGATATGGGGGCAGGCAAGGAGCGAGGCTTGGATGCGGCATTGCTTGATCGATTAGAGTTAAATCAGGAACGAGTAATTGCAATGGCAGATGGTCTGCGCCAGATTGCTACACTGCCAGATCCTATTGGTGAAATATCAGATCTTAATTTCCAACCTTCTGGTATTCAGGTTGGTAAGATGCGAGTTCCACTTGGAGTTATTGGAATTATCTATGAGTCGCGCCCAAATGTTACTGCTGATGCAGCAGCTCTCTGTCTAAAATCTGGAAATGCGGCTATTTTGCGCGGAGGATCAGAGGCGTTTCACTCAAACCAGGCGATTGCAAAACTTATCCAGCAAGGGCTAGAAGAGGCCGGGTTGCCTGAAGATGCAGTTCAAGTTATTGAGACTGCAGATCGTGAAGCAGTTGGAGAGCTGATCACGATGAATAAATTTGTAGATGTGATAATACCTCGTGGCGGTAAGGGGCTGATTGAACGAATTTCAGAGAGTGCGCGGATTCCAGTGATTAAACATCTCAATGGAATCTGTCATGTCTATATAGATGATCAAGCAGATCAAGAGAAGGCGCTTGATATAGCGTTTAATGCAAAGACTCACCGCTACGGTGTCTGCAATGCGATGGAGACTTTATTGGTCGCAGAAAATATTGCAGAGCGTGTGCTTACTCCTTTGGCAGTGCGGTATCAGAGTGAGGGGGTTGAGTTGAGAGGGTGTGCTGCAACTCAGAAGATTATCTCTGGAATTATTGCTGCAACAGATGAAGATTGGGATGAGGAGTATCTGGCTCCAATTTTATCAATTCGTATTGTTGCAGATATAGATGAAGCTATGGATCACATTCATAATCACAGCTCTGGACATACAGAGTCTATTGTGACTGAGAGTTACAGTCGTGCTCGTCGTTTTATAGCTGAAGTTGATTCAAGTTCTGTAATGGTTAATACATCTACTCGCTTTGCCGATGGTTTTGAGTATGGTTTAGGTGCAGAGATTGGGATTAGTACTGATAAGATTCATGTACGAGGTCCGGTTGGATTGGAGGGATTAACTTCGCAGAAGTTTGTGGTGTTCGGGGATGGGCATATTAGGCAGTAGGAGATTAATATCACTTCACCGATAGGGATATTTGGTGGAACTTTTGATCCTGTTCACTTAGGTCATATAGTTCCAATGCTAGAGATCGCAGATAGGTTTAAACTGGAGCAGGTGCGTTGGATTCCAAGTAAAATCCCAGTGCACCGTCCCAAACCAGTTGCTGGATTGGAACAGCGTATCTCATGGTTGAGGCAATCTCTATATCCATATTCAGAATTTGTTGTTGATCTGCGAGAGGTTGAGCGAGAGAGTCCATCATGGATGGTGCTGACTTTAGAGTCTCTTCAGAGAGAAGAGCCTCAATCTCCACTGGTGTTAATTGTGGGTATGGATGCTTTTCAAAAAATTGAGCTGTGGCATCGTTGGCAAGATATTTTCAGCTATGCACATTTGATTGTTACTCACCGCCCTGGTTTTGAGATTCCACAATCTGGAGGTGTAGCTAAATTATTGGAGGATAGATTGGAGAGTGATATAGCTCTTTTAAGAGATCTTCCTAGTAGTGAAAGAGGAGGAGTAATTTTTCTTGCTTCTGTGAAGCAGTTAAATATATCCTCTACAGAGATACGGAGTAGAATATCAACTAGAAAAGATCTATCTACTATGCTCCCAAAGCAGATTGAGAGTGAAGTGATAGAGTATTATAGATAAGGAATATATAAATGTTATCAGATAATGAGTTAGAGCAAGTTGCAGTTTCAGCCCTGGAAGATTTGAAAGGTGTTGATATTAAGGTTATGGATATATCGGAGATGACTGATATCACTAATCGTTTAATAATTGTTAGTGGTACTTCAAATAGACATGTCCGTTCATTGGCAGAAAATGTTTCACTGGAAGCTAAACGAGCTGGGGAGTTGCCGCTTGGTAAAGAGGGTGAAGATTCTGGCGAGTGGGTGTTGATTGATCTAGGTTCTGTAGTTGTGCATGTGATGTTGCCAGATACTAGAGAGCGCTATAATCTTGAAAAATTTTGGACAGATTTTAAGAGAGAGGAGGGTTGAAAATAACCCTGATTGCAGTTGGCACTAAGATGGACTCTTGGGTTGAGCAGGGCTATAACGAATATGCACGGCGTATGCCAAAAGAGTGCTCTCTTCAATTAATAGAGATTGGTATGGAGCGTAGAGGGAAGAGTGGCTCTCCTGAGAGATGGATGTCTCAAGAGGGGGAGAGGATTCTAGCAGCAGTTCCAAAGGGAGACTCTATTGTAGCTCTAGATGTTAAAGGGAGCAGTTGGTCAACAGAGAAGTTGGCAGATCAGATGAGACGTTGGATGGATGGAGGTCGAGGTATATCGCTATTGGTAGGTGGTCCTGATGGATTAGCGGGAAAATGTATAAAGCAGGCGGAGCAGCGTTGGTCGCTCTCTAATCTGACCTTGCCTCATCCTCTGGTTAGAGTGGTTCTATCTGAGCAGCTCTATCGTGCTTGGAGTGTAGTTAGTAACCATCCGTACCATAGAGCGTAGTGGACTATAATTATAATATTATTTTTATTTGGTAGAATATAACTTAAGTATGAGCATAGAAATTTTAATTAATGTAACTCCACAAGAGACCCGTTCAGCAATGGTTGAAGATGGAGTTTTGCAGGAGTTATATGTAGAGAGAGGTAATCATCTAGGTATTGTTGGTAATATCTATAAGGGAAAAGTTAATAGAGTATTGCCTGGGATGCAGGCTGCGTTTGTTGATATTGGGTTGGAGCGTTCTGCATTTCTTCACGCCTCTGATGTACTGCAATTACGAGATAGTGTAGGCGGTGCTGAGGATATAGAGTGTTCATTTAAGGAGGAGCCAATTAGTGAGCTGATCTCAACAGGAGACGAGTTGTTGGTTCAAGTTGTTAAAGATCCTCTGGGAAGCAAAGGGGCAAGACTTACTATGCAAGTCTCGATTCCTTCTCGTTACTTGGTGTTCTTGCCAGCTATATCTTGTCGAGGGATATCTCGCCGTATTGAAGAGGAAGATGAGCGCGAGCGTCTCTATAAAATAATAGATGAATTTGCTGGTATAGGAGGATATGGAGGGTTTATTGTCCGTACTGCTGGTGATGGAGTTCCAGTAGAGTCACTCCAGCATGAAGCTGAGTTGCTCTATAAAATATGGGAATCTATTAAAGAGCGTGCACCACAGGCTAAATCACGCACCCTGCTACATAAAGATCTACCTTTAGAGCAGCGTATTATTAGAGATCAGTTGAAAGAGTCTGTTGAGAGGGTGAGAATAGATTCAAGAATTGCATACGAGCAGGGTCAAAAATTTGCATCACAATTTACCCCAGAGTTTTCATCGCGCGTTGAGTATTATCAAGGTGAGTGTCCAATATTTGATCTCTACTCTGTGGAGGATGAGATTCAACGAGCACTACAGCGCAGTGTTCCGCTTAAGTCTGGAGGATATCTTATTATTGATCAGACTGAGGCGATGACTACGATTGATGTTAATACTGGCTCTTTTGTTGGGCATAGCAATCTGGAAGAGACCACTTTTAAAACCAATTTAGAGGCTACTAAAGCGATTGCTCGACAGCTGAGGTTGCGCAATTTAGGCGGAATAATTATTCTTGATTTGATAGATATGGATGATCGGCAGCATAGAGAGCAGGTTATTCGCTCTTTAGAAAAAGCGCTGGAGCAAGATCATGCTCGTACTCATATAAGCACTCTTTCAGAGCTTGGATTGATCGAGATGACTCGTAAACGAACTCGTGAGAGTATAGAGCATATTCTATGTGAAACCTGTCCTACTTGTGATGGGAGAGGCTATATAAAAACTGCTGAGACAGTATGTTATGAAATATTTCGTGAGATTATTCGTGAGTCTAGACAGTATGAAGACTCTAAAGAGTTCTTAGTGTTAGCATCACAAGAGATTACAGATCTACTGTTGGATGAGGAGTCTGCTAATTTAGCTGGATTAGAAGAGTTTATTAATAAGCCGGTACGCTTGCAGCCAGAGAGTATGTATCCATTAAGGCAGTTTGATGTTGTTCCAGTCTCCTAACTTCTCCTCTTCTCTCCTCTCTACTTTTGGGAGTTGGGCTGGTTGGGTAGTGGCTACTATATTGGCGACTGTAGCTATATTGTTGCTATTATTGCGTACAGTTCTACCAGGAACAGATATCTTTAATGATAAATTTGAGTCATGGTTAAGTGCTGAAATAGGAGTTAAAGTTGATGTAGATAGGGTAAGCCTATCTCTGGATGGGCGTTTTTTATCTATTAAAGCGCATCACTTGATTCTATCTGATCTCGATACTGAAAAGGCAAAAGCATCTTTCAGAGATGGGATCGTGGAAATTGATCTAATATCTTCTATTAGTTCTGGAGAATTAATTACCACCTCACTTACTATAGATAACCCACGACTATCTTTTACTCACCATAAGAACGGAAATTTGGTTGTTGATATAGTTAATGATGTAACTGTTGATACGCCACAGCAAGATTCCGTAGATACTTCACATCTTGTAAATTGGATATTCTCTCAACCATCTATAAAGATTAGAGATGCTGAGATATTGATTCTGTCGGAACAATTTAATAGTCTCAATTGGCATTTTTCAAAAGTAGATCTTGAGCTGATTAGTTCAGGTTATCGTCATCAAGCTACAGGTGAAGTATCATTAAAAGGAGAATCTGCAACTCCTATAGAAGTTGATATAGAGTGGTTCGGTGATATTATGACTCCACATGGGTGGGATGGAATGATGCATCTTAAAGGGCATAAAGTTGAATTAACAAAATTATTACCGGGGAGGAAAGAGAATCAATTGAGTATGATGTTACAGGGAAGGTCAGATATTGAATGGTGGGGGGAGTGGCTCTCTGGACGCTTAGAGCGAGGGTATGGATCTGTTGCACGAGATCAGAATTATAGTAAAGTTTCAGGGTTGGCTGGAGGTGAATTTTTATGGAGAAAAAACGGAGATAGGGAGTGGTTACTTCAGATTGAAAAGTTGAAATGGGGAGGGGATGATGAAAAATTACATCCATCCTCTGCTTTAGTTGAGCGTAAAAAGAGCAATTTAGGGGAGGACCTTATTTTAGGAACAGTTGATAGAGTTCATCTCGTCCCAACTCCAGCTATCTCTGGGCTCTATGCAGCTTTTAAGAGTGGAGATAGTGGTGTATCAGTATATGGTGAATTAGAACATATTCAGTTTAAATCATACCCAACAGAAACCTCACTGATTAACAATATAGAAGCGGAGATGAATCTTAATAATATCTCTTTTATTGGGAGGGGATCGGCTCAAGGAAGTGGAGTGTATGGGGTGAATGGGTCTCTAGCAGTTAATGGGAGTAGTGGGCGTTTCACCCCTAACCAGGGGGATACTTTAATCAAGAGAAGCTCTCTCTATGAGAAGCCAATGCGACTTAAACTCTATCAAGGAAGTGTTGCTTGGCAGCAGCATACAAAAGGAGTGTTGTTAGCTGCAGAGTCTATGGCAGGTGAGTTTGGCGAGGTACAATTTATGGGTAGTGCCTTAGCCTTAGTCCCCAAAAATGGTAACAGTCCAGTCATAGATATGGAGATGAAGATGGCTGCCAAAGATGTGACAGAGGTAGTTAATAATTTGCCCGAAATGGCGCTCTCTCCAGCTTTGATTGCATGGCTCCAGAGAGGGGTAGTGAAAGGAGAGTTGACTAATGGGATGGTTAAGGTTCAGGGGCAATTAGATCAGTTTCCTTATAGTGCTGGTGGAGGTAAATTTACCACCTCTTTTACTCTGCAAGATACAGAGCTGAACTATGCTAATGGATGGCCACCGCTTTCAGAAGCTAAACTTTCACTTCTATTTGAAGGTGAATCACTGCAGCTTGATGTGAGTGAAGGTAATATTGATGGATTACCTATTCATAAGCTCTCTATGAGCTCTAAGCAGCTAGGTAGAGATGCGTTACAGCTTGAGGGACAGATAGTAACTGATAGCAGAAAATTACTTAAGAGTATGCAAAATACTCCGCTCCAAGAAAAATTTTCTAAACTAGATAAAGCTATCTCTATGGATGGTTATGCGCTCCTTGATCTAGGCTTGACTGTACCGTTACAGAATGATTCGCCGATAGTAGTAGAAGGTATGGTTGAGGTGCATGATAATAAGGTCGTACTTAAAGGGCTGGATCTAGCCTTAGAGAATATTAATGGTAATATTGAATTTAACTCTGACGATATCTCAATAGAGGGTATTAAGGGGAAAGTTCTTGGTGGAGACCTTCATCTGACCGCTTTCACCTCTAGTGAAGAGCTAGGTCCATCTGAAGTAGTGAGTCGGGAATTTATTATAAATCTTAACGGTGAGCTGGAAAGTAAGAGGCTTATTGAGTGGTTAGAGCTCACAGAGAGCGGTCAGCTTATCATGCCTCTTGAGATAGATGGGATGGATGGGAAAGAGATCTCTACTATGAAGTGGGGAGGTAGAGTAAAAATTGATCTTGATGAGAAAGCTGTAGAGCTTCATCTTCATTCAGACTTGAAAGGCATTGGGACAACTCTACCTGAGCCGTTCAAAAAATGGAGTTATGAGTCTGTTCCAACTACTTTAACTTTAAAGTTGAAAAATAGGGAGCTTAATAAGGTATCAGTTTCTACTCCTGAGAGAATTAAATTAGATCTGAAAAAAATAAAAAATAAAGATGGTGATATGGTGTGGGGCGGTGATCTAATTTTGGGAGTGGTGGATGATGCTCTTTTTGAAAAAATCCCTTATAGGACGGAAGATGATATTGTTGTCAGGGCTAAGCTTGATACTCTATCTATAGGAGAGTGGCTAAAGTTACGAGCTACAATTATGGATAGAGTTGAGAGTAGAGAGTTAAGTTCTAAAAGTAAAAGTGTTAATGAGGGTAGTGCTGTAAGTTTTAATATAAAGGACATGGCTATAATAGTAGACGAGGCAGACATCTATGGACAGCCATTAACAGCTCTATCGTTACAGATGAAGCGTAAACGGGATGAGTTGGTTGCAACATTAAATAGTAAAGAGTTACAGGGAAAAGTCGTTATTCCATTTGACCCTAAAGAGCCACTACTTATAGACCTTGTAGAGATGAATTTTATCTTTAATAGTGATAATGATAGTGATACCTCTATTGAAGATAGTGCAGAGTCAACCAATCCAGCAGATATGCCAGGAGTAGAACTCCTTATTCATAAAACAGTGATAGACGGAGTTGATTTTGGGGAGCTGAAACTTAGTGCTATAAAGAGTGGAACAGGGTTACTTTTTGAGAATGTTAATTTAAAGTCAGCAGCAATGAATCTATCTGCAGAGGGAAGTTGGCATCAAAACAGTAGATCAAACTTTAGTATAAAAGCTACTGGAGATGAACTTGGTAAGCTACTCCAGCTTTTTGGATATGGTGGAAATATTGATAAAGGAGCTGCTAATATAGAGCTTCAAGCTAAGTGGCAAGGTAGCCCAGCAGATTTTTCACTTGCTACCATGGATGGAGATATGAATCTATCTGTAACAGATGGACAGCTCTTAGATGTGGATCAGGGGGCGGGGCGTATATTTGGACTATTGGGAATTCACACCTTAGCGCGCAGGTTAACTCTTAACTTCTCTGATGTGACAGATAAGGGGCTCTCTTTTGATAGTATAAACGGCTCTTTTACAATTAGTGACGGTAACGCTCATACTGAAAATCTTATTGTAGATGGTCCTACTGTCCATATAAAAGTAGTTGGACGTACAGGAATTGTAGACCGAGATTATGATCAAGTTGTTTCAGTAAGCCCTAAAATATCAGAGAGTCTTCCAGCAACAGGAGCACTGATTGGAGGTCCAGCTGGAGCAGCAGTCGGCTCTGTTGTGTTGTTATACCAGAAGCTATTCAAAAAGGATGGGATTATAACTAACCGTTATAAACTGAGTGGAAGCTGGGATGATCCGCAGCTAGATGATATGATAAAAGTAAAAGCACCGGTAACAGATATAGAATAATGGAAAAATTAAATTAATGAGTAAAATTAAATTAGCAACAACACAGCTGTTAGAGCCTGGATCAATAGATGAAGATGTTATAAACAGAGCTATCTCACGCATGATGTCAAGTGGTATGGACTATGCAGATCTATATTTTCAACAGAGTCACCATGAATTCTGGTCGCTAGAAGATGGTGTAGTTAAAGATGGTAGTTATGATATAGACTCTGGAGTTGGGGTCAGAGCGGTTCATGGAGAGAAGAGTGGTTTTGCCTACTCTGATGATATAAGTGTAAATGCTCTACTTCAGGCAGCTGACTCTGCCAGAGTTATATCTAGGAGTGGTTCTACTGGTAAAGTATATGTTCCAGTTAAGAGCTCTCAACCTAAATTAAGTGGTGCTCATGAACTATATGCATCGATTAATCCTCTACTTACAGTTGCCGCAGATGAGAAGGTTGCACTACTACGCGATTTAGATCGCTGGGCTAGAGCTATTGATCCTAAGGTATCGCAAGTAATCGCAAGTGTCGCTGGCGCTTATGAGACAATTCTAATAGCAGCTAGTGACGGCACTTTTGCAGCAGATGTGCGTCCCTTAGTTAGAGTAAATGTATCTGTTATTGTTGAGCACAACGGAAGGCGTGAAAATGGATCTTGTGGTTTTGGCGGTCGTTCAGATTTCTCTCTACTCCTTGACCAAGATAAGGCAAAGCAGAGTGCAGAAGAGGCTGTGCGTCAAGCGTTAGTAAACCTTGAAGCTGAAGATGCGCCAGCAGGAACTATGGAGGTGGTTCTTGGTAATGGTTGGCCTGGAGTACTACTGCATGAAGCTGTTGGGCATGGGTTAGAAGGGGATTTTAATCGGAAAAAAACATCCGCATTCTCTGGGCGAATAGGGGAAAATGTTGCATCTTCACTCTGTACAGTGGTTGATAATGGAACGCTAGAGGGGCGACGAGGGTCACTTAATATTGATGATGAGGGTACTCCAACAGAGAATACAACTTTGATCGAAAATGGAGTTCTGAAAGGTTATATGCAAGATAAGAGTAATGCTCATCTAATGGGCGTTGAATCAACAGGAAATGGACGTAGAGAGTCATACGCTCACCTACCTCTTCCCCGAATGACAAATACATATATGTTGCCAGGTGAGAGTGATCCACAAGAGATTATTGAGTCAGTTAAAAATGGCATCTATGCAGTAAACTTTGGGGGTGGGCAGGTTGATATAACCTCTGGAAAGTTTGTGTTCTCAGCTAATGAGGCATACTTGATCGAAAATGGTAAAGTTAAGCAACCTCTACGAGGAGTGACTTTAATAGGTAATGGACCTGAAGTTATGTCTAAAATAACAATGGTTGGTAATGATTTAGAGTTGGATAGAGGAGTTGGTGTATGTGGTAAGGAGGGACAAAGTGTTCCAGTTGGAGTCGGGCAGCCAACCCTTAAAGTGCGTGAATTAACTGTGGGGGGGACAGAGGTATGAGCAATAGTAGAGAACAGCAGATGCTAGAAGAGCTAACTCAACAGATGTTGGATGAAGCAAAAGTTCAGGGAGCTACCGCTGCAGAGGCAGCAAGCAGTATTGAGTCTGGATACTCAACTTCAGTTAGAATGGGCGAGATAGATACTATAGAGCATCATAAAGATAATGGGATGGGTATTTCAGTATATTTTGGTAAGCGTAAAGGGAGCGCAAGTACTAGTGACTTCTCTGCAGCTTCAGTAAAGGAAGCAGTTAGAGCAGCATGTGATATTGCACGCTATACGGAAGAGGATGAGTACGCAGGTCTTGCTGACCCAGATAATTTAGCAACTGAGTTCCCTGATTTAGAGCTTGAGCATAGTTGGAGTGTGGGAGTTGAAGAGAGTGTTGAGCTCGCAAAGGAGTGTGAGCAAGCTGCTCTAGAGTATGATGAGCGTATCATAAATTCAGAGGGCGGGTCTGTCAGTAGTCACCATTCAGTTAGAGTATATGGGAACAGTAATGGCTTTCTAGCAGGTTATCGCTCTAGTCAACATAGTATAAGCTGTTCGGTTGTGGCTCAAGAGTCGTCATCTAATAGTAGTGATGGGATGCAGCGAGATTATTGGTATAGTGCTGCCAGAGATCCAGAAGCTTTAGCTAATGCAGAAGATGTAGGGAGAATAGCAGCAGAACGAACAGTAAACAGGTTAGGTTCTCGTAAGGGAAAAACTCAGCGTTCACCTATAATATTTGCTGCCCCTATCGCTGGAACCTTAATAAGACACCTTCTCTCTGCAGTATCTGGAGGAGCCCTCTATCGTAAGGCATCATTTCTTTTAGATAGTTTAGGTGAGCAACTATTTCCTGATTTTATTAATATCAGTGAAAAACCGCATCTACATAGAGGGGTAGCAAGTGCCTCCTTTGATAGTGATGGAGTTGCAACAGTGGAGAAAGATATTATTAGTGGAGGAGTATTGAGTAGTTATCTGTTAAATAGTTATGCTGCTAGAAGATTAAATATGGAGAGCAGTGGTAATGGTGGTGGGGCGCGTAATGTGAGAGTAAATAGTAGCAAATCTGCAGATAGTAAGTTAAGTTTAAAAGATATGCTTCAAGATATGGATAGAGGATTTTTAGTGACAGAGTTAATGGGGCAAGGAGTGAACGGTATTACTGGAGACTACTCGCGCGGGGCTGCTGGTTTCTGGGTGGATGGGGGAGAGATTGTCTACCCTATAGATGAATTAACCATTGCTGGAAATCTGAAAGATATGTTTAAACAGATAGTCTCAGTGGGAACTGATGTGGATTGTAGAGGGAATATTCAGAGTGGATCTATTTTATTGGAGAGTATGAGTTTGGCGAGTTAAGTTACAAGTTAAAGTAAAAACAGGGTTGCAAGCCCTAGAAAAGAGATGAACCCGACTACATCGGTAACAGTGGTTAGTGCTACATATCCAGCTAGAGCAGGATCTATTCCCATCTGTTTCTGTATGATTGGAATTATTGCGCCAGAGAGTGCAGCTATAGTTAGATTAAGCATCATCGCTGCAGAGATGATAATCCCTAGTTGAAGATGGTCAAACCAGATCCATGCCACAATCCCGACAACTACTGCCCATATCATACCGTTGGCGACACCGATAGAGGACTCTTTGAAAATTAACCAGCGTGTATTTGAGTCATTAATTTGATGTAGAGCAATGCCTCGGATAACTAAAGTTAAGGTCTGTCCTCCCGCTATACCGCCCATACTCGCGACAACTGGCATTAGAATGGCAAGAGCTATCACCTCTTGCATAGTATGTTCAAATAGACCTATGACCCAAGAGGCAAGAAATGCAGTAGCGAGATTAACTCCTAACCATAGGCTTCTTCTTTTAACGCTGACCAGTACTGGAGCAAACATATCTTCATCTTCATCCAAGCCAGCTCGTCCAAGTATGGAGTGATCAGCCTCGTCTCTTATTACATCTACCACATCATCAATAGTTATTCGTCCCAATAATTTCCCACGCTTATTAAGGACAGGTGCAGAGATTAGATCTCTTCTCTCAAATAGAGTGGCTACATCTTTATCACTCATTTCAGCTGGAATGATCTCACAATTCTTCTCCATAACTGACTCAACGCTAGACTCTAAATCTCCAGTTAATAGGGTAGATATAGCGAGTGTTCCGAGAAAAGAGTTATCTCGATCTACTACCATAAGCGTATCTGTACCAGCAGGAAGTTTGTCATGGATGCGTAGATAGCGCAGCACAACATCAAGATCTATATCTCCACGAATCTGGATTGTATCGGTGTTCATGAGACCACCAGCACTATCCTCTGGATATGATAATGCCTCTTCAATGCGAACTCTGTTTTGCTTATCGAGAGATTGAAGTACCTTTTGAGTCTGGCTGTATGACATATCTTGCAGAAGATCTGCCATGTCATCAGTTTCAATATTGGTGGCAGCTTCTGCAATCTCACCGCTATCCATCTCTTCCAGCAGCCAAGAGCGTACTTCATCGTTAAGATGGGGGAGGATTTCTGCTCTGGTTTTAGTGTCAAAGATCTCCCAAATTAGCGAGCGCTCTTTTGGGGGGATAGATTCTATTAGGTGCGCACTATCTGAAGAGTGGAGCTCATCAATTAGACTGCGTAGACTCTCTAAGTCATCATGCTCTAGAGCTTGAGTGACTGTACCAATCCATTTAGTCCTTTGCTTATGTTCTGGGCTACTGTCCATTGCTGCCATCCGTGCTTATTGCGTTATGAATGCTCCATGCTAAATTTATTCATCTCTTTAAATAGCAATTTAATCTCTTCGTGATCTGCTGACTTTATCATCTTGTCTGCTAGAGGTGTGAGAAAGTCTAATCGTGTGTTTAGGATAGCCTGTTTTACTTCTGGAATTGCAGATGGATTCATGCTAAATTCACGCAACCCTAACCCTAGCAATAGTCTAGTGTAGCGCTCATCTCCAGCCATCTCTCCGCACATAGATACTGGTATATGATACTTGTTGCTGGCCTCTATAATTTGTCGAATTAGACGCAATATGGCAGGGTGAAGCGGGTCAAATAGATAATTTACTTGATCATCAGTACGGTCAATAGCTAGACTATACTGAATTAAATCATTAGTTCCAATAGATAAAAAATCTGAGTTAGCCGCAAAACTGTCCGCAGCCAGTGCTGCAGCTGGAGTCTCTATCATTACTCCAACTTTTAAGTTCGTATCAAACTTCAACTTATCCTTCTTTAGGCTATTCATTACAGTTTGGAGCTGCTCCCTAACTTGAGATATTTCACTGTTGTTGGTTACCATTGGTAGCATAATTTGAATCTTACCGTGGGCAGAAGCGCGCAGAATTGCTCTCAGTTGAGGGATGAGGAGTTCCATATTTTTTAATAGAAGGCGTACACCTCTAACCCCTAATGCAGGGTTGTCTGCAGCTTCCATTTCTGCTATTGCTGGAATAGGTTTATCTGTTCCAATATCTAAGAGTCGAATAGTTAGAGTGGATCTCTCTAGCTTCTCCACCACTTGTTTATATATATTGTACTGTTCATCTTCAGTTGGGAGGTCCTCCCGATTGAGGAATAGAAACTCTGTTCTATAGAGCCCTACAGTGTCACACCCTGCTTGATGCATAGCATCTATATCTTCATACAGCTCAACATTAGCTTGAATAGTTATCGTACTATTATCTCTAGTCACAGCAGCTTGTGAGCGTAACTTAAGTAGCGCTTCACGCCGGTGAAGCTCTTTGCCTTTCAGCTCTTCATAGTGGTTGATGGTTTTTGAGTTAGAATCTACTAGTATCATTCCATCATCACCGTTGATGATTAACTCTTCCCCATCTTTTATGTAGCGATGAATGTTGCTTGCCCCCATCACTGCTGGCAGATGGATACTGCGTGCTAGGATAGCACTGTGAGAGTTAGGTCCACCATGTTCAGTAATAATACCAGCCACACCACTATTGTGAAGTAGAATAATTTCTGCGGCAGTTAAATTGTCGGAGACCACGACTCTTGAGCTACTATTCTCGTCAGGGTCAATCAACTCTTGAGTATCGTTCTCCTGTTCAAGTAAAATCCGCATAATGCGGTTGATTACATGGTCGATATCATCTTTTCTAGTTCGAAGATATGAATCTGCCATATCTTCGAATGCTTGTACTAGGCTATCTCGTTGTTGTTTAAGAGCCCATTCAGCATTGCATTTCTGCCGCCGAATCATTTTGGTTGGCCCACGCCTAATGGCGTTATCTTCCAGCATTAAGAGGTGAGCATCGATAAAGTCAGTGACTTCACCTGGAACAGAAGATGGTACTTGAGTGCGGAGCTCTACTAGCTGACTGCGAGCCATATCTAGCGCAGCTTTGTATCTATCAATCTCCGCATCAATCAAGTAGTCAGGAACTTTATACTCAGAGACCTCAGGCTGTCCATGCTCTCGTAGATAAGCTTTACCAATGGCAATGCCACGGGAAACACCGATTCCATGGAGCATGATACTCACTATTGAATCCTACATTAACAGTTTAGCGATGTTTTTGAAGCTTCTCTTTATGCTTGATAACTTGACGATCTAACTTTCCAATCAGTGCATCAATAGATGCATACATATCATCAGCTACGCTCTCTGCAAAAATCTCTCCTCCACTTATATGAAGTGTAGCCTCTACTTTTTGTCCACTCTTCTCTATACTGAAGATAACATGTACATTTGTAACATGATCAAAGTGACGCTCTAGCTTGCCCATCTTTTCTGTAACATAGCTCTTCATCGCCTCTGTTACTTCAATATGATTTCCTGTTATGTTTAGCTGCATTATATGCTCCTTGCTATATATTTTAAAATTTAGGTTGTAAGTTATATTGTGTATTGTATCAATTCTTGCAGTAGTTAGTTTCAGTATTTAGCAGTTGTATTATAGTTGTTTGTATTATAGTTATTATAATTCATAATGCCCTTTTGCGTTCATTTGATGGGGGAATAGAGAGAATATCCCTATATTTTGCCACAGTTCTTCTAGCAACTTTAACTCCATTTTCAGCTAAAAGTTGAGTGATACGGTTATCGCTAGTTGGTTTAGCTGGATCTTCCCCTTTTATAATTTTACTTATCATCGCTCTTACCGCAGTTGCAGAGGCTCCATCACCATCAGTGGTTGTTAATTGGCTAGAGAAGAAATATTTTAATTCAAATAGTCCCTGTGGTGTCTGTACATATTTGTTGGTGGTAACTCTAGAGATAGTAGATTCGTGCATCTCTACTGCCTCTGCAATAGTGCGCAGAGTTAAAGCTTTCATCTTCTCAGCGCCACCTTCTAAAAAACCAAGTTGAACTTGAAAGATGTGAGATGCGACTTTAAAGAGAGTCTCGTTTCTATTTTGTAAACTTTTAAGAAACCATCGCGCTTCTTGAATGTTACTACTTATATATTCCTTGTCAGCACTGCTTTTGGCCTGACCTTTTATTCCTTCATAAAAGGGGCTAATTCGTAGTTTAGGGCTAGTTTCAGAGGTGAGTTCAATCTCCCAGTGCCCATCTTTTTTATGGACAAACAGATCAGGAATAACATAATCAACCTTCTCAGGTTCTATCTGCTCTCCAGGATGTGGATCTAGCGTTCTAATTAGGGCAATCGCTTGAGTTAGAGTATTCTCGTTAGCCTTTAGTTTACTGCAGAGAAGTTTAATATTTTGTTCGGATATTAGGTCGAAATTGTGTTCCACCCATTTTAGTGCCAGCTTTATAATGGCTGGATCTAAGTCCGGTATTTTTGAGTTGATGATACCAGATGTGATCTGTCGTAACTGAATTAAGAGACACTCTCTGAGATTGCGCGCACCAATGCCAGGAGGGTCAAACTGCTGGATCTGGTGGAGCTGAGTGGTGATCTCTTCAACTTCAACTATCGGGTCAAAATCAAATAGTGAAAGCATATCTTCAAGCGAGCTCTCTAGATATCCCTTCTGATTTATCTCATCAATAAGAGAGATAGATATTGTGTAGTCGCGTTCAGAGAGAGGAATGCCATCAAGTTGCCAAGTTAGATGTTCATGCAGAGACATACTAACGGAGTGGATCTCGTGAGCCTCAAAATTATCATCTCTCTCTCCACTGCTACTACTACTTAACATTGATGATGGAGTATCATCAAAACTATCTTCCCAGTTTCCACTATCTAACTCATCAGGAATTTTCTGTTCACTTTCTGCCGAAGGAGTGTCGGTGGTTTTAGCCTCTTTTTCTGTAGAGCTGCTTTCGGTCTGCTCTCCACTCTCTTCCCCCTCTCCCTCCTCCAGTAGAGGATTACTCTCAAGTATCTCCTGAACCTCCTCTTGTAGTTCTATAGTAGATAGTTGCAACATACGGATAGCCTGCTGCAACTGCGGCGTCATGGATAGTTGCTGACCTATGCGGAGGTTTAAGGATTGGTTTAACATTGTTATATTCTATCTTATCTATATCTGAATCACATCTGGAATTGATGTCCAAGATATACTTTACGCACTTCAGCATGCTCTAGAATATGGTCAGGATCACCTTCAGCAATAACCATCCCTTCATTGATGATGTAGGCACGGCTGCAGACAGAGAGGGTTTCACGCACATTATGGTCGGTGATAATTACCCCAATACCACGATCTGCAAGATGTCGAATCACCTTCTGAATATCAATGACAGATATGGGGTCAACTCCTGCGAATGGCTCATCTAATAGAATAAAGCTCGGATCTGCGGCAAGAGCACGAGCAATCTCTACTCTGCGTCGTTCACCACCGGAGAGGCTAACTCCTTTAGTATCTCGGATATGTCCAAGGTGAAATTCGTGCAGCAATTTTTCCATCTCATCTTTCTGTTCATCATTAGTTAGATCTTTACGATATTCAAGAATTGCAAGAATGTTATTCTCTACAGATAGTTTTCTAAATACAGATGGTTCTTGTGGAAGATAACCCACTCCCATCTGAGCTCTATAGTGCATCGGCTTTTTGCTTAGATCTATATCGTTAAGATGGATAGTTCCGTTATTGGCGCGTAGTAGACCTATTATCATATAAAATGATGTGGTCTTACCAGCACCATTCGGTCCAAGTAGACCTACAACCTCTCCTTCAGTTACCTCTATTGATACATCTTGCACAACTACTTTGCGTCCAAACTTTTTTCTTAAGTTGCGAGCTGAAAGGGTGTTTTTAGAGAGGTTAGCCATATATGATTTAATGTAACTTAACGGTAGTCAGATTTAATATGGCTACAACTGCCAGGCTTTTTGCCAGGAAGAAAGATGCTCTGTACCCGAGCTTTTGCGATCATAATATCTTTTTTAGTATCATAGACTATGCGCTCGCCCTTCTGCTCATTTCCATCTTGGCAGAAGATAGCATCTCCTAATAGTCTAATCTCATCTCGGTCAGCCTGATATATGATGCGGTTTGCCGTGCCACGCACTAGTTTTACTCCATCTTTAGGGAGTTGTTGAAAATATGCTCTTCTCTTATCGTCACCAAAAATTACGGCATGAGTAATCTCTTGCTCTGGGAAGAATACCTCTATATGGTCCGCATCAATCTCTATCGACCCTTGAATTAACCTAACTGAACCACTATATATTGCATATCCCTCTCTATCTCTCATCTCCGCAGATTCAGAATTTATCTGGAGTGGTTCATCTCTATCAGTAGAGAGCGCAACAGCATTTGTAGTACATATAGAGAGAAATGCCGCAGTAGTCAGTGTTAATAATGTTTTATCTTTTATATTCATATATTATTTCTCAGTTGTATTGTTACTAGTATCATCACCCTTATCACTATTATCTTTTTTTATAGCACTCCTGTAGGTGCCGGCACTCTCTTGCAGTAAGATTATTTTACCTGTTTTTAACCACGCTTGCGCTCCAATAGATGAGGTTAAAGAGCTCTCTGTGGTAAATGATATAGGGTGATCACTCTCAAGGTACTCTTCATCAATTAAAATGGTCACCTCTTCACTCTCCATTCTAGAGAACTTAGGGTCCTCAGTGCTATTCTGTTTTACTACAACCCCGCCTTTTAATTTAACTAGATTACGTCCATTAAGCTGTGTACCATGATCAGCCCGCATCTTCCAAGGAGGCTTGTTTTTACTATATGTTGTTGCACGAGGCTGCACCAGCTCGGCTCTATCATCGTTAGGGTAGTGGTCGACCCGTTCCGCTTGAAAACTGCTACTTATTAATCCATCCTCCCCCCGTTTTTCACGATCAAAGTCAATGATAAAATAGTCTACATCTTCTATAACTACGCGCTTTTCAATAGTTGGGGCAGGAGATAGGTACCAAGTTGCAATAACTATAATTACCAATATAGAGAGAAAAATATTTCTGATGGACATTTAATTTGTACTTATTTTTAGTTGGCTATATTAGAGCCTGTATCTATACTTTTATCAATGAATGGTTGGAGAGTATTTTGAGCTTCCATTATCATATCACACGCCTCACGAGCTGCTCCACAGCCTCCCTTATTTTCAGTCACCCAATGCGCGTGCTTGAAAAGAGAGTTATGGGAGTCAGCCACGGCAATAGCTAGCCCAACTCTTACCATAACTGGTAGATCAATAATGTCGTCTCCAATATAAGCGATCTCCTCCAAGGATAGCTTCATCTCTGTCGCAATATCTAATAGCGCTGGAACCTTATTGCTCTGCCCTTGATATAGGCGGTGAATACCAAGATTATCCATTCTATGTTTAACTAACTCTGATTTTCGAGCAGTAATAATAGCAATTTCCACTCCGCTATTCATTAGCATTTTCATACCCAATCCATCTTTTGAATGGAACGCTTTATACTCCTGTCCATCATCCCCAAAAAATAGGCGACCATCAGTGAGTACACCATCAACATCAAATATCATTAATCTTATTTTTTTAGCACGCTCAATGGTGTTAGGCGTAATTTTTATATTGATTGTAGTTTCTATTTTACTCATAAATTTAAAATACCCTTACCAGTAATCTCAGCGTATACTGTAAACCACAAAGAGTAGTGGTTGCTTACTCTATAGTCAAGCAGATTATAGTGTTTTTTCTTAAATATTGCTGCTTGACAATTTATCAAGTGGAGCACTACAATAAAATCGTTATGAAAGTGGTGCGCAGGAGTGGTGAATATAAATGGTAATATGGTTTTATGAAGTTATATTGTAACTATTCAGGACTCAGCCCCATAAACTCAGGCCACTGCCCTTTATAAAGTAATCTCAACGCCTCAGCAGATGATACTCCATTCTTCTGGCAAGTGGAGAGATAACTTCTGGTGCGAGCAAACATCTCTACTCCCTT
>JABHVM010000037.1 GCA_018658305.1 Thiotrichales bacterium | reverse complement strand
TATTTATCCTGCTTCTTTTTCCAAGATCCGAGGTGAAGTTCATATATTGAGATTGGTGCACGGCGATGATGTGATTCAGCGCGTCTCTCCATCCACTCACTGTCGTTCCATATATAGTTTTCTAAGTTGTAGACAATAGATGCGGTGCGTGGAGGCTCTTCTGCGAAAAATGCAAAGGGGTCACTTTTAAGTGGGAGAAGATATCCATCACTGCTGACAATCTCATATTTGTAGATAGTGCCAGCTTCAATAGTTGGAATGAATAGTTCCCATATTCCGCTCTCATAATTGAGATTCATAGGGTGGCTGTCACCATTCCACTGGTTGAAGTTACCGACTACACTTACCCTGCGAGCATTGGGTGCCCACACTGAAAATAGAGTTCCATATATCTCATTAAGCGTAGTAGGGTGCGCCCCTAACTTATCATAGAGACGCTGGTGTTGCCCTTCAGCAATCAGATGGAGATCAACTTCACCCAGTAAGTGTCTGCTCATAATAAATCTCTACTTAAATATTGCTATTTTTTCTTGGCAATTTTTTTCTTAACTGCTTTCTTAACTGGTTGTTTCTTTGCGGCTTTCTTTTTTACGACTTGTCTCTTAACTGCCTTCTTAACTGCCTTCTTAACTTCGGCCTTTTTCTTCACAACTTTTTTTGTAGTTACCTTTTTCTTGCTGCTTTTAGTCGCGCTCTTCTTTACACTCTTTGTTGAGGCAGATCTATTTTTAGTTGTAGTTGGAATACCACTCTCTTCTCTAGATAGTGCAGAGAGTACTATCGCCTCTGCCCTGAGCCAAGTTGCGAAATCGTCTCCATCTTGTCGGCCTTCATTTTCCCACAACTGGTATGCTTGTTGGCGTATCTTAGCTATTAGTTTTTGGTTCATATCTATATCTCCAGTTAAAAAATTATTTAAAATAGTAGAAGTAAGTCTACAGTTGTTATTTACTTTATCAGTTTATGGCGTATATAAACACTAGATTATTCATCTCTAGTGGCGAGATACCCTCCTCTCTAGAAATATATTTATGAGATTGCGAGTTGAGTCATCATGCTGATTCTTTCGTGCTCCATTACCGCTCTCTAGCTCATATTGAACCTCTTTAGCTAGCTCTTTACCTAGCTCTACTCCCATCTGATCAAAAGAGTTTATATTCCATATTACACCTTGTGCAAATACTTTGTGCTCATAAAGTGCAATTAATGAGCCGAGAGTGTATGGATCAAGCCGATCTAGTAGTAGCATATTAGATGGGGTGTTGCCAGGGAATGTTTTGTATGGTGCTAGTAGTTGCTGTTTAGATGAGGGTAGATCAGTAGTTGCTAGACCCTGCTGCGCCTGTTCTATACTTCGTCCACCCATCAGTGCTTCAGATTGCGCCAACATATTTGCAGTAAGTTTATGGTGATGTCCTTTGAGTTTATGCTCTGGATTAATAGTTCCTATAAAATCAATTGCGACTCTAGTTTGACTCTGGTGAAGAAACTGAAAAAATGAGTGCTGTCCATTAGAGCCTGATTCCCCCCAGAGCAGTGACGATGTTTGATGCTTGACAGAGTCACCAGCTCTATCAACTTGCTTTCCATTGCTCTCCATATCTAGCTGCTGTAGATAGCTTGGGAAGAGGTTGAGTGATGATTCGTAGGGGAGGATAGCAAGACTTTCGATAGTGGAGAAGTTGCGATTCCATACCCCTAAGAGCGCTAGGATTAGAGGCATATTCTCTGCCAGTGGAGCCTCTCTAAAATGGTTGTCCATTGCGTGAGCCCCAGCAAGCAGTTTACGAAATTGTTTCATTCCTAATGAGACAGCTATGGATAGCCCTATAGCTGACCAGAGTGAATAGCGACCACCTACCCAATCCCAAAAGTGAAATATACTATCTCTTGCAATTCCGAATTTCAGGCACTCATCTATATTGGTGGAGATAGCTGCGAAGTGGTTGCTTATTGCATCCTCACTGCTCCCACTCTGCTGCAAAAACCAGTTGCGGGCAGTTGTAGCATTAGTCATAGTCTCTAAGGTGGTGAAAGTTTTAGAGGCAATTAAAAATAGAGTGGTGCTCGGCTCAACTCTCTCTAAGGTATCGGAGAGCTCGCGTCCGTCAAGATTGGAGACGAAGTGGCTTGTAATATTAGGACTTTGCCAAGGGTGAAGTGCATTCACAACCATGCGAGGCCCTAAATCTGAACCACCAATTCCTATATTGATAATGTCAGTGATGCGCTTTCCGCTAAAGCCTTGCCACTCTCCAGAGTGGATCTTTTCTACAAACCCCTCCATCTGCTCTAGTACGCTATGTACTTGAGGAATAATATTCTCTCCATCTACTATTAATTTATCCGTTTTTGGAGTGCGCAGTGCGGTATGCAGTACTGCTCTCTCTTCGGTATGGTTTATCTTTTCACCGCTAAATATGCGCTCTCTCCACTCACTGAGATTACTCTCTGCTGCAAGTTTTAGTAATAGTTTTATGGTTGTCTCATCTATTAAATTTTTAGAGTAATCTAGGAGGATTCCCTCAAAGCGCATAGAGAATTTATTAAAACGGTTCTTATCTTTGTTGAATAGTTCTGCAATGCTCCCCTCACTTATCAGTTTGTGATGTTGCTCTAACTCTTGCCAACTTAATTCCATAGCCATGCTGCCCCCCTTACTCCGCTAGAGTCGCCATGTTTGGCTTTAAGTAGTTTAGTGGTTATCTGGTCAGAGAATATGTGCTCATCCCAAAGTTTGGGTACATTACGGTAGAGGCGTTCAATGTTAGATACTCCACCGCCTAGCACTACAACTGCAGGATCAATAATGTTTATGATAGATCCAAGTCCGCGTGCAAGTTGATCTTCATATAGTTGAAGAGTCTGTTCTGCGCTCTCTTCACCAACTTGGGCAGCGAGGTCTATATCTGCAGCCGAGAGCTCGTTGCCGCTATTCTTGTAGTAGCTTCGTTCGAGTGCTGGTCCTGAGAGAAAACTCTCTATGCATCCTTGTCGACCACAGTAGCACTTATCAACTTTACTCTCTTCAGTAGTTAAATTTGGGAGTGGATTGTGTCCCCACTCACCACCAATTGCATTAGCACCTAACATAATCTCTCCATTAAAGACGATTCCACCGCCAGTTCCTGTTCCTAAAATTACTCCAAAAACTGAGTTATGTCCTCTGCCAGCACCATCAGTAGCTTCAGACAGAGCGAAGCAGTTAGCGTCATTTGCTAGACGCACAGGGCGTTGCAGAAGATCTTCTAAATCTATATCTAGTTTATGACCTAAGAGCGCAGTAGAGTTTGCATTTTTCATCAATCCAGTTGCTGGGGAGAGAACTCCTGGGGTGGCAACTCCAATAGAGCCGTGCAAACCAGAACTCTGCTCTACATATTCTATCAACTCTCTAATGGTATTTAAAGTTTTAGTGTAGTTTCTCTTAGGAGTAGGTAGACGCTTGCGAGCCCGCTCTATTCCGTTGTGATCTAGTATTAGAGCTTCGACCTTCGTGCCTCCTAGGTCTATGCCAATCCGAGCGCCACACTTAAGGTTATCTGTTGATGCACTGTTCAATTAATATAATTCCTCAATTAAAATTTTCTTTCTATCATTAGAGTTGCTGCTATTTGAGTTAAATTTGTAAAGTTCGTATTGGTTATTTAGATTTAATCTATAAGAAGATTATATTGGGACACTAGTTACAATAACTGTATACAAATAAGTATAGTTTATTTTATCTATAAATTTATAGATGTAAAGAGAGAACTAAAAATGTATTGATCAATATCATATAATTTTTATGGAAATTACAGTATACTGCAATCATAAATATGTAAGTATATAAAAAGAGATAATCAAGTGTGCCCTGATATACGCAGTATAAAAGAAAACAATAATGAATAACAGCCAAACAATACATTACGAGATACGAAATACTCTGGCCTTAGTGTTGGCTGGGGGGCGAGGTAGTCGTCTGCAAAATTTGACTGAAACTAGATCTAAGCCAGCAGTTCCTTTTGGGGGTAAATTTAGGATTGTTGATTTCCCTCTCTCTAACTGCATAAATTCAGGGCTGCGTAAAATTGCAGTATTGACTCAATATAGAGCTCACTCTCTGATCCACCATCTGCAGCGGGGATGGAGTTTTCTTCGTCCTGAGTTGGGTGAGTTTGTAGAGATATGGCCTGCCCAGCAACAGACTAAGGATGTCCATTGGTATCAAGGTACTGCAGATGCAGTACACCAAAATTTGGAAATTATCACTCAACACAAGCCGCGTTTCGTGTTGATATTAGCTGGTGATCACATCTATAAGCAGGACTACTCCAAAATGTTAGCAGAACATATTGAGAGTGGCGCAGATGTCTCTGTAGCCTGTATGAGTGTGCCCCGCAGTGAGGCTAGTAGTTTTGGAGTGGTTAATGCTAATGCAGAGGGAAGAATTGTAGAGTTTGTTGAGAAGCCAGTAGATCCCCCAGCGATGGTGGATGATCCTGAACGCTCATTTGTGAGTATGGGAATCTATATTTTCAACTATCACGCTCTAATGGAGGTATTAGAGGAGGATGCTCTAGATAGTAGTTCTAGTCACGATTTTGGTAATGATGTTATCCCAAAATTGGTAGAGAGTTCGAAAGTTATGGCGCACAACTTTTCTAGGAGTGCGGTTCACGATAGTGACTGCTACTGGAAAGATGTGGGAACTGTAGATGCGTATTGGGAGGCTAATATAGATCTGACTGCAGTTACCCCGCAACTTGACCTCTATGATCGAGGGTGGCCGATATGGACTCATCAGAGCCAATATCCATCCGCTAAATTCATATTTAATAAGGGAAATCGTACTGGAGCAGCATTGGATAGTTTAGTCTCTGCTGGCTGTGTGGTCTCTGGAGGAATGGTGGATAGTTCACTGCTTTTTACTGATGCAAGAATAAACTCCTATAGTATTGTATATAGCTCACTTATTTTGCCACACGCATGTGTTGGACGGCACTGCTCTATAAAGAGAGCAATAGTGGATGTTGGCTGTCAGCTTCCAGAACGCTTAATAGTAGGAGATGATGCAGAGCTAGATGCAGAGCGTTTCTATAGGAGTGAGCAGGGGATAACTCTAATAACTCAAGAGATGGTTGACCGCCTGTAAATTTATGCTCCAATTTATCATCTTAATGGGAGTGTGGGTTTTAATGAGTGGTTCATTAGAGTGGGCTGAGCTATTGAGTGGAGCTGTAGTTGCGCTGTTAATTGTTGCCATGCGCTCTGCAAAATCTACAGGATTATCCGCGCACTTGGCAACTCAGTCTACAGTTAAGATATCACCTGCAGCACTAGTTTCGTTACTCCTTTATCTAGCTACATTTATATCTGCTCTATTACGAGCAAATTTGGATATGGCTCGCCGTGTGCTCACTCCATCACTGCCAATAGATCCAACTTTTGTCGAGGTGGAGACTAAACTCAAATCGCAAGTTGCTCGAATGTTACTTGCTAACAGCATTACTCTAACTCCAGGAACTCTAAGTGTAGATCTTAGTGGAGAGAGAATTCTAGTTCACTGGATTGATGCTGCTGGACATAGTTCACTGACGCAGGCAACAGAGGATATAGCAGCATCTTTTGAGCGTCATATAGCGGGGTTCCTTCGTTAATGCAGATCGTACAGATAGATGCTATCTCAACAATGCAATTTATTTCACTCCTCTTAGTTGGCGGAGCTGTTCTGCTGACTCTGCTGCGTTTCTTAATAGGTCCAACAGGGGCAGATAGAGTTGTTGCAACAGATGTGGCGGGGGTCATTGCAACTGTCAGCGTGGCTCTAGCGGCTCTATTTTTTGGGAGTGCACTCTATCTTGATCTAGCACTACTGTTTGGAGTGCTCTCTTTTGTTGGGGTTATCGCATTAGCAAGAACTATGTTAGGGGGGCGGAGATGAATATCTTTCAGATAGATATAATTGCTGATTTGATGCTGCTTATTGGATCTGCTTTCATATTTCTTGGCGCTCTCGGGTTGTTACGAATGCCAGACTTTTATAGTCGTATTCAGGCTGGAACTAAAGCAGTTACTCTGGGAGCTGTGGCTCTGTTGATAGGGGTCGCACTGCATCAGCCATTGTGGAGCTCTAAATTACTGTTGATCGCACTCTTTATTTTAATGACAAACCCTATTGGTTCATCGACTTTAGCACGAGCCTTTATGTATAAAAATAAGATGCATAAAAAGAAGTATAAGGATATTAATTCATGACTCTAATTGCGCTACTCTTAGTTCTGGTTATGGTCGTGGCAGCAGTAACTGCGCTGTTAAGCCGTAGTCATCTTACGGCTGTAGTTTCAACTTCTCTACTTTCATTGGCGTTGACTCTACTTTTTGTGTTGCTAAAAGCTCCAGATGTAGCTATGACCGAGGGGGTGGTTGGTGCTGGTTTAGGAAGCCTTATTTTGGCAATGGCATTAAGTCGTTTAGCCCTGAATAGAGGTGAGGATTGATGAGTGAGCTAGTGAAACGAGTAGAGTGGACACCACTACTGTTCAGTGTCGGATTAGGTTGCCTACTCCTTCCACTATTTTTAGCACTCCCTTTCGGTAACTCACCTATGGTTGCTGGAGAGATGATTCAGCAAGCAGCACAAGGAGTACAAGGGGCTGTGGTTGACTCTGTTGGAGCAGCTAACCTTGTAACTTCAGTGGTGTTAGCATATCGCGGACTCGATACTCTTGGTGAATTGGCGATTTTGTTTGCTGCGGCAACAGGGGCAGGAATGGTGCTTCAGTCTGGTTCAGCAGCGTTGCACCAGAATACCAAGATGCATAAGCATATTGATTCGGAAATTAATCTTGGAGAGCTCTTTGACTCTGCGGCAACAATGTTGACTCCACTCCTGCTCTTGGTTGGAGTCTACATTATTCTTCATGGGCACCTCACTCCAGGCGGCGGTTTTCAAGGAGGGGTTGTGGTTGCTGTAGCGCTATTTCTTCCTAGTTGGGCGCGAAATGGAGGGGGGCAGTTGAGCCATAAAGTAATTAGTCGCATAGAGGGTGGGGCAGGAGCATCTTTTATAGTTATTGGTCTGGTTGCGCTATGGCAAGGAGATCCATTTTTAACTCCATGGTTGGCGCAGGGAGAACTGGGAGAACTCTTCTCAGCTGGTACTCTACCGTTACTCTATCTTATGGTTGGTCTGAAAGTTGGTGCAGAGCTAGCGGCGTTATTGAAGTACTTAGCTATTGATGAACAGGTGCAAAGCTAATGTTAGGAATTATTTTATATAGTGGAGCAGTTGCGCTAATAGTTATTGGGATTGCAGGATTAGTTCGCTCTACTCATCTGTTTCGTGCAGTATTGGCATTAGTGATTGCCGAGTCAGGAGCAAACTTACTTTTAATGTTGGCAGGATTTCGTTTGGGTGGTGCAGTACCAATTGCAACAGAGGGGAGTTTTCCTCTCGCTATGGTTGATCCTGTTCCGCAGGCGATGGTGTTGACAGCTATCGTTATTGGAGTTGGAATCCAAGCATTGGCTATTGCGCTATTGGTTAGAGTTAAGCAGCGCTATGGAACTTTAGAGCGTTCTAAAGTCACAGCTGCAATGGAGCTGGAGTTGAATAAATGAGCAACTATCTAGTTCTGCTGGTGATTCTACCATTGCTTGGTGCATTTTTAATGCAACCACTCTCACAGCTGCTTGGTTCTAAGCAGGCTGGTAGAAAAATATTACAGAATTTTGGGAGAGCAGTGATAGCGGTTACACTAACTATTACATATATAGTAGCAACAGAAGGAGAAGGAGTTCTGCAACTACCACTCTCACTACTGATGGGAGGGTTTGTTGTGCCTGTGGGGATTAACTTATATCTAGACCAATTCTCCCTGCTTTGGCTGGTAGCTATTCAAGTTTCGCTACTAATTCTCTGGCCAGCTAGTAGAGATATTCGTCAACATCTACTGTTGTTAGTAGTTGCTGCATCCTCTATGGGGATGGCGCTCTCTGGTGATCTGTTTAATATCTATGTATTTTATGAGCTGCTAGCAGTAGCAACTTTTGGTTTGGTAGCGCAAGCCCCTCATCCTGCGGCTGCAGTTGTCTCATTCCGTTATCTGCTATTGAGCGCATTTGGTTCGGTGTTAGCTCTGGCAGGAATCGCTATAATCTATAGTCAGAGTGGAAGCCTTAATTTAGCTCACCTCTCTGCGTTTGTAGTTAATGGAGAGACCCAATTTCCATTGGCAGCTTTTCTACTGCTGTTGGTTGGGTTTGGAGTTAAGGCAGAGCTATTTGGGGTCAACGGTTGGGTTCCAGAAGTCTATGGAGTTGTCTCATCTCGTATGAGTGCACTGTTGGCTGGAGTTATATCTAAGATTGCGGTAGTGGTGATAGTACGAATTATGCTACTTCTATTCCCATATCCAGAGGCCAGTCAGGCACTACTTGTTCTCGGTATTTTAGGGATGGTTGGCGGTGAGTGGGTGGCATGGCACACGGCGCAGCGTGGTGGCAAGCTCTCTACTACTCTTGCCTACTCATCAATTGGGCAGTTGGGAATGATATTTGTAGCGTTCTCTTTTTCGCTAACTCTTGGACTGTTTGTTGGAGTTGCCTTGGCACTACACCATTTAATAGTTAAGTCAGGTCTCTTTATGTTGAGTTCAGCTCAACTTAATCGTTGGCAATTAGGACTATTTGTGCTGTTTGGGCTTTCATTGATTGGAGTTCCACCTCTCCCTGGCTTCTGGATTAAGCTCGCTATGTTACAAGATCTTTGGGCAACTGGAGGTGGTTTAGAGCAGTTAGCAATAGCACTATTTTTGTTGGCGACAGTTGTTGAAGCTAGTTATCTCTCTAAGATTATATCCACTCAGATGGTTAGTCCACAGTTTAAATCTGCTAAATTAGGCGGCAACTCTGAAGAGCGTAGAAATTTAAATTTAGCTTGGTTGTATGGAATACTTCTGTTTGGCGCTATATTCTTTATCAATCCATTAGCAGAGACACTGCATGGTATAGCGGTCCAGACTGAAGATGGTGAACTATTGCGTAGTGTTGTGTTAGAGAACAGTATTGATCCCCTTGCTGGAGGTGAACAGTAATATGAGCGAGTTTCTATTTGAGTTAAATATGCTTGATTCTCTCCTGCTGCTCTCAGCTGTAACCGTAGCGATTGCTATTCTCTGTAGAGTTGAGTATATAAGTGGCGGGGTGGTTACTCTGCTCTACCTAGCGCAGCTAGTGGTAGTCGGAATGATGATCTCTGCTGGAGGTGTGTTTAGCTCACACCTCACTCCACAGCTCTTTGGTTATGAACTTGGTTGGCTATTGGATGGATTAGGTCTCTACTTTACTCTTATTACTGTAGGATCCGCGCTATTAGCAACTCTCTATATGGCTGGAGAGTGGGGTAGGAGATATCGTGAACAAGGTAAAAGCTTCCGTGCACTCCAATCTCTATTAGCACTTAATGTATTTACTATGCAGTTACTATTAGCAAGTAGCGATCTACTCTCCCTATTTATCAGTTGGGAGCTTGCGAGTTGGGCAGCTTTTGCCTTGATGGCTCTGAGTGGTGGCAAAGGGCTAAAGGCAGCTTTGCATTATATGATCTATGCATTCTCAGGAGCGATGTTGGTTTTTGCAGTAGTCGCTTGGATTGCTACTACTGCAGTTACTGCCGCTTACCAGCTCGACATAAATGGAGCGGGCATTTTACAGTTTAGTTCGGTAGCAGAGCTTATGCAGCAAGGGATATTCACTATACCTGAACAGCTCTTGATGTTAACTCTACTGTTGATAGGGTTTGGAATCAAGATGGGACTGCTTCCATTTCATCTTTGGCAAGCACCAGCTTACGCATTGAGCATAGGGCCGGCAGGAGCATTTTTGGGTGCTATCTCCTCTCGTTTAGGACTATTTGCAATTATTGTAGTGCTGTTTAAAATATTCGGATCTATTACAGATGGTTCAATTTTACAGAGTTCATTTGGTTTTGAATTTGCATCTGTAACGCCAAAGACTCTACTTGCTTGGATTGCAGTTGCAACTATCATCTTTCCAACTTTTGTTGCAATGCGGCAAAATGATGCTCGCCATCTGCTAGCGTGGCACGGTATTGGTCAGGGAGGATATATGTTATTGGGATTGGTGATGATGGATTCTCTCGGTAGTGCTGGAGGTCTGCTCCATGTTTTTAACCACGCCACCTATCAGGCAGCTCTTTTTCTCGCTGTTACTAGCGTTATCTATCGCACAGGAACAGCTGATCTAAATCGATTGGGTGGTTTAGTAGTAAGAATGCCGCTCTCATTTATGACTCTGCTAATCGGAATTATCGGTCTCGCTGGTCTACCACCAATGAATGGCTTTGTATCCAAATGGCTAGTCTACCGTTCACTTCTTGATCAAGGAGAACTCCTACTGTTTGTAGGGGCTGTAATCGGTACACTAGGAACTATTCTCTCAGTATATAAGTTGATCCATAATATGTTTCTCGGCTCACTACGAAAAGAGCATGAAGAGGTGCGCGAAGTGTCGTGGAGTATGTTGACTCCAATGTTGATTCTCTCTGCACTTATCTTATTGACAGGACTCTTTCCAGGTATTCCTCTGCAGTGGGTGGCACAAGGATTGTCCGCAGTTGGTTTGCCAGTTGCTGAGTTTAATCTTGGGGGAGTAATGGCTGATGGTGGTAGTCTTGATATGGTAATCGTGAGTATGGTACTGTTTAGTGGTTTTGGAGTTGCGGCACTTATATTCTATTTTGTTGGTGGCAAAAGTAAACGGGTCAATCCGCTAGACAACTATGCTGGTGGACACTTCCTCTACGCCTCTAACCGTTACCACTACAGTAATAATTTCTATGCAGGGCTGATGCATCTAATTAAACCGTGGTATAAAAACACATTCCAGCGTTTAGAGAGAGTGGTAGTAACTCTGTTAGAGCTCACTGCGGAGAGTTTAAGTAGATTGTATATGCGTCCGCACAGTAATCAGCTCGCACTTATAATAGTTGTGCTGCTGCTCTGGTGAGGGGTCTAATATGGATACTCAAATATTTACTGAAATAAGTTTAAGTGAGATCTTAGTCGAACTACTGTTGATGCCAGTAATCGCATTCTTGGTTGGATTGGTAATGGTATTGTGGATGCGTAAGATAGGAGCAAGAGTGCAGCGCCGTATTGGACCACCTCTCTTTCAGCCTCTTTATGATGTGGTTAAGCTTTTTGGGAAGAAGACCCAAGTTTCCCATGGTGTAGTCCACGATATTGGGATAGTTATGGCTATGGGAGGATATATAGCTGCTGAAACCTTGCTTCCAGTACCGGGAATGAATGGGATAGCAGTGTATGGAGGAATAATTACTCTAACCTATTTAATGATGATTCCATCCCTTGGCTTGGCTCTAGGGGTCGGGCAGTGTGCCAACCCTAATGGCTCAATTGGTATATCACGAGCACTCACCGCGATGTTGGCTTACGATATCCCTTTTGTAATTATTGTCTTTGGAGTTGCATTTCATCACGAAACCACGAATTTAGTAGAAATTATTACTCAACAACAGCAGGCTGGTATAGCAAGCTGGGGCGCGGTACAAAACCCACTGTTAGCACTAGCAGGGTTGGCTACTCTTCAAGGAATGCTTGGTAAACAGCCATTCGAAATATATATAGCACCAGCTGAGATTGCAACTGGTCCAATGGTAGAGATGAGCGGCAAATATCTTGGAGGGCTATTTGTAATGCAGGCGTTCCAACTCTATACTGCAGCTGTACTCTATGTGTCACTATTTCTTGGTGGCGGCGAAAGTTGGTTTGAGCTTTTGGCAAAGAGTTTTGTGGTTGTCTCAATCCCAATGATGATCGCCTTTGTGTTTCCTCGCTACCGCACCGAAGATCTAGTCCGTCTGTTCTGGAAGTGGCCAGTGATGATTGGTCTATTAGGAGTGGCGTTTGTTGGATAATATATTATGAAAGAGATAAAAGTTGAAAATAGAAGAGAGGGGAATATATTAAGTAGAGTATTCGATGAACTTAATGAGTTCTGTCGTGCGCGCTCACTCTTTATTCTCCACTACTGTACAGGATGTGGTGCTATAGAGTTGCCACCAGTTATGACCTCCCGTTTTGATATGGAGCGGCTTGGGGTGCAGCCGATGGTTACCCCTCGCCAAGCAGATATTTTATTGATTACAGGTTATGTCTCTATTAAGACCTTGAAACGAGTAATGCTCACTTATGAGCAGATGGGATCTCCTAAATATGTGATCGGAATCTGCTCCTGTACTGTCAATGGTGGAATGTATTGGCAGAGTTACGCTACCGCAAAAAAACTAGATGAGTATATGCCAGTTGATCTCTATATTGCGGGTTGTATGCCGCGTCCAGAGGCAATTATAAGTGGACTACGATCACTTATTAGAAATATTGAACTAGGAGAATCTAATAACTGGAAAAAATATTATGAAAATTATGACTACTATCTAGGTAATCAGCAGAAGCTCTTTGGGGATGAGTGGCAGACACCGGTAGATGTTATTGGCGAGGCAGAGCATTATGGGTTGGTTGGCGAGGGTACTTATGGCGAGCATACTGAAATTTTACAAAGAGTGCAACAACCGTTAAAACCTCTGGAGATGCGTTTATGAATCTATCTCAATTTGAAGCTTGGTTAGCCGATATAGATCATCGTATAGCGGGAGTTGAGGTCACCGCCTCTAACCTTAACAAGCGGCGTAATCGAGTTGACTTGCCAGCAGATAAGTTAGTGCTGTTCTTAGAAGCTGTTAAAGGAGAGGCAAGTTTTGTACACCTCTCTGCAATATCCTGCGTAGATTGGATTGATGATGGTGAGTTTGAGTTAGTCTATCACCTCTGGTCTTATGAGCTGAATCAGCTTATCTCTGCACATATACGAGTATCTAGAGATCCTGGTGAGTATCAATCTATTTACGATCTATACCGTCCAGCAGGTTTTTTTGAGAGAGATATTCATGAAATGTATGGACTCTATTTTCATGGAGCTCCAGATATGGAGAAATTTATTCTTACTGAATGGAATGGAATTCCGCCAATGCGTAAAGAGTTTGATAGTGAGGAATTTGTAGAGCAGAATTTTAGTTGGCAAGAGTATAATCCTGAGTGGCTTAAGGAGCTAGTGGCAGAGGGAGGAGGAGTAGTTATTCCGTGCGAGGAGCAGCGCTTTAGCCGCAGTGTAGCAACGGATCATGGAATTGATCAGCAGCACTCAAATTGGTCTGGATGTGATGTAAGTAGTAAGTTGTGCCGTATTGACTCTAAGTATAGAGGGGGTGATTGATGAGAGCGGAAAATTATCAACAGCAGAGCCATCCACCAAGCAATCAGTTTGAACTGAATTTTGGTCCTAACCATCCTGGGATTGAGGGAAACTATGCACTGCAAGTTGAGGTTGAAGGGGATGTTATCGTCAAGGCACGTGCAGATGGTGGTTACCTTCATCGTGGTTTTGAGAAATTGATGGAGCAGAGGCTCTGGATTCAGAATATATCGTTGGTTCCCCGCATCTGCGTTCCAGATCCATCTCCAATGGAGGTCTGCTACTCAATGGCTATTGAAGAGATCTCAGGAATTGAAGTGCCTGAAAGAGCGCAGTGGATTAGGGTCTTACAACTAGAGCTCTCCCGTATAGCTGCTCATCTCTTTACCTTTGGTGGACATGCAGCAACCACTGGTATGTATACTCCTATGTATTGGGGGGTGGCAGATCGAGATCTTATTTTAGATCTTTTTGAGGAGTTTACAGGCGGAAGAATTTACAGTATCTATAACCTTCCAGGTGGTGTGCGTAGAGAGTTACCAGATGGCTTTCTAGATAAAGTAAGCGAGGTTATAGACTATATAGAGTCTCGTCTTCCAGAATATGACAATCTATTCTTTAGGAATGCTGTGTTTATTAAGCGAGCAAAAGGTGTTGGAGTTTTAACTCAAGAGAAATCTTTAGAGATGGGGGTTACTGGGCCTAACCTACGTGCAACTGGACTTGCTTTTGACCTGCGCAGAGATGATCCATACTTAGTTTACGATAAACTAGATTTTGAAGTTGTAGTGGAAGAGGCTGGTGATGCCTGGGCACGAACTTTGGTGCGCCGTCAAGAGCTATTGCAGAGCATCCGTATTGTGCGTCAGGTGGTGGCAGCATTACCAGATATTGGTGGAGAACTTAGAGCTCCTATTCCTAACCCACTAGCATGGAGAGTCCCAGCTGGTGAGAGCTATGCTAGGGTAGAGTCATCTAAAGGAGAGTTAGCATATTTTGTGGTCTCTAATGGTGGCGAGAAGCCGTGGCGAGTCCATGTGCGAGGACCATCAGCAATGCATGCAGTGCAAGTGTTAGAGGAGTTGGTGACTGGTGGTAGAGTAGAAGATGTGGCGCAGACTATGTTCTCTCTTGATGCCTGTCCGCCGGAGGTTGATCGATGAAATATAGTGATGATGGAAGTCTACTGCGCCCACTTCGTGCACTCTCCTTTTTGGGAAGAGCTGCAGTTACTGAATCGTTAGATCCTCGCCCCGCTGCAGATGGGTATCGTGGTTTTCATCTAAATCAACACCAAGAGTGCATTGGATGCAGTAGCTGTCAAAAAATATGTGATAATGCTGCCATCAGTATGGTTAAAGTTCCATCACTGCCGAATGATCCTGAAAAGGGAATCCGCAATCTGCGTCCAGCAATTGACTATGGACGCTGCTGCTGGTGCGCACTCTGTGTAGATATCTGTCCTACAAGTTCGCTCTCACTCTCAAAAGAGTATGTTCATACCTGTACGCAAGAGGATATTGATAGCTACTTTATGCTTCCAAATGAAGATAGTATGCATGGCGGTTCTGAATATGGTGGTGGCTGGGAGAAGAGCGAAACCTCTGATCTACTAAATCTTGATAGACAACCTATGGGTGAGCTTGAACCAGAATATCGTCAAGATAACTTTAAAGAGATTGTGAATGGTTTTACCCCGCAGCAGGCGCTAGATGAAGCTTCTAGATGTGTGCAGTGTGGGGCGTGTCACGATGCATGCCCAACAGGAATGAATGCTCCAGAGTATATTCGCTCTATATATGCTGGAGATCTGGAACAGGCAGTACGCTGGATCTATCAGAGTAATCCATTCTCTCATGTCTGTGGACGAGTCTGCACACATCGTTGTGAAGATGCTTGCTCTATTGGAGTGCGCGGCACACCTCTGGCTATTCGCTGGCTAAAACGCTATGCAATGGATGGAGTTGCTCCAGAGCGAATCAAAGAGTTGGCACTAGAGCAAGCTGTAGTAAATCTGTTAGAACGAGAGTTCGGTGAGTGTAGTGCTCCTGTAGAGATAGTATCTGCAGATATAGATGATGCGATAGCTGTTGCTAAAACTGGTGAAACAATCGCAATTATTGGGGCTGGTCCAGCAGGGTTGACTGCAGCGTGGGATCTGGAGCGGCTTGGTTATCATACAGTAGTATATGAGTCCCGCCCCGCAGCTGGTGGAATGACTCGTTACGGTATCCCATCTTACCGTCTTCCGTATGAGATGTTAGATAGAGATGTGGAGATCATCACCAGCAGTGGGGTTGAGATCCGTTATGGTGTTGAAATTGGCAAAGATATTACGCTGGAGCAGCTTAGAGATCAGTACTCTGCGGTGATCTTGGCAATTGGTCTTCATCTGGGACGCTCTACTCGTATACCAGGGGCAGAACATAAGTCAGTAAGAAAGGCGGTGGAGTTGCTGCGTCTCTATAGTGAAAATGGAGAGCTTACTGTGCCTCGTCAGGTGGTAGTTATCGGTGGTGGTAATGTGGCGATGGATATAGCTAGAACCGTGGCAAGAGTGCAGCGTCAACAGTATGGTGCAGTCGATACAACTGTAACTGCGCTCGAGTCGCAACAAAATTTCTTGGCAGATCCAGAAGAGATCAAAGAGTCACTAGAGGAGGGGGTTGTAATTAAACCAGCGCGCGGGCCACAGGAGTGCGTAATTAAAGATGGAGAGTTGGAGTCGTTGCGAAGTTGGGGAGTTGATTCTATCTTTGATGAGGATGGACGTTTTGCTCCTCACTACAATAGATCCGATGAGCAGCACTATCCTGCTCAGATGATTATTGAGGCGATTGGACAGATGAGTGACAATCAACTTTTGAGTGAAGATATCACTGAGGAGCTAGAGTGGGAGCGCGGCAGACTTAAGATAGATAGCAATGGCAGAACTGCACTCGATTGGCTCTGGGCTGCAGGAGATTGCGTTAATGGTCCAGATGTGGTGCATGCAGTAGCTGACGGACATCGAGTGGCTGCTAGTATCAATGATCAATTAATTAAATTGAGGGGTTAAGTATGCGTGAAGGAGATCAGAGTAAGATTGATCTGTTAAAACAGAGCCAGAGTCTAGCAGAGGTGTTAGAGCTTGCTATTCAGTTTGAGCAAGCGGCAGCTAAATTTTATCGAGAACTTATTCCAAAAGTAAGTAAATCGCTTCGTTGGTTAGTTGAGTCACTAGCAGATGAGGAAGATGAGCATGCGCAGCGTCTGGACTGGATGCGTTACCATCCAGATCTGCAGGCGGCTATCCAGCATAAAATTACCACTCCACCAACTAACACCCGTTTCTCTGATGCTATCCATACTCCTGAATTACAAGAGGTGGTTGATGATCAGGCACTTCTCCAGTATGCTCTCGGACGAGAACAGTTAGCTATGGAACAGTATGGTTTTTTAGCTGCAGAGATTGAAGCTGGTAAAATTAATGATCTATTCAAGTGGCTTGCTGCTGAAGAGCTTGAACATAAAGTTGAGCTAGAGAAGCTCTACTATGAGATAGTCCACCACGGTGGGGTTTAAACCTATTCAGCTACCCCCTAAAATCCACCATTTCTGCGTTGCAAAATTATCATATATAAATATATACTCAAATTTTGCGCCTTGATCTGATGAATTTTAGAGGCAATCTGAACAGTTACAACTGAATTCTCGTTGTACGACCTCATTCCCACGCTCCTGCGTGGGAATGCATACCGAGCATTGGTTTAAACACCAGTTCTCATGCAATGCAGATCGAAAAAAACGGTTCCCATGCT
>JABHVM010000036.1 GCA_018658305.1 Thiotrichales bacterium | reverse complement strand
CAGTTTGCGAATACCCCATCCCCAACATCATACTACCAGTTGATTTCTCATCCACTTGATAGTTAAGTTCAACCTGATCTGTAGTTCCTGGCACTGGCACAGTCTCAACCGAAACATCTTCAAAGTAACCGAGTTTACGCAGTCTAGTTTGAGAGCGTTCAACCTCTTTATTAGAGAAACGACTTCCTTCATACTGGCGCATCTCGCGGCGAATCACTAAATCCTGAGTTTTAGTGTTGCCGACAATGTTAATTCTATCAACATATACTCTATTTCCAGGATCCACAAAGAAAGTTAAATTTACAATATTACTCTCTTCATCCAACTCTGGGATTACATTAATGTTGGCAAAAGCGTATCCATCTTCACCAAGACGATCCACCAAACCCTCATTAACTTTGGCGATCTCCTTGCGTGAGAACACCTCCCCCTCAGTAATAACAATCTTCTCTTGAAGTTCATCTTCTGGAACTACCATATTGCCATCAAGTTTAATCTCACCTAAAGTGTAACGCTTACCCTCACTCATATTAACTGTAATATAAATCTCCTGACGATCTGGAGTGATAGAGACCTGTGCCGAATCAATATCGTAGTTAATGAAACCTCTATCAAGATACCAAGAGCGGAGCATCTCTAAATCACCCGCCAATTTTTGGCGCGAGTAGCGATCATTTTTAGTCCAGAACGAGAGCCAACCACCTGTCTGCAGTTGGAACATATCACGCAGTTCGTCACTCTCAAATGCCTGGTTTCCGATTAGGGTAATTTGACGAATGCGAGCACTCTCACCCTCCCGCACCTGAATCCGTACCGCAGAACGGTTGCGTTCTAGCGGTGTGATAGTAGTCTCAATATCTACTCCATAGCGTCCCATTCCTAAATATTGACGACGCAACTCTGCCTCAATTTTATCTAGTAGAGCACGATCCAACACCCGTCCCTCTGCGAGCCCAATCCCTTTTAACCCCTCTTTAAGATCTTCGGTCTTTATCACCTTATTGCCATCGATAGAGATATCAGCAATCGCAGGGCGTTCACTAACCGATACTAGCAGTACACTTCCCTCTTGCTCGAGGCGTACATCCTTAAAAAAACCAGTCTTGAATAGTGCTTTAATAGCGTCAGCAGAACTGCGAGGGGTTAACTCATCCCCCACTTTTAGTGGCAGATAGTTAAAGACTGTGCCAGCTGCAATGCGTTGCAACCCTTCAACTCTGATATCTTCAATAGTGAATGGAGTAAACGCCCAAGAAGTTGCGGAGAATGTTAGCGCAAGTAGCGCAATAAGAGTCTGCTTTAGGTACTGTCTCATATTTTATTTGGAACTCATATAAATTAAATGTTAAAAGTGAATATCAATAAATTAGTTAATTGTAGATTATTAATTAAGTCTCAGGATGTCATTATATAGTGCTAACGACATCAAGCCAACTAAAAATATTATTCCTATTTTTTGCCCAACCAACATAGCATTTTCCGGAAGAGGTTCTCCTCTTATCCACTCTATTAAATAGTGGAATAGATGCCCTCCATCTAACATTGGAATAGGTAGCAAGTTAAGAACTCCAAGACTGACACTGACTAGCCCAAGAAAAGAGAGAAATGAGACGATCCCCATATCCATAGAGTTACCCGCATATTTAGCAATACTAATAGGGCCACTCAGTCCGTCGGTAGAGGTTGCTCCAGTCAGCATTCTTCCCATAACTTGCAGCGTCATACTTGAGAGTTCCCAACTCTTCTCAACTCCACGCCAGAGCGCATCTATAGGGCCGTATTGAATATCACGATACCAAAGCTCGCGATATCTCTTTTTATCACCCTGATACGCCATCACTCCGGCACGCCCTATCGTTTTCTCGCCAACCTTAACCTCTTCTGGAGTTAAAGTTAAATTGAAGAAAATATCATCTCGTATAACTGTCATAGAGAGTGACTCTCCAGGACTGCTCTTAATCCACTTAGCCCATTCACCCCAAGAGTTAACTTTTTCACCAGCGACTTTAAAGACTCTATCCCCAGATTCAAGTCCCGCTCTTTGTGCTGCACTATCAGCCACAACTTCTCCTATAACTGCATCAAGTTTTGGTCTTCCGATAGAGAATCCCAACTTCTCAAATAGATCCATCCCCTCTGGTATGCTCTTGCCAAATGGGTTACGCAACACTCCATTTTTCACAACCCCAGAGCTATCTATCCAGCTCAACTTTACCGCATCCCCAACCACCACTTGACTCACAATTCCCTCGATAACCTCTTGCCAGATTCTAACAGGTTCGCCATCTACAGCTACAATCTCTTCTCCTGAGCGCATTCCGGCTTCAGCAGCAACAGAGTTGGGGGCGACTTCACCAATAATTGGCTTGAGCCCACTCACCCCGATCATCTGAATAGCTGCAAAAGCAGCAATTGCGAAGAGAAAGTTAAATAATGGGCCAGCAACTACGATTGCCGCTCTTGCCGCCAGAGGTTTATGATCAAAAGATTGGTGGCGCTCAGCTTCTGTGATCTCTTCACTATCTCCCTCACCTAACATTTTCACATAACCACCTAGTGGAATTGCCGCTATTACATACTCAGTCCCCTCATCTGCCCCACTACTCTTGCCACGCCAACTCCAGAGTGGTTTACCGAAACCAACAGAGAAACGCAAAACTTTAACTCCCATTTTGCGGGCAACCCAAAAATGTCCATATTCATGTACCGTTACTAATATACCAATAACCACAATAAAGGCAAAAATATTAAATACTCCAGCCCCTACAATTTCAGAACTCATCATTCAGCTTTTCTCCACTCTATTAATTAACTTTTAACTATTGTTAGATATTTTTTTAACCCAATAGTCAGCAATAATACGCGCTTCACTATCTCGGTTCAAAACATCATCCAGACTATTAATATCTGAAATACTGGCATCTTCCAAACTATTTTCAACAATTTTTGCTATATCCATAAATCCTATTCTATCTGAACCATCTTCTGCTAAGAAGGCACTTACTGCTACTTCATTAGCTGCATTCAAAACTGTGGGGGCACTGCCTCCTCTACTCATAGCATCTATAGCGAGTTGGAGACATGGGTATCTTCTAAAATCTGGGCGCTCAAAATTAAGCTCTGCGACCTTAAACAGATCAAGATTTTCAACTCCTGCATCAATCCTCTCTGGCGATGATAAAGCATGCGCTATTGGAGTACGCATATCTGGATTTCCCATCTGCGCAAGTAGTGAACCATCTCTATATTGCACCATTGAATGGATAATACTCTGCGGATGGATAACCACCTCCACCTGTTCTGGAGTCACTCCAAACAGCCAACACGCTTCAATAAACTCTAACCCCTTATTCATCATGGTTGCAGAGTCAACAGAAATTTTACTGCCCATACTCCAGTTAGGATGAGCTATTGCCTCGGCAGGAGTTACCGTATCAAGAGTATCAAAGTTACGCTCTCTAAATGGACCACCTGATCCAGTTAGAAGAATTTTTTCAATATTATGCGCTTCCCCTATCTTATACCCTCCAGGCATACACTGAAAAATAGCATTGTGCTCACTATCAATTGGCAATAACTCTGCACCATGCTGCTTTAACTCATGCATAAAAATAGCGCCGCTCATTACTAGCGACTCTTTATTTGCCAACAACACCCTCTTTCCACTCCGTATAGCTGCAATTGTTGGACGCATCCCTGCTGCACCTACAATTGCAGCCATAACTTGGTCTACCCTCTCATCAGACGCAACTCTCTCTAAGCCATCAACTCCAGAGAGCACTTCAACCGTATCGTCTCCAGTTAAGACTAGGTTAAGACGATCCTCTAACTGTTGAGCCAAACTAGAGTCTGCAACTACTGCAAATTGTGGATTGAACTCTACACACTGTTCAACCAGTAGCTCAATCTGACTATTAGCAGTAAGCGCAAAAACTCTATACCTATCAGGGTGGCGGGAGAGCACATCCAGAGTGCTCTTTCCGATAGACCCTGTCGAACCTAGAACTGTAATACTCTCCACTACAGCCCACCATCAACCATATAGAACAGAAGATAAAAGAGAGGAGCTGCAGCAGTCAAACTATCAACCCGATCCAAAATTCCTCCATGACCAGGAATAAGGGATCCACTATCTTTCACTCCAGAGCTGCGTTTATAGCAACTCTCAACTAGATCACCAACTACAGAAAATAGTACTAGAGCAGCTACAGATATGATTAGCATTGAAGAGATAGAGATCTCTAGCAGGAGTGGAGCTACTACAGTAGCAAAGATAAGTGCTAACATAACTCCACCCACAACCCCCTCAACTGTTTTACCAGGGCTAACATTTGGCGCTAGTTTTCTACGCCCAAAACGGCGTCCTGCAAAGTATGCTCCAATATCTGCACTCCAAATTATTCCTAACAGAAAGAAGAGAGCGCTGCCATCTACACTCTGCTGCTTAATGAGATCTAAAGCCAGCCACGCAGGAATAAGTACAACTACTCCAGCCAAATATGGAATAGGAGATCGGCGTGCACGCACCCCAAAAAATATACTAGGAGATCCCTCGTCTACTGAAAAATATCTAAGCCATAGAGTGGCAGCCAACCACCAGAGCAGGGCAATGCCAAAAATGGCGAACTGCAGATATTCCATCTGAAGCAAATATTCTACCTGAAGGTAGTAGTGAGCTGTATAGAATATAAGAGTAAGCATAAGTGAATACGCTACTCTTAACCATAGTCTGCTCTGCACACTAATCCCAACCCACTCCCAAGCTGCTGGTAGAAGCAGTAGAGCCAGAAGAAGGGTGAAGTTATCTCCCTCTAAATATATTATTGCAACTATCAGTAGTGGTGCAAGCACTATAGATGATATGATTCTTTGATTCAATACAGATAGACTACCCATCCTACTCTACCCCACTCTGCAGCTGCTCTTCAATACGCCCAAACCTGCGTTGACGCCCACTAAATGATGCTACTGCCTGCTCGAGAGCATCATGATCAAATTCTGGCCAGTAGAGATCACTAAAGTAAAATTCACAATATGCCAGCTGCCACAATAAAAAATTACTTACTCGCTGCTCCCCTCCAGTACGAATAAAAAGATCAGGCTCCGGAAGGTCATTGAGACTTATCTGTTGATGCAACATATCTTCATTAATATCTGCACTCCTAATCTCCCCCTGCTCAACTTTTAGTGCAATCTTGCGCAGTGCCTCAGTTATATCCCATCGCCCGCCATAGTTAGCAGCAACATTGAGCGCAAGCTTACTGTTATCTTTTGTTAGCTCTTCAGCCTCTTTGATTGTCTGTTGTAATTTTTCAGAAAATTGACTTACATCTCCGATAATGCGTAGCCT
>JABHVM010000035.1 GCA_018658305.1 Thiotrichales bacterium | reverse complement strand
TTGCAGATTATAATATATTTAGTATATATTAACGCATATATTAACATTGCGTAGAGAGACATTATATAATACACGGATAGACAATAGATAATTTTATAGGTAACTTATGAAAAAGAAGATAGGCCCTCTACTGCTCTGTATCCTAGATGGCTGGGGTTATAGGAAAGAGAATGATTGTAACGCAATACAGGCGGCAGATACTCCAGTCTGGGATAGACTCTGGAGAGATAACCCACATACTTTAATTACTACGCATGGAGCGGAAGTAGGATTGCCTTCTGATCAGATGGGTAACTCAGAGGTTGGGCATCTTAACCTTGGAGCGGGGCGCGTGGTTTACCAAGAGTTTACCCGCATCTGTCGCTCCATAAGTACCCACTCATTTTACAGTAACAAAACTCTAGTGGACCCGATTCAGCAAGCGGTAGCTGACAATAGCACTATTCATATATTGGGTTTACTATCTCCTGGTGGAGTACATAGCCATGAAGAGCATCTTCACTCTATAACAAGGATGGCAGTAGATGAGGGCGCAACTAAAATTTATCTTCATATATTTTTAGATGGACGCGATACTCCTCCGCAAAGTGCGGCTAAATCTATAGAGAAGATGGAAGAGGTGCTTACCAAAGTTGGTGTTGGAAAGATTGTTTCAGTCGTGGGGCGCTACTTCTCTATGGATAGAGATAGGCGTTGGACTAGAGTAGATAAATCATACCATGCTATCGTAGATGGAGAGGCTGAGTATAGAGCAGACAGCGCTATGGAAGCGTTAGAGATGGCGTATGCTCGAGGAGAGACAGATGAGTTTGTAGACGCAACTATTATTGCTGCCGAGGGTGAGGATCCTTATGTAATGCAGGATGGTGATGTGGTGCTATTAATGAACTACAGATCCGATCGTGCGCGTCAATTAACTGAAGCCCTAATCTTGGAGGACTTTAACGGGTTCGAGCGCAAGCGGTGGCCTAAGCTAGGTTCTGTAACTTCACTTACTGAATATAAAAAAGAGTACGGTATACCTGTTGCGTTTCCACCAGAGAGATTGAAGAATACTTTTGGCGAATATATTGCAAAATTTGGTCTTCGTCAACTGCGTATTGCAGAGACAGAGAAGTATGCTCATGTTACATTCTTTTTTAATGGTGGAGTTGAAGATCCAAATGAGTTTGAAGAGCGGCTACTAATCTGTTCGCCAGATGTAGATACTTATGATCAACAACCAGAGATGAGCGCATACGAAGTTACCTCGCGTCTTGTTGATGAGATCAAGGGAGGAGAGTACGACGTCATTATCTGCAACTTTGCAAATTCAGATATGGTTGGGCATACAGGCAAGCTAGATGCTGCTATAGAAGCGATAGAGACTTTAGATCACTGCCTAGAAAAAGTTTCAGCAGCAATGGACGAAGTGAACGGAGATATGCTCTTAACAGCGGATCATGGGAATAGTGAAATGATGTGTAATCGTGAGAGCGGACAGCCTCACACTTCACATACAATGAACCCTGTTCCATTGATATATGTGGGGAGTAGTATTGAAGTAGGTAGTATAACTAAAGGCGCATTGTCAGATATTGCTCCTACCATGCTGCATATTATGGGGTTGAAAAAGCCATCTGAGATGACTGGGCAATCCCTGCTAATTGAGCCATCAACAGAGAGTTGAAGTTAGTTATTTATAACCAGCATCTTCTCAACCTGCATATCTCTTAAGGTGTAAGGTATTCCACCAACTCCCAGCCCAGACTCCCTTAACCCCGCAAACGGCATCCAGTCCACCCTAAATGCGGTATGGTCATTGACCATAACCGCAGAGGCATCCAAGTTTCGGTAAAGATAGTTTGCACGCTCGATACTCTCTGTAAAGCAGGCGGCTTGGAATGAGAAAGAAAGCGCATTAGCCTGCGTCACTGCCTCGTCAATGTCGCTGTAAGGGTAGATGCATATTACGGGACCAAAAATTTCCTGAGAACTAACCTTGCTGTTAACAGAAGGGTTGTAGAGTACAGTACAGGCGTAGCTGGTCTCTACCCCATCGACAGATATCGCCTCTCCACCACATAGTAGTTTAGCTCCTTCAGCTATCGCCTCTTGCACCCAGCTAGATATGCGTGCGACTTCAGCTGGTTTAATCAGTGGGCCTACCTCAGTTTTAGCCTCGGTTGGGTCGCCAATAATAATCTTCTTCGCCTCTACAGCAAGTGTCTGAGCGAGCTTGATCGCAATACTCTCATGCGCATAGATTCGCTGAACCGAGACGCAGACCTGACCAGCATGATAGAAGCCCCCTTTTAAAAGTTTAGGAATAGCCTTCTCAATGTCGGCATCCTCAGCTATGATTACGGGAGCAACACCGCCGTGTTCTAGCGCACAGCGCGCACCAGGTGCAAGTTTAGAGCGCAACATCCAGCCCACCTTAGCACTACCGATAAAACTAAGAAAAGCGACACGAGAATCGCTAACCAGTTTAGTTGAGAGCTCACGACTCTGCGGAAGAAGTGCTTGGCACCACGCCTCAGGCAATCCTGCTTCCCGAACAATTTTCACAAAACGAAGGCACGAGAGTGGCGTCACCTCAGCAGGTTTTACAATCACAGGACAACCTGCCGCAATGGCGGGTCCCACTTGATGGGCAATAAGATTAAGTGGATGATTAAAGGCACTCACCGCAACCACCACCCCAATCGGCTCGTGAGTGGTAAATGCTAACTTATCAGCAGATGCAGGGTTGATTCCCATCGGAATGCTCTGCCCCGATTCAGTTCGTAGACAATCAATCGCAATCTGAATACTATCAATCGCACGCGCCACCTCAACCTTCGAATCCATTAGTGGCTTTCCGCCTTCTCGTGCCGCCTCTAATGCCAACTCATCTGCCTGTTCCCCCATCAACAAAACAACTCTTCGCAGAATCTCAATACGCTCGCTTTTAGAGAGCCAATTTTCTCGATCACGATAGAGCTGATAGGCAGTATCAAGAGCTAACTCAATCTCATCAGCGTCACTCTGCGCAACCGTTGCAATTAGCTGCTGATCATAAGGCGCAACCACCTCAACACTATGACCACTCTCTTCTCTACCGTCTTGATGGGTATGTGCAACCATATTCTTAAAATGTTTTACGGGCATAAATGTCTCCTAAAATATTTCCTAAAAAGAAAATACAACTATTAATCGTTGAGTGTAGCAATGTAATTAATTAATTGTCAACTTTAAGTTGATATGCATGATTTTTAATGGTAGAGTTTAAATTCAATGGATAAAAAAAGAGAACTTGAACAAAAATGTAATCACTTATTGGAGATGTTTCCAGTCGTTGCGGTGATTGGTGCGCGTCAGTGTGGAAAATCTACCTTCGTCAAAAATCTCCGACCCAACTGGAAATACTATGATCTAGAGAGTCCCGACCACTATCAGTTGATCAGCAGTGATCCTGTGGCATTTTTTGAAATTAATCGTGACAACATCATCATTGATGAAGCGCAGCAGTATCCAGAGCTTTTTAGAGTATTAAGAGGGGTTATTGATAAAGAGCGTGGAAAGCGAGGAAGATTCATCTTAACTGGGTCCAGCTCTCCAGATATTATCAGCGGCATTAATGAGAGTCTAGCGGGTCGTATCGCAACGATTGAAATGTCTCCCTTCAAGCAGAGTGAGATGTATGGAGAAGATGCTTCATTACTTTACACGATGATAACGAACACAAGTGTCAAACTGGCAGATTTCAATCTGCTGCAACCACTTACATCGCTTAAAAATACAATGTCTATCTGGCTGAATGGAGGATTTCCAGAACCCTTTATTATAGGGGGGAGCGAGCCACTTTTCCATAAACAGTGGATGGAAAACTACATCGCAAACTATGTTGGTAGAGATATTAGAGCTCTATTTCCTCGCCTTAATATCCACGCATTTAAACAGTTCCTAACGCTATTGGCTCAATTCTCTGGGCATCAGCTCAATATGAGCAATATGGCGAGGGCAATAGCGGTGAGTGTACCCACCATCAAAGAGTATCTGGAAATTATTCACCACACCTTTCTCTGGAGAAACCTCTCAGCCTACACCAAAAACCCACTTAAAAAAGTACAAAAATCTAAAAAAGGGCTCTTTCGAGATCAAGGTATGTTGCATCATCTGCTTAAAATAGATAGTGTGGATGATCTACTGCTTCATCCCGTTGCAGGACTCTCTTTTGAGAGTTTCGTGATTGAGGAGCTGATTCGAGGGCTACAGGCAACAATGGCAACTCAACTAGAGTTTAGCTACTATCGCACTGTAGATCGCTCAGAGGTTGATCTTATTATAGAGGGGGATTTTGGTATGGTGCCAGTTGAGGTGAAACTAAACTCTATCGTTGATGCGAGATCATTAACGGGTCTCAATAATTTCATCTCTGATATGCAGGTAGATTATGGAATTGTAATTAATAGAGGAAAGCGGGTAGAGCAGTTGAGTGATAAAATTATCCAAATTCCAGTCAACTATATCTGAGCAGTAAATAACAAGAAAAGAGCTGGAGAGCTCTCTTTCTCCAACGCCTATTCTTGCACCGCATATCGGAATTAAGTGTTGTATCTATTTAATTTCATTTAATTTAAATTATCAAATAAAGCCTGCTCTTTTACTTTAAGTGCTTTGGCAAGTATAGATATTTCCACATCAATTACCCTGCGATGTCCTGCTTCGATCTTGGCAATAGTGCACCTACTCACAACCCAAGAGTCAATATTGCAACGAGCTGACAACTGTTCCTGTGTTAGCCCTTTACTCATTCTTATCTCTCGTACCTTTGCACCGACCTTATTCACTATCTAGTAATACTCCAAAGTTAGAGCTTGATTTTTGCAGATAGAGAGTTTAGCATTGTTACGATATTGGAACAGTACTATAGTGTGTTATATGGTATACTATATCGAGTTGGTAGGGGGTGATAAGAGGTGGAGGAAAATCATAATAGTATAGTGATTTTTATCGGAGATTTTTATGTACAAAACTAAACCATTTTTTAAAATTTTTATAGCAACCTTCACGGTATGGGGAATAGGGTTGTCTGATGTAGTAGAGGCCTCAGAACTCTCTTATGACTATATTGATGGCGGTTACTACAGTCAATATTACAAAGGTACTTATACCGACAAAAACTTTCAGGGTGTAGTTCTCAAGGGTTCAAAATCCCTTAATGACACCATATTTTTGACTGGTTCATATAGCTATATAGAGGAGGAGTGGAGTGATCCAGGCGAGCAAGAGCAGCAGGAGGAGACTCTTTATACGGTTGGATTAGGTGGGCACATATCTCTCAATGCCAACATAGATGGTGTGCTTAAGATCAACTACAACTACTGGAATAGAGACTGGAAGCGTAGATCTCCAACTATATCCAATAAAAAATATACGGATGATTTCTTTACGGCAGATTTGGGTGCAAGACATCTTGTAACACCAGAAACAGAGGTGAATGGAGGGCTGGAGTTCATTCGTGGAGGCAGTCTCAATACGGAAAGTGAGTTATTTTACCTAGGAATAATGAGAGAGGTTTCCGATGTGTCATCTGTTGGCGCTACATACAAGTCATTCATCTTCCCATTAGATGATGACTACTGGAATGCGAACTTAGTGCTTAGGGTGGAGTATTAATACTCATAAGGGATAAAGAATGAATAAAATTGCTCTTGCCTATAGGATTGTATTGCTCACATTTTTAGTTATTGATGCGGAAGCTGATGTATCTATTAGTGGCAAAGTCGTGCAGACTTTTACAAATACGGCCGCTTCTTTTACATTTACTCCTGTGACTGCATCCACATTGCAATTTTCTAGTAGTGAAGACTTGGGTAATGGAATGACTGTATTTGCTAGCGTTAGTTATTTAGGTAGTACAGTCGAAGATTTTGTTGGCTTCAATTATGATATAAACAGTGTCCAGAATTTACAAAGTAATTTAACTTCTACCTACAATAACTCCGCAAACAATCAAATATATGCGGCTGTAAGCAATAGTGCGGTTGATTTTATACCTAATGCAACATTTGCTGATTTTGATGCAGTTGCTAAGTTTCATGATGGTACTGCAAGTACCTTTGTACTTCCAACAATCATAGGAAATTTTTCTGGTCATAAGACAGGATCTGGTGAGATTTATTACAAGCAACGCAATGATAGTACCAATGAGATATTTATTAGCAACAATCAGGGTTACATAGAGGTCACAGGAAAAACTAATGGCTTTGAAAATATAGCCACTTCACAAGATACTTCTATGGCGATCTCTTCGATAGCCTTACATGGCGCACACCATCAGCCGCTGTTGGCTCAAAGAGATCTTGGTACAGATAACTGCACTTGGATTAATGGAGACTTTGCTAATTATCATAAAAAGAGTGCAGAATCTTATCTGCTAGAGATAGGCATCTGTAGCGACATTAAAGAGGATGTAAGAATAGGTTTAGGGGTTGGTAAAAGTAGAGTGCATCAATCTTTAGATTATTCAGGTAGCAGTAAACTCAATGGTGACTATCTGTTAGGGGAGTTGGATTATATGCTGCCTGACACATCTATACTGCTCTCCTCAACACTACTATATGGCAGATGGGATGCTACAGTAAATAGAGGGTATCGCAATGCAGATGTTGATGATCTCTCTCATGGATCAACAGATATAGAGGTAGCGGCAGTTAGAGGGCGTATTGACTGGATGAATCTGTTTGCTATCGATGAAATTAGCTTTACTCCAAAAGTAGAGTATATAATTACAAAAAGTAGCATGAATGGCTATACAGAGACAGGCGGCGGCTTTCCTGCTCTATTTAATGCACAAGCTCATACAGCAAGAGAGAGTCGTATTGGATTTATAGCTGACTATAAAATAGATGAATCTATTGATATTAGAGGGATTGGAGAGTGGGTGCATAGGCTCGATAAGAGAGGAGTTTCTGTGAGTGGCGAGATGATAGATATGTACACATTTTCATTTCAGGGGGCAGAAAATAGAAGTGACTGGTTAAGGGTTGGCGCTGAAGTGGATCATAAGATAGATAAAGAGAGGATGTTCTCTTGGTCATTGATGCGTGCCAGTCGAGGGGAGGATGCTGATCTTTCTGGCGCAGTAAGTTTTAAGATGGGGTTTTGATGAGTTTGAAAAAAACATTTCTGAATTCGCTTTTAATTTCATTATTATTTGGGCTTATTGGAGAGGTATTAGCAACGGATATTTCAAGAGACTAAGGGTCAGGTCTAGATTCATGGCATCAGTCAGCGTCTACTGTTTTATAATTCCTCGCATCCTGAACAATATTTCCAACAGTGGTGAAATGGAGTCCATAGAGATCTGAAATCTGTTGGTAGCTGTACTCCCCTCTGTAAGTGATATGGTAAAGGGCACCTTCAAATTCAATTCTTACTGGCCGAGTCATGATCAGGGTATAGCCTATATAAGACCACTTATCTAGACCTGACCCCTTTCTTTTTAGTGAGTCGTGCAGTAAAAGCATATAGAAGAGGGCGATGCATTATTTTAAGACTTACCCCCATGCTTTTTCCAATAAAGGTACGATTAGATCCCGTAATCGCCTCAGAATATGGTACTATTATATTTGATAATAGATTCAAAGGAAAAATTATGAGTTTAGAAGCAGAATGTATAAAATGGATATGGCAACATAAAAAGTATCCAAAATTCTACTATGATAAAAATAGACTCTCAACATTTATAAGTGAGATAGAGTATTTAAGAGGCGTTTTAGATGGCTACTCAAAACTCTTTAACGAAGATGATATACGAAAGATAGAGATAGAGAGACTTGTAGATGAAGCGATATATACCTCTCTTATAGAGGGCGAAGTTTTTAAAAGAGAGAGTGTTCGTTCATCTTTGCAAAAAAGATTAGACAAAGAGTTTGATGCAAGAGGTGATGAGTACGCAACCGCTACAACTGATAGTCTTGTAGAGATACTTATAGATTGTAGCTTAAACAAAAAGCCTCTAACACTTGAAAGGCTTCATGGGTGGCATAACTGCCTATTTGAACACCAATACTCCAAACTCCATAAGATAAATGTCGCTACTTTTAGAAAAAATGATGATATGAAAGTGGTATCAGGTGCGATAGGATATGAAAGAGTCCATTATCTCGCGCCTCCATCTGATAAAATTGATGAAGATATAACAAAGCTTTTAGCTTACTGCAATACAAGCGATGAAAATATCTATATCAAAAGTGCTATCACTCATCTATGGTTTGTAATCATCCACCCTTACGAAGATGGAAATGGAAGAGTTTCAAGAGCGATTACCGATTATATCCTCTCACAAGGAGCAACCTTTACACAGTTTAAACTCTACTCCATCTCTACAGCTATCAACAGTGATAGAAAAGGGTACTATGATATTTTAGACAGCACAACAAGTCTTTTTAAAAATAGAGAATTTGATATAACTCCTTGGATAGAATGGCATCTTCTTACTTTAAAAAATGCAATGAAGAGTGGCTTAAAAAGCATAGAGTATCTTGTGCAAAAAACAAAGTTTTGGGATAAGTACAGAGAGTATGCACTTAATGAGCGACAGATAAAAGTGATAAATAAAATCTTAGATATGGGAAGTGAGAATTTTGAGGGTGGGATAAGTACTAAAAAGTATATCTCTCTTACTAAAGTGAGCAAGGCTACAGCAGTAAGAGATATATCTCAGCTTGTAGAGTTTGGATGTATCAAGCAGATAGAAGGGAGTAGTGGTAGAAATATTAGATATAAATTAAAGGGAAATTATAAATTAAAGGGACATAACACTTAATTATTAAGAAGGATTTAGTGTCAGGTCTAGATTCATGGTGTCAGTCAGCGTCTACTGTTTTATGATTCCTCGCATCCCGAACAATATTTCCAACAGTGGTGAAATGGAGTCCATAGAAATATGCAATCTGTTGGTAGCTGTACTCCCCTTTGGGCTGTTTCTTTTTAACTATATCATGACGCTGAAACAGGTTTTAAATTAGGTAACCAAATATCCACCACTGCGCCGTGACTGATACCCTCACTATTGATTTTAATTGTGCCACCGATACTATGTATGAAATTACCACTAGCATGTAGGCCGCTCCCCCTATGTTCTGGCTTCGTGCTATAACCAGGGGTAAATAACATGTTGATATGCACCTCTGCTATACCGATCCCATTATCCTCGATCAACATATTAAACCCGCTTTTTTTATGACGCTGTTGGCGTTTAAAGCTGATTAGCACCTCGCCCTCGGGCTGATTGTGGGCAGAGATCGCCTCGATACTATTCAGCAGAAGTGCCTCTAGCATTATTAATAGTTGGTTTCTTTGGAAATAGATTTCGCTCAAACCAGATTCTACATCAATTTCAACCACAATGGATTGCCTCTTTAATATTTTCTGATGCGAAGTAAGCGCCTCTTTAATAAAGCTGCGTGGATGGATACGAGAGAGCTGGTGGATCGTGCTGGTACTTCTCTCCTGTTGAGTGACGATATTTGCAATATCATAAGTTTTCTGCTCAACCTCATTCACTGGCTTGGTTATCTCACTTGCAATAACATTACTTAACATCTCTCCCACCCTCTGCAGCGTAGAGAAACGCTTTTCAGTTGAAAATGTCTCTATTTGTGTTGAGAGTTGTTTAATAAAAACTGACATCCTCTCAAGAGAAGTTCCTGCTTTTTTGATCCGTAACAGCTTTCCATTTGCCCCTGCAAGGATATTTCCAATATTGTGCATCATACTGACAGAGATCTCTGTAACGCCTGACTGGAAGGCTAACATCTGCTCTTTCTCTTCCATATCATGCTGCTGGGTGATATCTCTTGCCAAGACCAGGGTGTGTCGATGATCATCTACAACAGGCAGTGGCGTTAAGGTAAGCTCTAACACCACTTTCTCTTGCGCCGCATCAGAGAAAAACAGTGTATCGCTGCAGAGCTGTGCCGTTGAAAGTAGATTCTCAAGCGTGGCAGTTAACTCATCTGGAAAAAATGAGATGAATTGCTTACCGATACTGTTGCTAAAGATAATCTCCGCCGCAGGATTGCTCACAATGACCTCGCCGTTAGATGCCAACACAAACAGCGCATCCCCCATATTCTCCATAATAGAGGAGAGCTGATCATTACTCTGTTTAAGGTCTTGGGTTCGAGCTACCACCTTATCTTCGAGTGATCTATTAAGAAAATTAAGCGCATCACTGGCACGCAGCAGTTCCGTTGACATCTGGTTAAAGTGGATCGCGGTCTCGGCAATCTCATCACTTCCTAGTACCGGTATCTGCACTCCTAGCTTGCCCTGTGCAATCTCACTCGAAGCGTAGCGTAATACCTCCAATTGACGCACAAGCCAGCTTCCCAGCATAAATGAGAAGAGCGCAGAGAGCAGAATCTCAAGCAGTGCCAACGAACTAGTTTTAAGGGTTGCAGATGATAGCCGCTGCTGTAGCGCTTCGGTATAAAGCCCCAGCTCGATATGGCCATATACCTGACCAGACTCACTGATAATTGCACTAATATCAAACACAGCATCATTCACCCATTCAAGTGCACTATCGGCTTGAAATGGACGCAGCAGCAACTTTTTGTCACCGCTTGAAGAGAGTAGTTGATCTTGATCATACACTCGCACATAGGCGAGACCTCTATTTTTCATCAACTCGATGATGAAAGTCTCAAGTGTTGCAAGATCGTAGGAGAGGACAGGATCCTTCACCATTGAGGCAAATAGTGATGAGGTAGTCTCCGCACGCTGGATAAGCTGCGCCTCGCCAGAACTGCGCATCAACACCATGCTGTTCCAGACTAAGAATGTCAGCAGAACAATTTCAATCAGCGCAACGCCGAAGATTGTCTTGAGACGAAAAGACATTATCGTTAATCAGCGATGAGCAGCTCTTTATAGATCATCCAACAGCTCAATTTTCAACTCACGCACATCATTCCAATCGGAATAGGTTGCCGCTTCAAACCCCTTAAAGCTGATCGCTTTGACCAGTGCCGCCGCCTCTGGATCACTATTCATTCCTAACAAGGCTTGCTGAATCTTCTCAACGGTTGCTTGGTCTAAATCAGGATGTGCCGCAAAAGCGTGAGGGGTGAAAGTATTGCTAGTCCAGAATATTTTCAACTGCGCTCTAATCTCTGGTTCACTGTTTTTAAAGGTACGCATCACACCACCACCTGAAGGGAAGAGTCCTTTTGCCACCGCGCGATAGACGGAATCATGCGATTTAACATATTTTGGCGTAAAGTTAACGCCGATCTCTTTCAGGTGGGCGCGGGAGAGAATACTTGCAGCAAAGGCAGCTGGCGCGGGAAAGGCAAGTTTACGACCCTCCAATGCTTTAAGAGTGGTTAGAGGAGTGTCTTTACGGGTTACCATGATCCCTTTAATCTTTTTGTTCTTCTGTTTTGCGAAAGCGCGGTAGCCTGGTTTATCGCCAAACACAGTATAGTGATAAGGGTTCATATAGGCGAGATCATACTCCCCTTGACTGAGACGACGCTCAAACTCTGGGATATTAGGTGCAGTCTTAAAACGGATCGTCACTCCGCTCTTCTTACTGAGATACTGAAAGATAGGGCCCCATTTTTTTGCCAATTTTTTAGCTGCCTGCTGCGGCACAACGCCAAAACTCAATACGCGCTCTTCAGCAGAGAGATAAAGGGAGCGCAAGCATCAAGAAAATAGTGAGGCAATGTGCTGCTTTTTTAGGGTGTAGTTTTATCATTATGTTTTCTCTAACAATTTAAAAAATAGATCTCAATACAGACTATATATTACATAATTCTGGGATTCAACCTTAAAACCTGAAATGTGTAATAAAAATTAACAGTTGTAGTGGCTAGCCCTCTTTCTCTAGCGCCTACTCTTACACCGCATATCAGGCTGAAGTATTGAACGAAGACTAAGGGTCAGGTCTAGATTCATGGTGTCAGTCAGCGTCTACTGTTTTATAATTCCTCTCATCCCGAACAATATTTCCAACAGTGGTGAAATGGAGTCCATAGAAATCTGCAATCTGTTGGTAGCTGTACTCCCCTCTGGAGGTGACATGGTAGAGTCATGATCAGAGTATAGCCTATATAAGACCACTTATCTGACCTGACCCCATTCTTTTTGGAAAAGAACTTTATTTGGACAATGTCTATACATTGTGATACTCTGTAGATATGTTTAAATGGAATGCTGAAAAAAATAAAATACTTATAAAAAAACGTAATATTACTTTTGATGAAGTAATTCAGTCGATTGCTGATGGATATGGCGTATCAGATGTGCCTCATTGGAATAAAGAAAAATATCCTAATCAAAGAATAATTACTGTAATGATAAAAAATTACGCATATTTAGTACCTTATGTAAAAGAAGGTGAAGATATTTTTCTTAAAACAATAATTCCAGGCAGAAAAGAAACTAAGAGAGTTAAAGGGAGTAAATGATGATAGATTTTGCTAAAAAATATTCGCTAGATGGTGACGAAGTAGAAATACTTGAAGCCTATGAAAATGGTCAACTTAATGGAGAACCTGTTTCAGATACAATGATTTTAGCTGCAAAAGAGACCATGAAGAAGAATAAAAATATAAATATTAGAATATCTGAAAATGACTTAGAATCAATAAAACTTCTTGCAGCAAAAGAGGGTATGCCTTATCAAACTTTAATAGGTAGCTTAATTCATAAATATGTATCAGGATATCTACAGAGCGCTATATAAGCTTAATCCATAAGATACTCTCTCTAAAGATCCTCCTGTTTGCAGCTAGCTCCAACAAACAGTATAGCTGACTTAACTAGCGTAGAGTGCAAAAGTAAAGACCTGCCCCCTTTTTGGACCCCTTTTTGTGACCCCTTTTTTGCTTAACTCTTAATGTTTTTCTGATCTAACTGCATTCGCAATTTGCGCATGGTACTCTTCTCTGAAATTATGGATGATGGACTCTCTTTTTGCATCATCGAGTCCATAATTCGTCAAAGCTAAATCCGCTAATTTCAAGCTGGCCTCGACATTTTCAGATACGGCACCTGACGCACCTAGTTTCCGTAATTCACAACACTCATCGAGACTATGCCCACGAGCGTAAATAGTCGCCTTTAAGTGTATTTTTCTTAATACTGAAATTACCTGTTTAGTCGCACTGGGATCATTGAGCGTTACGATGATAGTCTCTGCATTGGCGATGTCTACAGATTTTAATAAGTCAGGTTTGCGTGCATCACCATAAAAAATAGGATGCCCAATTTGCCGCCCTTTTTCGACAACTAAGGCATCAGAGTCTACAGCTATAAAGGGAATTTTTGCGATTGAAAATATATCCCCTATTCGATGACCCACACGACCAAACCCTATCAATACAACGGGTGGAGTATTTGTGATTTCAGTGTGGCTCGGTTTTTTTGTATCACTCGCTTTGCTTAAGTGTTGAGCAAAATATGCTAGCAATGGTGTGACAAGCATGCTGAGTAATACAATGAGTAAGAGTTGTTGAAATAATGCTTCAGTTAAAAGGCTAGACTTAAAAGCTAAAGAAAATAATACCAGGGCAAATTCACCACTCTGAGCAAGTATCAACGCTACCGCTAAACTATTTTTTACTTTATGCTGAAATAGGCGTGATAGTGGGAAAAGCACAGCAACTTTTAGCGCAATGAGTAAGACCACTGCACCAAATGAAAATATCGGATTTTCAAGCAATAAACTGAGATTAAATGACATCCCCATAGACATGAAGAACAGCCCTAGTAAAAGCCCACGAAATGGTTGAATCTCTGCGATAACTTCGTGTCTATACTCTGAGTCAGAGATAAGTAATCCGGCTAAAAACGCCCCCATAGCCATTGATAACCCAATATGCTCAGTGATCAATGCAGTTCCAAGAACGATAAGCACGGCAGAGGCAGTGAAAATCTCAGGGTTACCGGAAAGAGCAACGCGATGTAGAATCGGGTTTAAGACATGGCGGCCTATCAGTATGATTAAACCGATAATTATTAGAGATTCAAGTAGTGCGAGCCCAATATCCTCACTAATACTTAGTTCGGGCACTATTAATAGTGGCACTAAAGCCAGTAGTGGAACAACGGCAAGATCCTGTAGTAATAAGACTGAAAAAGAGGTGCGCCCATATGCTGAGGTAAGTGATTTTTGCTCGGTGAGCAGTTGAAGCACAAAAGCAGTTGATGAAAGTGCTAATGCTGGGCCTATCAAAATAGCTGAGCGCATAGGAATATCAAACAGCATATGAGCGGCACTTCCTATTAAGAGCCCTGTCACTAATACCTGAAGTGTTCCTAAGCCAAAAACTAACCGCCTCATCCGCCAGAGTCGTGATGGCTTGAGTTCAATACCGATGATAAAGAGAAGAAGGACAACACCAATTTCTGCAAGATGTCCAATTTCAACCACATTATTAATTAAACCAAATCCAGATGGACCAACAATTATTCCAGATATTAAAAAACCAGAGACCGCGCCTAATTTAATTGCTTGAGAAATTGGAACGACAACGACTGCCGCGACTAATAGCATGATGATGTCAATGAGATAGTGTGAAATCATAAATTATTAATAACGAGGGTTCCAGTAAATTATTGTTGAAGAGTAGAAGGTTATATTTTCTGACTCTCAGTTTTAATCTTATGATTTAGAATTATATCATTTTCGCTATAATCAATGGGCACCTCTATTAAATGTACGCCGTTGCTGGCGAGGCACTGCTCTATTGTGGGAAGAAGATCTGCGGTGGTTTCGATTCGGTGCCCTATTGCGCCATAACTCTCGGCATAGAGAACAAAATCAGGATTACCATAATCAAGTGCGTACTCATCAAACCCCATATTTGCCTGCTTCCACTTAATCATTCCATAAGCATTATCGCGAAGCACTAGTACTACCAGATCGAGGTTGAGACGTACCGCTGTCTCCATCTCTTGCGAGTTCATCATAAAACCACCATCGCCACAGACAGCGACTACCTGTCGTTCTGGATAGATAATTTTAGCGGCAATGGCAGAGGGAAGCCCAGCCCCCATGGTGGCGAGTGCGTTATCGAGCAGTACAGTATTGGGGTGATAAGATTTATAGTTGCGCGCAAACCATATTTTATAGACCCCATTATCAAGCGCAATAATTCCTCTCTCATTAACCGCTCTGCGCAGATCGACCACAAGCCTACGAGGGTCGATTGGAAATTTATCTTTAGTAATACCTTGACTGAGATGCTTTTCAAGATGTGCGCGTACCTCTTTGAATCGGCGGAAGTCCCAATGAGGTTGAGGGGTGAGCGCATCGCTCAAGCGCTCAACACTGTTTGCCATATCACCCAAGACCCCCTGTTGCGGATAGTAGACGGCATCGACCGCAGCTGTAATATAGTTAATATGGATCACTTTGTGAGTGATGGGTTCTTCGCCACCACGACTCTCCATCAGAAAAGGGGGCTTCTCTACGACATCATGTCCTACATTAATAATCAGATCAGACTCCTCAATCGCACGGTGGATGAAGTCACCGCTAGAGAGGGCAGCATTACCGAGGAAGAGAGGATTGCGTGAGTCGACCACCCCCTTACCAAGTTGAGTGCTAAAGAATGGAATGCCGCTCTTCTCAATCAGCGACTTGAGCGCATCTCGGGTATGACGACGATTTGCACCAGCACCGATGAGAATAAGCGGGTGGTGAGCACTCTCGATCATCTCTACGGCAGCATTGATGGAATTTTCGCTGGCGTGCGGCGTCTCAAAATTACTGCGAGGAATAATTCTCGCATCACTATTTTCTCTTGCAATATCTTCGGGCAGTTCAAGATGCACAGCACCAGGTCTCTCATCTTCGGCAGAGCGGAAGGCATCTCTAACCAGCGCAGGAATTTTATAGGCGCTGGTGATTTGGTGACTCTGTTTGGTTAACGGGCGCATCATCTCGACAACATCGACAATTTGGAAGGAGGCCTGTTGACTCTCTTTAATCGGCTTCTGTCCCGTGATCATTAACATAGGCATCGCCCCGAGCTGCGCATAGGCAGCGGCAGTGACAAGATTTGTTGCACCTGGCCCAAGAGTTGAAAGACAGACACCTGTCTTACCAGTAAGTCGTCCATAAGTGGCTGCCATAAAGCCAGCTCCCTGTTCGTGACGGGTGAGGATCAGTTTAATGGATGACTCTTTGAGTGAGTTAAGAAAATCAAGATTCTCCTCCCCAGGGATTCCAAAGATATACTCCACCCCTTCGGACTCAAGTGCTTTGATAAATAGATCTGAACCTTTCATAATTCCTTCCTTATATAGCCATATTGGTAGTTTTCTGTTATTGTACCTATTAATTGAACAACCATTCAAATAAACGAACAAATAAATTAATAAATAAACCCATAAAATAGCATCAAAATGAGATCTGTAAAATTTAATCGACAAGAGGTGGTGGATCAAGCGACTTCGCTTTTCTGGGAGAAGGGGTTTCATGCGACCTCTATGCGAGATATACAAGCGGTAACAGGGCTTCATCCCGGCAGCATCTACACTAGCTTTGGGAGTAAAGAGGCGCTCTTTAAAGAGGCATTGCAAAATTACAGTCGCCTGGCAAAAGAGCTACTTAACCAGCATGTTGCTACCAACCCATCGCCAATCGCAGCATTGAAATCTTTTATCAAAGATGTGGTGGTCGAGCAGGGGCGCACTATGCCGAGCGAACACTGTATGCTAGTGAAATCTATTGCGGAATTGACAGAAGATAATCCGATACTGCTGGCAGAGTCGAGAGACCTATTAGCCAACCTTGGAGATCTGTTTGCGTTACTGCTCTCTAAAGCACAAGGGCAAGGAGAGGTCTCAACAGAGCGAACGCCTCAGCGCCTAGCGAGAATGCTGCAGATGCAGATTATGGGGTTGCGCGCTTTTGCCAGTACTAACCAAGATGATCAACAGGTTTTAGAGTTGATTGATGATCTGTTTTTAGCGCTACAATATTGAGAGCCTATCGCCGCCAAGCGTGAATCTTCTTCGCCAACTGTAATGCCCACTGCGGTGCATGGTTGCGTTTCCATGCTCCTGCGACTCGCTGATTGATCTCTACAAAAGTGGGGTAGGGGTGAATCGTTCCTAATATTTTATTAAGCCCTAAGTTGTGGCGCATCGCGATCACATACTCCTGTAACAGCTCTCCAGCTCTCGCCCCAACAATGGTCACCCCTAGAATTTTATCTTTTCCTGGGACGGTCAATACTTTTATCCAGCCTGCTTTCTCATCCTCCGTGATGGCACGATCAAGTTCAGAGAAGGGAAATTGTGTCATCTCATAGTTGATATTTTGCGCTTTAGCGCGGCTCTCATTGAGTCCTACTTGCGCCACTTCTGGAGTGGTAAAAGTGACAAATGGGAGTATAGATTCATCTAACTTAAATCGCTTCACAAAACCGAAGAGGCTGTTGATGGTCGCATACCAAGCATGGTTAGAGGCGGCGTGAGTAAATTGATATTTTCCCACCACATCACCGCAGAGGTAGATAGAGGGGCAGTGGCTCTGGAGGTATTGGTTTGCCTCAACTCTCCCTCGTTTTCCTACCTCAACCCCTAATGCTTCCAGCCCGAATCCCTCACTGTTAGCAATGCGTCCAGTCGCGATTAGAACCTGATCAAAGGCTATTTTGTGAGGACTATTTTGAGAGAGATTATCATCGTTACGACTGCTTAATAATATCTGTTTCTCATTATCTTCAACAATAAACTGCTCTGTATTCTGATTAAGAAGTACCTCAATACCATCTTCTCTAAATCGTTTTAACATTAACTCAGAGGTATCGAGATCCTCGCGCGGCATAATTCGCTCGCCCCGTCCTACCATCGTCACTTGCGATCCAAGATGGGCAAACGCCTGTGCCAGTTCACAACCGATAGCACCTGTTCCGATTACCAATAGCCGCTTAGGGAGTTCACGCAGTGCCCAGAGATTATCTGAAGTGAGATACGCTATCTGCTCGATGCCCTCAATTTTAGGGATGCGTGGTCGAGCACCCGTCGCCACAATGATATTGCGTGCAGTAAGCGTTTTTTCTGCAACGGTGACACTCCAAGGTGAGCTAATGGTTGCCTCGCCCTTAATCACCTCAACGCCTAAACTACGATAACGCGCAACCGAATCATGCGGCTCGATCTCTTTAATCACTTCTGAGACCCGCTCCATCACCGCCTTAAAATCCACCGTTGCAGAGGCATCAAGTAGACCAAGTTTTTTTGCGTGAGCAATCTCATTGGCAATATGGGCAGAGCGGATCAGCGCTTTGGAAGGAACGCAGCCACGGTTGAGACAGTCACCGCCCATCTCCGCCTTTTCAATCAGAGTAACTTTAGCACCTACAGCAGCTGCAATATAGGCAGAGACCAGTCCGCCAGAGCCAGCGCCAATCACGATCAAGTTACGATCAAAGCGACGAGGTTTTTTGTGAGCGAGTGGGGTTTGCATAGTTAAGGTTCCAGTATAATTGAACAACTGCTCATATTATAGGGTCAATTTTGAAAATTATCAAATTATGAAAAATATTCACGATCAACTTACCGCATAATCTGATTCTGCGCCTGCGTGATACCCGAAAAATAAAATTGTGTAACGAAGTGTAAAATTGAGCTGTACAAAATAGTTATATTGTTGTGAAATACAAATTAAATATATGAATAGTTATTTATTTTAAAGTTAGCCATTCTAGCGCATAACTCACTCATGTCTATAAAAATATAGGAGGCATCAATGCCTACTCGACCAACATTGAATGGCGCGTGATGACGCTACCGAGGCGAGTGATGACGGTTTTCTGGTAAAACTAGCAGCAGATGCCACTGGGTTCGAGCTAGTTAAATTTTAGGGCAATTCTAAAAGCCCTAGCGGTAAAGGGATTGTCTCTATTCCCAAAATCTCTCCCCTCTTTTTTGCTTGACTAAAGATGCGTCCATTTGGATATTTACGAATCTGTTTCAGTTCATGGGCGCGCAGCTGAGTTGTCCACTTCACCTCAATGGGCCAAAATCGTTTCTGTTCAACATAGGCAACATCGATCTCATTCACTCCTTTGATGTAGTAGGTTGGGTAGTGCCGTTGGTAGTGGGTTGTAACGACCGCCTCCGCCAACTTTCCTGCCCAGGCTGGATTCTCAACAGTCGGGATTATCTGCTCTTCAAAACTATTCTTAACAGGGTTGAGCCAGCTCCGCAATGAGTGGAAGATAAAGGGGTCGTTAAACATCAGCTTGCGCGCCTTTTTGGGGGCAGCAGTGAGTTTATCTTCTAGCAGTGCTGGCTGAATATAAAGTGCATCCAAAGAGGATAAGAGTAATGCATAATCCGCAACCGTTTTGGGGTGGTCGATAGAGAGGTCTCTTGCGATCGCGTTCCAGCTTAATTGTGAGCCGTACCGTTTAATGATTGAACTGAGTACTTCACGCAGGTAGTGTTCCTGCTTCCCCCGCTTGACCATATCGCCACGAATCCAATCGGAGTAGGTCATCAGAGTTGCCTCAGAGATGCGCCCATTTTGAGCGAGATCGTTGATTGCGGTGAGATAACCACCGTGAATAAGGTAGTGGTTGAATATGTCAAATAATTGAGCCACCTGTTCTGGTGCAGGATCAGGCGCTGATTGAGTAAGTTGAGCAGTGAGGTCAGAGACAAACGACTCGCCCTGTTTAAGTTTCACGACCTCTCTAAATGAGAGTGGATGAAGGTGGAAGTCTACCTTGCTTGCCCTTCCTCTGCGCCCAGGAAAGCGAGCTCTCGCCTCCTCAGTTAGAATCAAGTCAGAGCCAGTAAGCATTAATACCACCTGTTCCAGCATCCCTGCATCGGCGGCATACTTGACCGCCTTATCCCAATCATGAATATAACTCACCTCATCAATCAGCAGGTAGCGCATCCCCTTTGACGGCATCTCCAACAGTTGCGTCTGGAGCAGATGGAGTAGTGCGTGATGATCATCAATCAACTCGCCACTAAAAAATGCGATTGAATTGGCAGGCTGTTTTTCGGCTAAAAGTTTTGCCATCCACTGTTTGAGCAGCGTTGTTTTTCCTACCTGTCTGCCGCCACCGATAGTATAGACTCCAGCGGTGTTAGGGAGTTCATTGAGAAGTGGCGGGGTGTGACAGTGGGGTTGCTGTTGGAGCAGGCGCAGTTGCGGGTCTCGCTCGCTAAATTTGGCGGGACTCTCTAGATGGGTATTATGAGGCAAAAATCGTGGATCCATAATTTTAATCATAGCCCATTGACTAAATTTAGTCAATGGGCACTGCCTAAAAGATAAGGGCAAGGAGATAAGGGGACACAACACTTAATTAAGTGGATTGAGGGTCAGGTCTGGATTCATGGTGTCAGCCGGCGCCTACTATTTTATGATTTAGTTTCCTGTATAATTGAACAACTGCTCATAATTATATTGTCAACTTGAAAAATATCAAATCATGAAAAACAGCAAAGATCAACTTACTGCACTACTCGCAAAAACGGTGTTGCGTGACCGAGCTGCCTTTGAGAAACTTTATAAATTAAGTTCTCCGAAACTATTTGGGCTGCTGATGCGTATATTAAAGCGAGAGGATCTTGCCCAAGAGTGTATGCAGGATGCTTTTGTATTGATCTGGAATCGAGCGGGGGATTATCGTGCTGATAAAGCGGTACCGATGACTTGGATGGGGGCTATCGCCCGTTATCGTGCATTGGATCTACTACGCAAGCGTAAGCATGAGCTGCCGTTGGATGAAGCGATTCTCGCCGAGGTGCCAGATGAGAGTCAGCCACAGATGGATGATCAGCTGGTTAATATGGAAGATGCGCAGAGGATAAATGAGTGTATGGCTGGGCTGAGTCGTCAACAGAGAAGCTGTATTCAGCTCGCCTACTTTGATGGCTATACCCATCCAGAAATTGCGCAGCATATCGACTCCCCGCTTGGATCGGTGAAAACTTGGATCTATCGAGGGATGAGTAGTTTAAAGGAGTGTCTATCATGAGTGAACAGGAAAGATTGAGAGAGTTAGATGAGCTGGTGGGTGAGTATGTGCTTGGTACGCTTGTGGGTGATGAGCGTCTACTCTTTGAGCAGAAGATAAGGGTAGATAGCATTGCGGCAGATGCGGTGCAGGCGTGGGAGAATCGCCTTGCTCCCCTCCAGAACAGCGTTGAAGAACGAACACCTTCTAGCGCAGTCTGGCGTGGTATTGAGCAACGCCTCGGCTTTGTTGAAGATAAAGTGGAGCAGTCGTTCTGGAGCAGCCTACGCCTCTGGCAAGGGGTTAGCGCCTTTGCGACCGCGATGGGATTTGTGTTGGCAGTGGTGTTGCTGAATACCACAACATTTAATCCACAAATGCTCTATGTGGTTCAAGATCAGCAAAATACTAATTGGATAGTGCGTGCCAGTCAGCAGCAGAGTGTTGTTGCAATAGAGGCGGTTAATCCGCCACAACTGTCAGAGGGAAAAGTTTGTCAGCTCTGGATCACTACGCCTGATGGAACTGTGCACTCTATGGGCGTACTTCCTCACAATGGCTCTATAAATTTTCCATTGATCAAAGCGCAACAGCTCCTCTCCAGTGATGCAGAGCTATCAGTCACTATTGAAAATAGCGCTACTCAATATAAGAATAGTCCAAGTGGGAAGATCGTCTCTCAAGGCAGATGGATTCAAATTTAAGAATAAGGAGAAGTGAATAGTGAAAGAGGTAAAGGTTGGTGCCGAATATTCAGATGATCTTATCCAGCTAGACTATATTGGCGACCTGGGAATGAGTGAGATGATCGGTTTGATGCGTCTTCATGTGCAAGAGGTGACCCGTTTTACGACGCTGATCGCACATAAACTGACTTTGAATAAAAAGCAGTGGTTGGAGTTTAAAGCTGATTGTGAATCGTATCAGATTAATCCTGATCCATTTATAACGGAAGTTGACGAAACGCAATATCACTTCTCTACCCTAGGAATTTTTCTACTTAAGATTTGTGCAAAAGTACACGATATTGGAAAACCACTTTTCCGCTCTATCTACCGCCTAGAGCGATCTCTAACGGATGAAGAGTTTAACCGTCAAAAGCTTCATGCAGATTTAACGCGAATGATTGTGTGTTCACTTCTGTTAGATCAGAGATACCAGTGGAAAGAGCCGCAGTTAGTGAAGATGGTTGCTGATTGCGCAGCGGCGCACCAAGAGAAGATGGACGGCTCTGGATATCCTGATGGTGCAAAGGGAACGGAGATTCCATTAATAGGTCGTCTATTGGCAATCAGTGATGCACTCAGTGCGATTATCAACCCACGCCCTTATCAAAAAGAGACCCCGCTGGTGACAGCGATAGAGTGGATAACGAGAGATCGGGGGAGCCACTTTGACCCTCAACTCTTAGATGGTGCCATTGCAGTGATTCAGCAGGAGCGTTACTCGGCACAACGCTTTAGTGGTAGTTGGGAGAAAGAGGCTGGTTTTACCCAAGAGTACAGCGATATGCTAAATAATATCTCTGCTGTTGAGATAGATGGCGCATCAAGCAAACTCTTGACGGCGAACAAGAGAGCGTTAATGTTGCTTAACGGAATGATTGCGGAGAGTCTGGTAGAAAAAACTCTAGCATAGACCCAAAAACATAAGGAGTGATTTATGAGAAACCGAAAAATAATTTTATCGCTATTTTTGAGCGCTCTATTTTTGAACGGATGCTCAAATGCAGAAGAGGTGACTAAAAACGGTTTTGATCTCTCCAATAGCGAGATTCCTGTCGAGAAGATCTTCAGCGGTGGACCTCCTAGAGATGGCATTCCTGCCCTTGATCAGCCAAAATTTCTGACCATTGACGAGGCAGAAAACGAACTCTCTGAGAGTGATCCAGTGTTAGGGATTGAGATAAATGGTGTAAGCCGCGCCTATCCTATTGCAATTATGAATTGGCATGAGATTGTTAATGACAAGATTGGGCAACAGCGTTTTGCCGTCACTTACTGTCCACTCTGTGGTTCGGGCGTGGTCTTTCTTGCAGAGGGATCTTTTGGAGTCTCAGGGTTACTCTATAATAGTGATGTACTGCTCTATGATCGAGAGACAGAGTCTCTCTGGTCGCAAATTTTAGGTAGAGCGATTAGTGGCTCACTCAAAGGGGAGCGCTTAAAAATAGTCTCGGTCAACCATACCAGTTGGAAAAATTGGAAGCAGAGCCATCCTGATACAACTGTGCTTTCGCGTGTCACAGGCTATGGTAGAGACTACAGTCGAGATCCCTATGAAGGTTATGTTGATAGTGAAGGGATCTACTTTCCTGTCGAGAAGATCGATCCTCGCTACCACCCTAAAGAGCGAGTGCTGGGACTGGAGGTTGATGGAGTGTTTAGAGCATATCCCTACTCAGAACTCTCAAAAAGCAATACTCCCTTGATAGATCAACTGAACGGAAAAGCGCTCATCATCAACTATGACGCTGAAAGCAATAGTGGCTGGATCACCGACAAAGAGGGCAAGAGTCTGACCACTCTATCCACTTTCTGGTTTGCTTGGATGGCATTTCATCCAGAGAGTGAGGTCTATTATGCAGAGTAAAGTGCAGTAGAATAAAGGGTAGCGTCCCCATTAATTCACCCCCATTAATTCTATTGTGGTCAAAATATAGCTATGCCCCCTGTGTCAGGATAGATGTCCGCTTAGAAATCTTAATCAAGATATTGAAACTATTATTAATAAATCTGAAGCGGTTAAAAAAGCTAAAAAAGATAAAAATGATGATGATATGAGCAAAAAGGAGAAGAAAGAATTATCTGAAGAAGAGAAAAAATTCAAAAGTTTAAGAAAACAAATCCAAGAAAAGTTAATCAAGTTTGCTACAAGAATCCCTGTCTTCATGTATTTAACCGATTACAGAGAAAGAAGCTTGAAAGATGTAATTACCCAACTAGAGCCGTCACTTTTCAAAAAAGTAACGGGGTTAGATGTTTCTGACTTTGAGTTATTAGTAAGCCTCGGGGTGTTTAATAGTGGTTTAATGAATGACGCTGTTTATAAGTTTAAAAGGTATGAAGATGCCAGTCTCGAATATATTGGGATAAATAAACATGAAGGTGAAGAGATCGGACTTTATGATACAGTTTTAAGTGAAGATGATTATACAGAAACTTTTGAAAATGAAAGAGCCTGAATTAGGGAATGATAAATGTATAAGAAGGTGCGTGTTCGTACACAAACTACGCTGCACAGCTTAAACATTATATAAAAAAAGGAATATCAAACTAATGTCCGACCTTTCAAATATGGAAAAAAGGAAACTTGAAAGAGCATTGCAAATGGATGAAGGGTATGTTCTTGAATTTTCTAATAAAACCTTTAATGAGTTTATGAATAAAACTCTTGGTATAGAAATTTACGAAGAAAAATATTTAGGACACAGCGGATCTAAAGCCAGCCGCATGCGAGCTTTTTGGGACTTAGAGTCTAATTATATGGTTGCAAAAGCTTTTGAAGCACTTGTAACAGACTGGGATGAGTATGCGGGATTTGATGCAAAACTACCAAGTGATGATTTTATAAAAATTATGCACCGTTTAAAGGAGTCGGCTCCAGTACCAGACATAAGCGTAATACAACCAAATTCCGAAGAAAAAGATTTTGAAGCATTAGCTAAAGCTGTCCGTGAAGCAATTGAAAAGAATGAACCAGAAGCTGGTCTTGATAGGTTGCATACTTATCTAATTAAATATTTTAGAACCTTGTGCACCAAACACGGAGTAACCGTCAATAAGGATAAACCGTTACATAGTCTTGTTGGGGAATATATCAAAGCAATTAAAGCTAAAGAGCTTATTGAATCTGAAATTACAGAGAGAATTTTAAAATCTACAATATCTGTAATGGAGGCATTTAATAAAATTCGCAATCACCATAGTTTTGCTCATGACAACGATGTTCTTAATTATCATGAAAGCTTATTAATCTATGGTCACATAACTAGCTCTATTAGATTTATTGAAACTATAGAAATTGCAAAGGAGAAAAGCCAAGAAGAATCTTCATTGGATGATATACCGTTTTGAATATAACCCATAATGGGAGCTTAAACCGATGCGAGTAAAAATACCTCTCCATCAGGGGTGTGGTAGGATGTAGTCTATTTTTTGCCAAGCACAAACACTGTGACCAATCCTAAAACGGTGCTGCTGCCAACGATTGAGGCAGCAACAGTTGCACCAAGTGAAGCAAGAGCAACAGATGAAAGTAGGCCAACAATACCAATGCTAAAACCAAATATCTGTCCTTTGGCTCGTTCGCTTGATGTTTTTTTAGATATTTCGATATTCGCTTGCAGTGTATCCGATTCAAGCTTTCTTCTTGCTTGTGCCTCATCCTCTGCAAGCGTTATGATTCTATTAACGAGATCAGGAGATAGTTGTTGATACTGCTTTAATATCTCTGGGGGCGGTAGTGGGCCTGAAAAAGCTTGCCTCTGCGCTGAGACGGAGACTTCCCTTGCTTCATTATTTGGCTTTTTATGAGAGTATGCGTTTTGCTTGTTCTTCATCTACCGTACCTATTGCAGTAAACATATAACTACCGACACGCTCCCAATCTTGAGCGAGATTTTCTTTATCGCTTTTATGGGAGAAATCTATAGGTGGTTGTGGCGATGATGGAAATACTTCCATGCTTGACCCCATACCTATGATGAATTTTTTAATTTGTTTACCCATAATTCCCTAGAATACACATTATCTCTGGTCATGTCAAATACTTACCCCAAATTCCTACATAGAAAATTCTGGAGAAGAAATAATGCTAAAAGATGAAAGGGGATTTCGTGCTGCAATTATGTATGATAAAAATGAAGCGTTAGCAGCATACAAAAAGCGTACTTATGATGCTAGACCATTAAACGATCATCGGTTTGATCATTATTTAATGTTAATATAGTATTTAGTAAGATCTGTTTAGGAGGTTAGAGATGTCAACAGTAACACTGGAGATGCCAGAAAGTGTATTTGCAGCACTGCATTTAGGCAAAGTTGAGTTCACAAAAAAATTACGCCAATCTGCGGCAACACTTTGGTATCAGCAGGGATTGATTTCACAAGAGAGAGCCGCAGAGGTTGCGGGTTTAGATAGAACCGATTTTTTGCAACGACTTGCGAGTGAGGAAATTGATGTGTTTCATGTCGATTTTGAAAAATTAGAGCAGGAGTTGAACTACTAAGATGCGAAGAAATGGTATGTACCTCTCTGATCAAGTGATTGAGAGAGCTTTGAAATTAGTTGGAGAATAGGATAAAGAGATGGATGTTAAACATACAGCCTCAAAATCTACAGAACTGGAAGAGTTACCTTATAAATACACCACCTAAAGGTGAGGTTGGAATCGTTCCAGTCTATTATGCAGAGTAAAGTGCAGCAGAATAAAGGGTAAGGAGTTTGAAACTGTTGTTGCCATTGCTGCGTATAAGGATAAGAGGCAGTTATTAATAGGATTAACAAGCGCTGTCTCAACCGTTGCTTTATCTATGGCAACCCTATAAGATGAACAACCGTTCAAATATATTTTTCAATTAATAGGAGATTAAGTTATGAATTTAAATAGAGCAATAATCGCTGGACTCTCGGCAACTGCACTGATGTCTGTTGTCGCCATGATGGCACCGATGATGGGAATGCCGAAGATGGACTTTGGTGATATGTTGGGCACTAACAACCCGATGATGGCGATGCCCTATATGGCAGGCTGGATGATGCACTTTGTGGTGGGAGTGGTACTTGCGATTGTTTATGCTCTAATGGTCAGTAATATTAAGTGTTTAATAAAAGGGCTTCCTGAGCGCAGCTCACCCGCGAGAGGCGTGATCTTTGCAATGATTCCTTTTGTGATTGCGCAATCTATGATGATGCCGATGATGGGTAATGGCTTCTGGTCAAATGGCGATATGATGATGATTATGGGTAGCCTGATTGGTCACATTGTCTTTGGCGCAACATTAGGATCGGTCTATAAAGAGCAAGCAGCTGATTAAAGAGCTCCCTGAAGATCTCATCGCTATGATGAACACTTGCTTCCATGCGTCCACAGCCTAAGAGCAGCTCCTATGGGGGGCGTGAAAGCCTTTTTGAGAATTACTTATGAATTCAATTATTAGTTCCACATTCATCAAAGTTGTCCCGCTACTTGCGCTATTATGGCTCGCGCTCTATCTAATATGGGAACCCGCACTCTGGTTATTGCTGCTACTGCTTCCAATGTTGATAGTGGGAGTTTATGATCTGTTTCAAGTTAAACACTCTATCCGACGCAACTTTCCACTGTTTGGGCGGGGGCGCTGGATTATGGAAGACATTCGCCCTTTCATCCGTCAATACTTTATCGAGTCTGACACCGATGGTGCGCCGATCAACAGAATGTTTAGAAGTATTATCTACCAGCGTGCAAAGGGAGAACTTGAGACGGTTCCATTTGGAACCAGAGTTGACACTTATCGCACTGGCTATGAGTGGATTGGACACTCACTCTCTGCGGTTGACTGCTGTGGATTAGAGAGTGATTTACGCGTGACAGTGGGTGGGAAAAAGTGCAAGCAACCCTATTCGGCAAGCATTTTTAATATCTCCGCAATGAGTTTTGGGGCATTGAGTAAGAATGCGGTGAGAGCCCTTAACCGAGGAGCAAAGAGCGGCGGATTTGCCCATAACAGCGGAGAGGGCGGATTGAGTCAGTATCATCTGCAGTATGGAGGGGATCTAATCTGGCAAATCGGCACGGGATATTTTGGCTGTCGAGATGAAGAGGGAGAGTTTTCACCTGAAAAATTTCGTCAGAAATCGGCTGAAAAGTCGGTCAAGATGGTTGAGATTAAACTCTCGCAAGGGGCAAAACCGGGGCATGGTGGCATTCTACCTGCAGAGAAAAATAGCCCAGAGATTTCCGAGATCCGTGGTGTAGCACCCTACGAGAAGGTCAACTCCCCGGCACGACATAGTACTTTCTCTACACCACTAGAGTTGATGAAATTTATAGCAGAACTGCGAGAGCTTTCTGATGGAAAACCGATCGGCTTTAAACTCTCGATTGGGCGCAAAAGCGAGTTTGTCTCCATCTGCAAGGCGATGGTTGAGAGCGGAATTAAGCCAGACTTTATTACCGTAGATGGCGGTGAGGGCGGGACGGGTGCTGCGCCATTAGAATACGCCAACTCTGTCGGGATGCCGCTGAGAGATGCGGTGGCATTTGTGGCAGACTGCCTCACTGGCTTCAACCTTAAGAGCGAGATCAAAATCATCTCCTCTGGTAAAATATTTTCAGGCTTTCATCTAGTCAAAAATATCGCACTCGGCGCTGACATCTGCAATAGCGCACGAGGGATGATGACCGCACTTGGCTGTGTTCACTCATTGATCTGCAACACTAATCGCTGTCCATCGGGAGTTGCCACTCAAGATCCAGCGCTGGTTAGAGGGTTAGATGTGATGGACAAGGCGCAACGCGTCTATCGCTACCACGCTAACACAGTCCATGCGACAGCAGAAATTATCGCCTCTGCAGGACTTCATCACACCAGAGAACTGAATCGTTCCCATATTTATCGCAGAGTCAGTCAGCAGCAGATAAGTCGTTATGATCAGATCTTTTCCTACATAGAGAGAGGCGCATTGCTCAATTCAGAGACCATCCCAGATTATTTTAAGCTGATGATGGAGGAGTCCTCTGCTAAGAGTTTTGCCCCCATAGCGGTGATGACGCGCATGGATAATGAGTGTCGAGAAATTGATGAATATTAAGCAACACTCAACGCTCACGTGCCCTATCCCCCTATTCAGTTAGGGGAGGTGGATAGTTGTGGTTGTGGTAATAATTAAATTTAAAATTTTTTGAAACTGATCGTGTAGGTGATGCGTATAAATTAACAGAACAGAAAATAGTTCTACTCAAATTAAAATTAAACAATTTATCTACAGTTTTTAACAGACAGGAGTCTATAATGAAAAAAATGATTAAGAGTATATCTTCGGTAGCAGTAGTGTTGGCAGCAGTAGTTCCAATGGTGGCAACTGCAGCAGGGATGCCATTTGGTGGAAAAGATAGCGTTAGTGACGCCGTTGCACTCTGGAGCGTATTAGATTCAGAAGGGTTGGTGGGAAGTAATGCGGTTCACTCCAAGCCCTACAAAGGGATGGCGCCACATGGTGCGGTGTTAGATACAATTGAGAAAAATGTTACCGTCAACGGACACACGGGTAAGGTAATTATCAAACGCAACTATGGGGGTGAAGGGGTATCAATCGCTAAGGTCGCTCAAGATCCTAAACCGTGGCTTAAAGCACTCACAGTGATGTTTAAACGAGAGAGTGGTTATGATGCAGATAATCAGAACTGGTTCTATGCAAAGTATAAGCCTAATGGTTCGCTCCACACCAATCCTAAAAAGGTGAAACTCGCAGGGCGTGTTGCAAAAGGGATGCCTAAAGGTTGCATCGCTTGTCATAAAGCGGCACCAGGTGGCGACTACCTCTTTAATCAGTAGTGAGTTAGTAACTAACTAAAAGTCTTCACTCTCCCTTTTATTGTTTTAAGGGGGAGGTTTTATACTTTAGGAGTCATAAAAATGCAGCACACAAAACACCAAAATAGTCATAGAAGAGTGAGTTATGTGTCGTTATTTTCGATACTTTTAACTGCTCTATTATCAATCACAGTCGAGGCAGCAGAGCTTGTAGTCGGTAACGAAGCAGAGCGTCAATATGCAGCGAAGTTATGGAGTGTGTTGGTGAGAGAGCAGATAGAAGGAGAGGATAGAATCTCTTCCGCCCTATTTTTCGGCGGTGCAAAACCACACGGTGAAATTTTAGAGTTAAAGTACCAAAATATCACGGTGGGAGATCATACGGGGTTTGTTGTAGTTAAACGCAATTATGGAAAAGCGGGAGAGCAAGGTGTGCGAGGTGTTGTTACAGCCGAGAGCGTGAGCATGGATCGAGCTAAATATCTCGGTGCAATCACCGTCATGTTTCAACGTGAAAGTGGCTATGATGAAGAGAATCAAAACTGGTTTTGGGTTAAGTACCATCCCGACGGCTCTCTTTTTGATAAAGAGATCGGAGGTCAGAATAGAGCGTTAGCTGGAAAAATCGCAGGTTGTATCTATTGTCATAGTGCTGCAGGGGGAGGAGAGTATATTTTCTATCGAGAGATTATCCTACCTCAATAAGATTCCGTCATGGCCATCTGATTTCGAGTTTTAGATCCATAGATTTTTAATAAGTTATCTAGTGTTAATGTTAGAATAAAAAAGTATACAGTTTTTGTTAAGCACAAACAGAGAAAAAATATGCATGATGAAGTCAAGAAGTACTACGGGGAAATTTTAGTCACCAGCAACGACCTACAAACCGATGCATGCAGCACCGGCAGCACGATGCCAGCTTATCTAAAGGAGGCGATGGCAGATATTCATGATGAGGTCGCTGCCAAATATTATGGCTGTGGTCTAGTTGCACCCCAACAGTTACAGGGAATGAATATTTTGGATCTTGGTAGTGGCTCTGGGCGTGACTGCTTTTTGCTGGCGCGCTTAACTGGAGAGTCGGGATCTGTTGTCGGTGTAGATATGACGGATGCGCAGCTGGAGGTAGCCAATCAACATATTCAGTGGCATGCTGATCGCTATGGTTACAGTCAGTCCAATGTCACTTTTCATAAAGGCTATATCGAAAAGTTGGATGAGCTAGGGTTGGAAGATGAACGTTTTGACATTATCGTCTCTAACTGTGTCATTAACCTATCACCAGACAAAGCAGCGGTACTGCAAGAGGCGTGGCGACTGCTCAAACCTGGGGGTGAGCTCTACTTCTCAGATGTCTACTCCGAGAGGAGAGTGCCAGAGGCGTTGGTAAAAGATCCACTGCTCTATGGTGAGTGTCTAAGTGGTGCGCTCTATTGGAATGATTTTTTGACACTGGCAAAAGAGAGCGGGTTTTCCGATCCACGTTTAGTTGAAGATCGTCCTCTCACTATCGATAATCCAGAGATTGAGAAGATGTTGGGCACGCACAAATTCTACTCTGCCACTTACCGACTGTTTAAGATTGAGGCGTTAGAAGGGAGCTGTGAAGAGTATGGGCAGGCAGTCCGTTATCGAGGAACGGTTGAACATCACCCCGATAATTTTGAACTGGATAGCGGGCACAATTTTGAGAAGGGAAAGATAGAGCCAGTCTGCGGTAATAGTTACCGCATGCTTAACGATAGTCGCTTTAGCGAGCATTTTGACTTTTACGGCGACTGGTCGACTCATTATGGAGTATTTTTGGGATGTGGCACAGAGATCCCTTTTGATCAGTCGGCACAGAAAGAAGATTCTGGTTCAGGCGGTAGCTGTTGTTGAGACTGAATATATTTAGAGGCAACTTTTCATCTATTGCGATCGTGCTAACGGTGATTGGGTTATCTGTCACGGCAAGTAAGGTGGTTGATTGGAATGATAATAAAAATAGGGAGCAGAATCGTATGAGTGAGACAGAGAGTGAGCAAGCAATTTTTGCAGGTGGCTGTTTCTGGTGTATGGAGCCCCCATTTGAAAATCTTTCTGGTGTGGAGAAGGTTACCTCTGGCTATAGTGGGGGAACAAGCGAGAACCCAACCTATCAACAGGTTGCCTCAGGCAGTACCGATCATCTGGAGTCGATCGAAGTAGTTTACAATCCTGATTTGATTAGTTATGAGAAACTACTAGAGGTCTACTGGATGCAGATTGATCCGACGGATGCAGATGGTTCATTCGTTGATCGAGGGGATCACTACCGTTCAGCAATTTTCTACACAAGTGAGGGGCAACGTCAAATGGCGGAGCGTTCACGAGCGGCGTTAGAGAGTTCAGGAAAATTTGACCGACCTATAGTGACGGAAATTAGTGCAGCAACAACTTTTTATCCAGCAGAAGATTACCATCAAGATTACTCTCAAAAGAACACGATTCATTATAAACGCTACCGTCAAGGTTCAGGGCGAGATCAGTTTATTGCTGCCACTTGGAATGACTCACCATCGACAGAGAAGCAGACAGAAACAGCTGAGAAGAAAAGTTCAAATTATCAGGTGGATGAAAGTACGGCTGAACTTCGCCAACGGCTCACGCCACTCCAGTACAAAGTGACTCAAGAGGATGGTACTGAGAGGGCATTTGATAACATCTATTGGGACAACAAAGAGGCAGGGATCTATGTGGATATTGTCTCAGGCGAACCACTTTTTAGCTCGCTTGATAAGTATGACTCTGGCACTGGATGGCCCAGTTTTAGCAAACCCATTGCAGCTGATATAGTGGTCGAAACGGTAGACAAAGGATTCTTCTCAACCAGAACGGAGATCCGCAGCCAGATAGCAGACTCTCATCTAGGTCATGTTTTTCCAGATGGCCCAGAATCAACAGGGCTGCGTTACTGTATGAACTCAGCTTCACTCCGTTTTGTTCCAGTAGAGAAGTTAGAGCTGGAAGGATATGCAGAGTTTCTATCGCTCTTTAAGTGAGATCAATACAGCCGAACCTAAACGGTGATCTCACACTCCAATTTTAATACGGATCTAAACCGTTGACCATTACACTCCGTAGCTGGAAAAGAGGGATTGCCGTAGAGAGTGAGGTCTATTATGCGGCAGAATAGATCCTCTGCACAATCTATGTCTGTCAAGGCAGGTAGTGCGCTCCAAGAGACGGCGAGTGCGTCTATTCTCTGTATGGTTGTGCTCATCACTTGATCGCTGCCCCAGTTTATATTTTGAAATAGAGTAGGGTAGTGGTTGCGCATAGCTATCAACACATATCCGCCATCGGTGGCTGGAATGAGAACGATCTCGTGCTTTTTTAATTCTGTAGAAACTCTCAGTAGCTGCTCCTTATTTAGTTGCGGACAGTCGCTCCCCATTAATATAACTGCCTCAACGCTGTTCTGCGTATCTTTGCTCGAGGTGAATGTTGTCTCAATAGCATGTGACATCTTATCTCCAAGACTCTCTCCCTGCTGAGTAACTAATGAGATGGAGTGTTGGCGAGCTAAGTTTTGGAAGAGTTCGTGAGTTGTATCTGGGGCACAGAATAGATTCGTCTCTCCGATGTCAGCAGCAAGCGCCTGAGTTACCATCGCTGTAGTCATCTCTTGTTGCAACTCTGCAGCCCTCTGTTTTCCTATGGATGGGATAAGCCTCCTCTTTGCGTAGCCAGGGATTGGAGCTTTAGAGAAGATAATTAGTGAGATCAGCATACTTTTTGTTAATAGAGCTATGTATGGTAGAGCTTAACCAGTTTTTCTGGATCAACTCCCAGCCAATAACTAAAACGCAACCACCACATTAATAGAATGGTTTGAACTATACCATTCTTCTCCCAGCGTCTACTAGAGGTGATGAGAGGATGTTTGATGCAGCCAGGCGCGGCAACTTTTTTAAGTTTACGGCTCAATGCTATATCTTCCATCAAGGCAATTTCTGGAAAACCATCTAATTTATTAAATAGTTTTTGAGTGAGAAAAATTCCTTGATCTCCTGTAGCAACTCCACTCCAGCAGGAGCGGTGATTGATCATCCATTCAACTATTCGTAGTAGAAAGTTATCTCCGCTTAATTTTAGGTCAAATCGTCCCCATCTTCTGTTTTTAAGAGTATTTATAATATATCTTTCAGCATGTTCTGGAATAACTGTATCTGCATGCAGAAACCAGAGGATATCTCTATTAGCCTGTGCAGCGCCAAGATTCATCTGCAGAGCTCGTCCTTTTGCTGGAGAGTCTATCCAGATATCTACAAGAGGGGCCGCTATATGCTGAGTCTGGTCACTGCTGCCACCGTCTACTAGAATAACTTCAGCACCTAAGTTGCGTAGTGGTTGTAGAGGGCGCAGGGTGTTCTCAATGACCTCATCCTCATTTATGGTGGGGATAATAATAGATATCAAGCAAGAGCCTCGTTTAAAGTTTCATTAAGAGCACCACCACAGCTAGAGCCTTGACCTGCAGTACAACCAAAACAGTGTCCAGCTACTTGAATTTGCTGCTCTAAAAGAGTTGAGTTTTGAAGGTCTTGAATTTGTAAACTCTCGCCAGCCAAATGTTTAATAGGTAAGTTTAACATCTGATTAAAGTCGCAATCATAGATCACTCCTTGCCAGTCAATACTAACCATTGAGCGACACATAACTGTAGAGAGATTCTCTGTGCGATGAGCCTCTTGCAGCGTATCCATATAGTTATCAAACTCTCCCTTAGAGAGGAGCAGACTGCCGAAACGGTGAATAGGAAGATTGGCTATGGTCAGAAGTTGATTAAATTTAACTCCGTAATGTTTAGCTAAATGTTTTTTGTAGTCTGTCTCTAAGAGATTTTGAGCAGGAGGGAGGTGTGCTCCTTGTGGATTGTATACTAAGTTGAGCAACAGCCCGCTTCCATTAACTCCATATCCTAAGCTGTTAAGAAGAGTTAAACCACGAATACTCGCATCAAATGTCCCTTTACCTCGCTGCGAATCTACATTTTCCTGTAGGTAGCAGGGCATAGAGGCGACTATCTCTACTTGTTGTTTTGCAAGAAATTGGGCGAGCCCCTCTTGCCTCTCCTCTTCCAGAATAACTAAATTACAGCGGTCAATGACATGAACCCCCATCTTGGAGGCGGCTTCAATAAGGCGCCGAAAATGTATGTTGAGTTCTGGTGCACCACCAGTCAAGTCAAGAGTTTTGATCTCTCTATTCTCTAGGAGCTGAATTAGCGTATCTACTGTTCCACTATCCATCATCTCATTTCGTTTGGGTCCAGCATTAACATGACAATGGGTGCAGCTAAGATTGCAACGATATCCTAAATTGACCTGAAGTGTGGTCAGCTTATCTCTGGCAATAGGGGGGAAGGATATATTTTTTAGATGTGGGTAACTATCGATCATCGTTTTTTGTCTATTTTCTATCTTATGCAGTGAACAAGCGTTCAATTGTACTATATAATATGATCTAGATGTTTTTTATCGCTATTATAATGCGTGGTATTTTTTAAAAATTTAACGAGTTGATTAAGCAGAACAGCTATGAGATCATTGCTGTATGTGCAGCTTGTATTCAACTAGTGAGTTATAGAGAAAAAGTGTATGAACAATAGGGCAACAGAATAATTTATGTTAAAACAGAAGCATATAAAGTCACTCCTGCTTGCGAGTATGATACTGTTTGGTGGAGAAGCAGGGGCTGTGGAGAGCTTGACTATTGCAGGAACAGGCGACTCCCAGTCATTACTGAGAACAGTAGCCACTTTTTTTGAGAAGCGTTTTCCTCAACATAAGGTTAGCGTACCGGATAGTGTTGGATCAGGTGGTGGAGTAGATGCCTTGATTCTTGGTAAGGTCTCTATGGCACGAACAGCGCGCGCTCTGACAGATGAAGAGATTAATGCTGGAAATCATAATGGCGATAACCAAAAAATTCACCAATTTTTAATTGCATACTCTCCTGTTGTATTTGCAACGCACAATAAATTGAGCTCAATTAGTAACCTTACCTCAACGCAGATTTTGCAAATTTATAGTGGTGAAGTGCGTGATTGGAATGAACTCCGCCCTTTGAGTCAGCGTACACCAACCAAAGAGAAGATCTATCCAATCAATCGAGAAGAAGGCGACTCTTCGCGTACAGTCTTAGAGCAGCATATCCCAGAGTTTGAGCTTATAGATCATCATGCTAAAATATTCTTTACCACTCCCCAAACAGCTGCTGCTATTAGAGAGCATCGTCAAACTATTGGTTTCCTTCCTAATAGTTGGGCGCAGCAATACCAACTTACAGTGTTGACCATTGATGGTGTGCCACTTGCAGAGTCAAAGATGGTAACGCCACTCTATCTGGTAATACGGGGGGCATTGAATCTTGCTGAGAATAGTATGGAGAAAAAATTATTAAATTATATCTACTCTCTGGCTGGCAGAGAGATTATTGAAGCAGCGGGAATGGTGCCAGCTCGATGAGGTTTAGTTCGTTACAAGGTCGATTGTTAAGTGGGCAAACAATTTTGGTGCTTACACTTATTGCACTGTTGGGTGGGATGAGTTATGGGATGATGGCAAAACAGATAGAGCATCTTAACTCTAAACTGTTGCATAATACGGTGGAGGCTATTGAGAGCACAGTGGAGCACCACTTTGAGCGTAGAACAGATGATATGGAGCGGATATTACGCTCAGACTCTGTTGTGCACTACAGGCAAAATCGTCAGAAAGGAATAGTTAAGCAACTTTTTCAACAGTATCGAGAGAGCTTTTACTCGCTAGTATATTTGGATGCCGAAGGAGTGCAACAGGTTGCATGGTCTGGAGGAGCAGAGGAGAGTATAGAGATAAATCAACAGAGAGTTGAGCAGTTATGGAGGAGAGCAGTAGCAGAACCAAATCAACTTCAGATGGGTGCTCCATATCAAAGTAGAGATGGTGAGGAGTTGGTTGACTTGGGGCTGTTAACTACCGACTACTTTGATGAGATCGAAGGGGCGCTTGTTGCAACTGTGCCGTTGGCGACGCTTCGCAAACAATTTTCTCACTATCTTCCAAAGAATTTTGGGGTGGGTTTAGTTCAGAGAGATGGATCTGTTTTATTGGCAGGAACGAAACAGCACTCTGGAAAAAATATTTTGCACCATTTTCCAGATGGAGGGCATCCAGCCTCTTCTTGGATTGGTGAAAAAATCTCTACACAGGATAGTCGCAATCGACACAGTATGAAGGTTGTCCGTTTTCAAGTAGGAGGGAATGATATTCTTGGGATGGGGCATCCTATATCATCTTTAGGAGTTATGATTGTGGTCACAATTCCTGCTTTTATTGTTGAGCAGCCCCTACATGAGTTACGAACAGAGATATTTGTGATTGGAGTGGGAACTCTGCTACTTTTCTCTCTCTTTAGTTGGTACTTTTCTAGAACCATCACTCGCCCAGTGCGCCGCCTTGCAGAGGTGATGCAGAAATATGGAGATGGAGAGCATGAGGTGCGTAGTCTACGCCTGAGTGCAGATGAGGTTGGAGATCTTTCAGATCGATTCAACCAGATGGCAGAGTCACAACAAAAGATTAGAGCGGTGGTTGAAAAGCAGCGGACTCGTGCAGAACAGCAAGAGCAGTATGCAGCATTTCAAGCTGGAATTGCAGAGATGGGAGCTTCCGTATTGCACAATGTTGGAAATGTGATTACAGGTATGAACGGTAATATCTTGCGTATTGAGAAGCAGGTCTACTCCTTGTATAGAATTTATCTGCTAATTAAAAAGGTGGCAGAAGATCCGAATATAGACTTAGATTACAGAGAGTTTATCGAGAAAACGGTAGCAGCCCTTAAAAGGGGGCATAAGGATATTGAGAAAGATCGCTCTCTTAATAAATTGACTCACTCAATTGAGCATATAGGCTCTATTCTCGCAATACAACAGAGTGCTTCACGCCCTTCCAGCTACTCAACTGAATTTTATATGAAGTCCGTGTTTGATGATGTAATTGCTCTTATAAGTGATAAGATAGATAAATCTAAAGTTTCTGTCGAAGTGGAAATGGATCCCAAACTTGGCTCTGTTAATCTACCAAGAAACCCATTAATTCAACTTCTTTTGAACCTGATTAAAAATAGTATTGAGGCAATAGCTGAGCAGACCACGCATAGTGGTGAGAGCGGTAAAATTATCGTGAAAACTGTAAAATTAGATAAGGATAGCTTCGAGTTAAGCGTGGAAGATAGTGGGTCTGGTTATAACCAAGAGCAAATTAGTGAGATATTCACCTTTGGGAAGAGTGGGAAAAAAGGTGGTAGTGGATTTGGTCTGCATTCAGTCGCCAACTTTGTAACAAGTATTGGAGGGTCTATTAACGCAGAATCTTCTGGCGTTGGTAAAGGGATGAAGATGATAGTGGTACTGCCTATGAATAGTAGAAAAAAGGGGGTATAATATTAAGAAAATTATAACTACTCTCTTATTTGGTGTTCTAGTGGCTGTAGTATGGAGCTATCGCGACTACATTAACCAAGATCAAGTTGAGCTTTGGTTAGAGAGAGCGGGGTTGTGGGCACCTCTATTTTTTATCTTACTTTATGCGCTGGCAACAGTTTTGTTCATTCCAGGTACAGTTTTAACTATAGTAGGAGGAGCTCTGTTTGGTCCAATATATGGCTCTCTGATTAACCTTACTGGGGCAACAATTGGAGCTTCGTTTGCATTTTTAATATCTCGTTATTTAGTTTCTGACTGGGTGAAGCAGCGCGCAGGAGATAAAATTACAAAGATATTGGATGGAGTAGATAGTGAAGGTTGGCGCTTTGTCGCTTTTACTCGCTTAGTACCACTGTTTCCATTTACTATTCTTAATTATGTATTGGGATTAACTAAAATTCCACTGCTTCATTACATTGTTGCAACTTGGATATTTATGCTGCCAGGTGCTTTTGCCTATACATACTTAGGGTATGCGGGATCAGAGGCGTTTAAAGGTGGTGAGTCGTTAGTGCAAAATATTATGATAGCACTAACTTTGATTGCAATAGTTGCATTTATACCCCGCTTAATAAAGAAGATAAGGAAGCAGTTACGATAAGGGCAAATAAGCAGTAGAGAAACTTCGGGTGGATGCTGTTAATGGTACAATTATGGGTTTATTGGATTAAAAGAGTGCATAAAATAGGATTAATAAAAGTGATGAGTTTGATAAGTAAAAGTTGTTCATTGTACACAGCGGCACTGTTGTTGGTAACGACTACGGTAACTGCTGTTGAGAAGGAGACGGTAACCGAAGTAGTGCTTAGTAATGGACTTAAAGTTCTGGTCAAAGAGGATCATCGTGCTCCCGTAGTAGTTTCACAAATTTGGTATAAAGTTGGAGCGAGTTATGAGGTTGAAGGAATTACCGGCCTCTCTCATATGTTAGAACATATGATGTTTAAGGGGACGGAAAAGCATGGCCCTAATGAGTTCTCTGAAATCATCTCTGTGAATGGAGGGCGTGAAAATGCATTTACTGGAGCTGACTATACTGCATACTTTCAACGGCTAGAGAAGAGTCGTTTGGAAATTAGTATGGAGCTTGAGTCAGACCGAATGCGTAATCTCACGCTACCTGAAGAGGAGTTCATAAAAGAGCGAGAGGTAGTGCAAGAGGAGCGCCGAATGCGCACCGATGATAAGCCTACTTCTCTCACCTATGAACAGTTTATGGCAACAGCATTTCAGACGAGCCCATACCATAATCCAGTAATAGGATGGATGAATGATATTGAGAACTACACTGTTGCAGATATGCGTAGTTGGTATGAGAAGTGGTATGCACCTAATAATGCAACTCTAGTAATTGCTGGTGATGTGGATCCTGTTGCGGTTATTGAGATGGCTAAAAAATATTATGGCCCACTTCAGCGTTCAGACCTTGTGCCGCCAAAACCAAGAGTTGAGATTGAGCAGTTGGGCCCAAGGGAGGTCGTGGTAAAGGTTCCAGCAAAGCTTCCATATCTAATTATGGGCTTTCCAACCCCCTCTGTAGTGACGGCAGAGGAGGAGTGGGAGCCTTATGCGTTAGAGGTTATGGCTTATATTTTGGATGGTGGAGATAGTTCTCGTTTAGGTAAGCATTTAGTAAGAGGGACAGAGATAGCAGCAAGTGCCGGCGCTGGCTATGACCTTTATGATAGGCTACAAACTCTATTTTTAGTTGATGGAGTTCCAAGTGATGGACACACTGTTGCTGAGATTAAGAGTGCACTGCTTCAAGAGTTGAAAGAGCTAAAGATAAACCTCGTGACTAAGAGAGAGCTGGATATAGTAAAGGCTAAGGTTGTAGCAGATAAAGTTTTCGAACAAGATTCAGTCTTTTATCAGGCGATGCAGATGGGTGAGTTGGAGACGGTTGGTCTGAGTTGGAGAGAGGCAGATCGTTATGCAGAACTAGTGCGTAAAGTGACTGCGGAGCAGGTTATGGCTGTAGCAAATAAATATATTATATTAGATAGAGTAACAACAGCTATTCTAGACCCTCTACCATTAGAGTCATCAAAGCCGGCACCTAGCTCAGAGGGAGATAGTAATGAATAGAAAATCACAGCAGGGAAATTTTTTAAAATCCACCATAGGATTGCTATCTCTAATTAGTGCTATCTCTCTGCAGCAAGCGAGCGCAAGCCCAGATATTGAGCGTTGGAGTACTTCAAATGGAGCTACAGTTCTCTATGTGCATACTCCAGATCTACCGATGGTGGATGTTAGAGTTATATTTGATGCAGGAAGCGCGCGGGATGGCAAGCAGAGCGGTATCGCATCTATGACTAATGCTCTCCTATCCGCTGGCGCTGGTGAGCGAGGTGAAGAGGCTATTGCTGAGACTATTGGCAGTTTAGGGGCAGTTCTTGGTGCAAGCTCTCTCCGAGATATGGCTGTTGTTTCATTGCGTAGCCTTAGTGATGAGAGGCTCTTAAATTCAGCTCTGGAGGTTACGGCTGATCTTATTCATCGCCCATATTTTCCAGAAAGTGCGTTTGAGCGGGAGCGAAATCGCCAACTTATAGGGATTCAAGCGCAGAAGCAGTCTCCGTCAACTATCGCGAGTAAAAAGTTTTTTCGGATGATGTATGGCTCCCACCCTTATGCAGAGCCATCTGGTGGGACAGAGCAGAGCGTTAAATCTATAAAACGCAATAATCTTAAATCATTCCATGCTCGTTACTATGTTGGCAATAATGCATTGGTAGCAATTGTTGGCGCTGTTGATAGAGGGAGAGCTAAGGAGATAGCTGAGCAAGTTGTGGGAGCACTGCCTGCTGGTGAAGCAGCGGCAGAAATTGCTGCTCCAATAACTGCGCAAGCTGGTGAGGAAGAATATATAGAGTATCCATCAGTACAGAGCCATATTTTGCTTGGGCATCCTGTAGTGAAGCGAGGAGATATAGACTATTTTGATCTCTATGTTGGGAACCATATTCTTGGTGGAAGTGGATTAGTCTCTAAAATTTCTGAAGAAGTGCGTGAGAATAGAGGGCTTGCATATAGTGCATATAGTTACTTCTCCCCAATGCGCAGAGCTGGTCCGTTCCAAGCTGGATTGCAAACCAAAAATGAGAGTAGAGATGAGGCGCTAGAGGTGTTGCGTAAAACTATCGCAGATTTTATTGAGCATGGTCCAGCGTTAGATGACCTTGAAAACTCTAAGAAGAATATAACCGGAGGTTTTCCGCTGCGTATAGATAGCAATAAAAAGATTGTGAGCTATCTTGGGGTGATCGGTTTTTACGGACTTCCAGACAGTTATCTGGATGATTTTAATCGTAAAATCAATGCTGTGAGTGCGGCCAGTATTAAAGATGCATTTAAACGCAGAGTTCGCCCAGCAGAGATGGTAACAGTTATAGTTGGTGGAGAGGTTAAGAAGAAGAGCGCTATCGAAGAGAAGGATGTGCATTGAGAAAAAAGTCGGGCAATAAAAAAGCTGCTAGTAATAGTTTTAGAATTATTGGAGGAGAGTGGCGTGGACGAAGATTATCGTTTGCAGATAATCCAGCAATTCGCCCTACTCCAGACAGGGTTCGTGAAACTCTTTTTAACTGGCTTCAGTCAACGACTCCTTCATCTCGCTGCTTAGATCTATTTGCAGGGAGCGGAGCTTTAGGATTAGAGGCGCTATCGCGTGGTGCATCACAAGTAGAGTTCGTGGAGTTAGATCGTAAGAGTACGGCTGTTATCAAGGAAAATATAGAGTTACTAGAGAGTGATAACGGAGAGGTGATAACTAGAGATGCATTGCAGTTTCTATCTAAGCTCACCGATGGAGAAAGTAGTAGTTATGATCTGATATTTTTAGACCCACCTTTTGCAACTAATCTTCTGGAGAGAAGTTTAGCGCAGTTGGAGAAGATGCAACTCTCTTCAGGAGCGCTAATCTATATCGAGTTAGACTCTAAGCGTGCAAAGGAGGCACACTCGGCGCTTGAATTAAATTGGAAGATAGTTAAGAGTGGGGAGGCTGGTAAGGTAAAGTATATGTTGGTTAGACGGAGTGAAAGTTATGAGTAAAGCGAGCAGAGCGATATATCCTGGAACATTTGATCCGATCACTAAAGGTCATATAGATTTAGTGGAGAGGGCGACAAAGATCTTTGATTTCGTAACTGTTGCAGTAGTGAATGCGAACTCTGGGAGCAGTAGTAGTTCTAAGAGTCCACTCTTCTCTATCGAGGAGAGAGTAGCCTTAGCTGAAGAGTCTCTACATAAAATAGATGGAGTTAGCATAGTCTCATTTGATGGGTTGCTGGTAGATTTTGCGCGCTCTATTGATGCAAAAGTTATTTTGCGTGGGCTGCGTGCAGTCTCTGATTTTGAATATGAGTTTCAGCTTGCTGGAATGAATCGCCATTTAGCAGCGGATATCGAGACTATGTTTCTAACTCCTGCTGAACAGTTCTCTTATATTTCATCAACTCTAGTGCGAGAAATAGCTGCTCTCGGGGGAGATGTAACCCCGTTTGTAAATGAGCGAGTACGGCAGGAGTTGAAGCGCAAGTTAGCATAGAATTAAATTTTATATGTTATAATTGTAACTATTCAGTTGCAGTTGTAACTGTAACTGTTCAGATTGCCTTTAAAATTCATCAGATCAAGGCGCAAAGTTTGAGTATATATTTATATATGATAATTTTGTAACGCAGAGATGGTGAATTTTAAAGGTGAGCTGAATAGTTACTTAATTTAAAATATTTAATAGTAGGTATGGAGTTAAGCAATGTCACTTTTTATTACGGACGAATGCATCAACTGTGATGTGTGTGAACCTGAGTGCCCAAATGAGGCAATTTTTCAGGGAGATGAGATCTATGAAATTACTGCAGATCTATGTACAGAGTGCGTCGGACACTATGATGAGCCGCAGTGTGTGGAGGTATGTCCTGTAGATTGCTGTCTCCCAGATCCAAACCATGAAGAGAGTAAGGATGAGCTCCAAACTAAGTTTGAAGAGATAACAGCTTAACTGCAGGAGATCGATCTGCAGGCTATAATAGCTATCCAGATTTATTGGCTTCTCGACGCTCTCTTCTTCTCTTGCTGCGTTCACTCTCTTTACGCTTAATAACTCCATCTTTCGGATAGTCATAATGGATGATGGTGCGCTTATGGTTTTGTTGAGTAATAATACCTCGTACCTCAAACGGTTCACTGAGTTCAAGAGATGGAAAGTGGCTATTCAGTGGGACGAGGTATGAAGTATCTCCTCGTTTCACTAGCTGGCGAAAATGATACTCATCTTTGTAGTTGACTAGTGCATACGAACCATTTACTACAGGATATCCTGGGTCTATAATTATTACTGCACCATCACCAAATTCTGGTGCCATGCTTTCGCCAAGTACCTGAAGGGCGAATGGCTCTTTCTCTTCACAAGCTGTAGTCGGTATATGTATATCCATCCATCTATTTTAACAGATTCAGGAATAAAACAGGGAGAAGCAGTTGCATATTATCCTCTATGAGCCAGAGATAGCACCTAATACAGGGAATATCATCCGTCTCTGCGCTAACACTGGAACTAACCTTCACCTAATCCATCCGCTTGGATTTGAGATGGATGAGAAGCGCCTGCGTAGAGCTGGCTTAGATTATCTTGAGTATGTCTCTGTAGAGGAGTACGAGTCGTTAGATGAGTGTCTCGCTAAATTTGATCAGCAACGAGTGTTTGCTGCAACCACCCATGCCACGCAGCGCTATACTGCTCCGACATACAGAGCGGAGGATCTGTTTCTCTTTGGACCAGAGACGCGTGGACTTCCCAAACCTCTGTTGGATAATCTTCCAGTGCAGCAGAAAATCCGTATTCCTATGGTTGAAGAGAGCAGAAGTATGAATTTATCAAATGCTGCAGCAGTAATTCTCTATGAAGGATTGCGTCAGATCGATTTCTGATTATACCGAAGCTATTTCTGACATTGCGGACAGTACCAAGTTGAGCGTTGTGCCTGAGTGATCTTTTTAATAGATGTGGAGCATATAGTGCACGCCGCATCTGTCTGTCCATATACTTGGAGTTGTTGTTGAAAATAACCAGGTTTGCCATCGCTGTTGCGGAAATCTTGGAGAGTTGTTCCTCCACTCTTAATCGCCTTAGTTAAAATCTTTTGAATGGTCTCAGCTAACTTTTGGTAACTTTTTGCGGAGACTATATTGCACCCTATGGTTGGGTTTATGCCGCAGCTAAATAGTGCTTCACAGGCGTATATGTTTCCAACCCCTGTTATGATATGTTGGTTCATTATGAATACTTTTATCGCAGTTTTTCGTTTTCTGGATTTAGCGTAGAGATGCTCTCCAACTTCGGTGGCACTGTGCCCATATAGTACAGGCTCTATCCCCATCTTGATAAATAGCGGATGGCTCTCTATCTCTTCGGTCGTCCAGATAAAAGCTCCAAAACGGCGTGGATCACGGTAACGCAATATTTTATTATTGCTGAGCTCTATATCAATATGGTCATGTTTCTCTACTGGTTCATCTATATTTAGCACCCTTAGCGTGCCAGTCATTCCGAGGTGGATGATAATAGTTCCGTACTCTTCTCCTTCGAGTAGTAGATATTTTGCCCGTCGTTTAACGCTGGTAATCATAAAGCCGTTGCCGTCTGTTATCTCCTTCTCTACTCCGTCAGGTATTAGCCAGCGAAGCTGTCTCTGGCGAATAGTTAGTTTCACTACCCTCTCTCCAACGGCGAACGGCTCAATTCCTCGGCGCGTAGTTTCAACTTCAGGTAGTTCTGGCATCTCTATTCTCTTCTATTAAGCGTACTGTGTTGCATAAAAAAAACCCGCAGCAAGCGGGTTCTTTTATTAGGCACTATTTATTTAGATACTAAATTATTTGATTTTAGCCTCTTTAAACATTACATGCTTGCGGACACGAGGATCATACTTTTTGATCTCCATCTTTTCAGGCATAGTGCGTTTATTTTTTGTAGTAGTGTAGTAGAAACCTGTTCCAGCACTAGATACTAGTTTTATCTTATCGCGCATAATATTTTCCTTTTATCCTTAGATGACTACGAATGCCATTGAGCAGTCGTAGAGTTAAACTTTTTCGCCGCGGGAGCGCATATCTGCTAATACAGAGTCGATTCCCTTCTTATCAATAATACGCATCCCCTTGCTGGTGAGGCGTAGTTTCACCCAACGATTCTCGTTCTCAACCCAAAATTTATGGGTGTGAAGATTCGGCAAAAAACGACGACGAGTCTTATTGTGTGCATGTGACACATTGTTTCCCGCAACTGGGCGTTTACCTGTAACCTGACATACTCTGGACATAACAGCTCTCCAACTAATATTTTCTATGCTTATAAAATTGAGCGCAGATTATGCCTAACAATTTAAGCGAATGCAACCTGTTTTTTTGATAATTATAGTTTTATTGACTTTTTAGCTGATTTGACGTATAATTGGTCTGTAATATTCGATTACAGTGTGCCCGCTTCTCGTCCTTTTTTAACATAAGTCCCATGGAAGCTTCTTTCAAAAACAAGGATAAACATTATATGATGAGCAAGATAAGATTTCTTTGGCGCAGAGAAGAGAATAATTCGTGTAATAGTAGTAATGAGCAAGTTATTTAAGGTGTTACTCTTCTAATGAATATTTCATTAAAGCGCTCATCTGTTATTGAAAATGGATTTGGGGTCGGGATTTCTCTGTATGAGGATGGGATATGTATTGCCTATCCTGGACTAAAGAGTAAACCGACACCAAAGGTGGAATTCTTTTCTGTACAGGGAGAGAAGTCTCAAACCAGGATGCTTCGGAAGATTGTCTCAAAGCATAAGCTTCACTCAATACCCGCAACGGTTGTAATGAACCATACCAATTATAATCTCTTGCAAGTGCCTACTCCTCAGGTGAATAAAGATGAGATCGATGCTGCCCTGCGTTGGCAGATAAAAGATCTTGTAGATATAGATGTTGAGAACTCCATTATTCGATCTTACCCCATGCCTGGACAGGGAAATATAACATCGCCACTGATTTTTGTGGTTATAGCTGATAGGAGTGCAATCAAAAATATTACCGAGATGGTATATGATGCCGGTTTGAATATTAAATCGGTTACAAGTGTTGAGTTGGGGTTACGATCTCTTCTTAAGGCTATTGAAGATATAAAGGTTCCGACTATGTTGCTCGCAATATTTCCTCATAAAACAGTTTTTATTCATATGGTTAATGGGGTATTGTATCGTACTCGAGAGTTGAACTATGGCGCAACTCATCTTCCTGGATCTGGAAGCTGGAGTGAAGACGAGTCTTGGCCGGAGAGGTTGGTTACAGAAGTGGGACGCTTCATTATATTTTGTGCTCGTCATTGTGATGGTGGAAGTGCTCAACGCTTGTTGGTCACCTCAACGGTAAGTAGTTCTCCTGACTTGGTTGAGGCGTTGGCAGAAGAGACCGAACTTGTGGTTGAAGAGCTCTCTCATGGCTTGATAGATGTGCGTTGTCTACCTGCGTTAGGGGTTGCTTATGAGGGAATGGAGCAGTAATTTATGGCAAAACAACATATAAATCTGTTTGATGAAAGTATGCTCCATGGTAATCGCTGGAGAGAGTGGCGCGGAGGAGTGGCTGCACTGCTTATACTTATATGTGCAGAATTTGTATATATAAATATATTGGGTAACGTAGAGACTGAGATGAATAGTCAACACCGCTTTTTGCAGCAACAGAGTGTAAATGTTGAAGAGCAGATAGATAGAGTGAAAAACAGTACGGTAGAGCTAACGCAAGAGGTGGATAAGATTAAGCAGCGCATTAGTGGGCTAAATAATAGAAAATCTCAACTTGAGGAGACAGTTAAAGTTATGGCTGCTAAGAGTATATTTAGCCGAAGCGGATTCTCTCCGTTATTGGAATCTCTAGCACTCACGGTTGAAGAGGATACTTACCTTACCTCATTTAATATAGTTAATGGTGGACAGCAGCTCTATTTAACAGGACATAGTATGGGGGCAGCCCAACCATCGGGTTATATTCATAGGCTTGCCAATTCTGCACCTCTTTCTGAAAGTAGAGTAGAATTTTTGCGTCTCTCTCGTTCAGAGGATGAAAAATTTACGGATGGACGATTCTCCTTTCAGGTAACTATATTTAAAACTGAGAAGGAGATTAGCCCTTGATCAAAGTTCGCCGTCTATTGCGTAGGTTTGATACGCTATCTTTGCAAGAACACTCTATTTGGAGCGGTGCTATTTTTATAGCTATTCTGCTTTTATGGTTTGTGATCGTTAGTGTGAAGATGGAAAATATTGAGGTGCTAGAAAGTGAAATAGCGGTAGTTGACGAGAAAGTTGTTGCTGATAAGATAGAGTTGGTTGAATTAGAGAAATCTTATAAACATATTGAGCCAGAGCTGTTTCTGCAGAAGGAGGCTGATCTAGTTAGCTCAATTGAACAGTTAAACAGCGATATTAAGCGCGCTCAAGGGGCAGGAAAAGGTAGCTATCGACCAGTTGAAGAGACGCTAAATCTTCTGTTGCGTAATTTGCAAGGTGTGCGTGTAGTTAATCTATCCAAATTAGCTGAGGGTGACCTTCTCCCTATGGAGCTGGAGTGGGTGGCTGAATTTAGTCGTCGTGGAGTTAGTGTCACAGGAATTTTCCTTGAGCTACGGGGTGGATTTCAACAGACATTTGATTTTTTGCATAGTGTTGAAGCAATGGAAGAAAATATTCGTTGGTCTGAGTTGCGCTATGATGTAGAGGAATATCCTAATGCGGTGATTAAATTGAGATTTTTTATTCTTTCTGGGGTGATCAATGTCATTGAATAATAAACAAACAACAGGGTTGTTCTGGGCAATTACTCTGTTCATAACTGTTTTCTTGTCCATGCCAGA
>JABHVM010000034.1 GCA_018658305.1 Thiotrichales bacterium | reverse complement strand
TTAATATGATACTAGTCTATATGACTTATATCTTATCTCTGGTACTGTACTGGCTTGTTCTCAGTGCGGATATCAGTAGTTCCGTTCATACGAGCATTCTCAGCAGCGTCCATATCAGCTTCCATGTTAGAAGAACCCTTACCTGAAGCGTTGATGCTCATGCTGAAGTTACCTTCTGCGTCAGCGTTTCCTTTACCAGCTCCACGAGCCTTTCCGTCAAAAGCGCCATCAGCAGCACCAGTTCCGTATCCAGACTGGTTGTCGTCTCCACCGAAGAACGCAGAAGCGCTAGAAGCAAAAGCAACAAGAGCGATAGTAGCAATAATTTTTTTCATGATAATAATCTCCAAAATGTAATAATAAATATAAAATAAAGTTTCAAAAGTTTGAGGATGTTTCCTCGTTAACTGGCGCCCATTATACAGCATTCAAGAATATTGTCAAGTATTAATTTGATTTATTTCAATAAATATTAGATATAATGCATTATGCCTATAATACAACATCTTATGCGACAGATATATTATATATGATTTACCGAAATTAACTCTATATAACCGATCTTGACTTAATTAAGAACAGAAAAAAACCTCACAGATCACTCTGTGAGGTTTTTTATGACTCTCTACTAAATTTGTAGAGTTACTCTATACCTTACTTAGCAGCTGGAGCAGCTGGAGCAGCATACTGTGGGTAGCTAGCAGGAGAAGTCTCAGTGCGAACATCAGTAGTTCCGTTCATACGAGCATTCTCAGCAGCGTCCATGTCAGCTTCCATGTTAGAAGAACCCTTACCTGAAGCGTTGATGCTCATGCTGAAGTTACCTTCTGCGTCAGCGTTTCCTTTACCAGCTCCACGAGCCTTTCCGTCAGCAGCAGCATTACCAGCTCCAGTTCCGTATCCAGACTGGTTGTCGTCTCCACCGAAGAACGCAGAAGCGCTAGAAGCAAAAGCAACAAGAGCGATAGTAGCAATAATTTTTTTCATGATAATCTCCAAAATGTAATATAAAAATAAAGTTTTAAAAGTTCGAGGACTTTTCCTCTTTAACTGAGGCGTATTATACAGAACTTTCTTGAATAGTAAAATAGTATATTCTTATACCCTTATAAAATATACTAACTGTAACTGTATTCACCACTTAGAAAGTATATATAGATAGACTATAAAATGCAATAAAAATATTTCAATTCAATAGAATAGTTGCATCTTGGTATTAATTAACTTTTTTCGGACGCTTCCAACCTTTCAGGGTGAGCTGCTTTGCTCTACTCAAAGTTAACTGCTCTTGTGGAGCATCTTTCACGATAGTTGAACCTGCACCAATAGTGGCTCCACGCTCAACCTCTACAGGTGCAACTAATTGTGTATCTGAGCCAATAAACGCATCATCTCCAATAACTGTACGATGTTTGTTAGCACCATCATAGTTACAGGTAATAACTCCTGCGCCTATATTCACTCGCTCGCCAACACTACTATCACCAACATAGGAGAGATGATTTATTTTTGAAGAGATCCCTATATCGCTATTTTTAATCTCAACAAAGTTACCAATATTAGCCGATCCTCGCAACTTTGTTCCAGGTCGAACTCTTGCAAATGGTCCGATACGGCAATTTGGTCCAATCTCTGCTGAGTCAATTACTGAGTTGGGAAGCACTACAGTTCCTGCGTCAATTACGCTGTTAGTAATATGACAGTTACTACCAATCTCAACTCCATCTCCTAATATGACCTTACCAGAGAGGATAACATTTACATCAATCAGCACATCACTACCGCTCTGCAGAGTACCTCGCAAGTCAAAACGAGACGGATCTAAGAGAGTAACTCCAGCGCGCATAAGCTCTGCTGCTTGTTGCTGTTGATAGGCTCGTTCTAGTTTAGCCAGCTGTGTGCGGTCATTTACACCCTCCACCTCCAGAGCAGAGCTAGCTCTAACTATCGTGATCTCTGCTCCCCCTTGCGCGCGCTCTGCAGCTGCCATAGCCACAATGTCTGTTAAATAGAGTTCGCCTTGTGCATTATCACTCTCTAGCGCAGTCAACCAGCCTTGCAGCTTAGCTGCAGATATTGCCATAATTCCACTGTTTATCTCTTTAATTAGAAGCTCTTCAGCAGAGCCATCTTTCTGCTCTACAATGCGCAGCACTTCACCCTCTGCACTACGCACAATGCGGCCATAACCAGTAGGATCATCTAGAATGACCGTTAAGATGGAGAGAGAACTTGAATTCTCTTCTGCGGCAGCAAGCAGTGTAGCAAGAGTCTCTGCTTGAATCAGTGGAACATCTCCATATAGAACTAACACCATTTTATCGGCAGCAATCTCTGGAAGAGCCTGCTCTACCGCATGTCCCGTCCCAAGCTGCTCTCGCTGCTCAACCCACTCTACACTTAGATGAGCAAGCTCTGCTCTAATTTTATCACCGCCATGTCCGTAAACTATATGGATAGATGCTGGATTGAGAATAGATGCTCTATTTATCGAGTGCTCTAAAAGTGAAGTGCCAGCAATTTTATGGAGAACTTTAGGTGTTGCAGAGCGCATCCTGCTACCCTGTCCAGCGGCTAAGATTACTACTGCTGTAGACTTATATTCCACGCTTAAACTATATTAACTTCTACGATTGCGGATACGATCAATCGCCTGGAGCTGTGCTGCAGCATGAACCAGCTCCGCTTGAGCTTGAGCATAATCTATAGTCGCATGTTTATCCTCTAGTGCAGCCTCAGCACGCTGTTTAGCCTCTATAGCTGCAGCCTCATCCAGATCAGCAGCACGGACAGCTGTATCAGCCAAAACGGTTATCACATGGGGTTGCACCTCAAGCATACCGCCTGAGATAAAGAAATCTAACTCCTCTCCACTATCTTGTTGAACTCTAACTTCACCTGCTTTCATAGGAGTTAGCATTGGTGCGTGACGAGGTGCGATACCAACTTCACCCATCTCTGCTGGAGCAAAAACCATTGTTGCACTTCCAGAGAAGATCTCTTTCTCTGCGCTTACAATATCAACATGTACAGTCATACTCATAAAATTCTACTCCTTTGAAATATATTGGCGCGCCCGAGACGATTTGAACGTCCGACCCTCGGCTTCGGAGGCCGATACTCTATCCAGCTGAGCTACGGGCGCATACATTGTAACTACCTTACTCTTTTGTATTGTCTATTAACTGCGTAGTTTACTACAGCTTACACCTCTCTATCAAATTTTCTAAAAGAGAGTGCCTCTGCCAACTGATCCATCCCTACCACTCTTTTATCTGCTAAATCTGCTATGGTGCGAGCGACTCGTAAGATACGATGATATGCCCGAGCCGAAAGACCTAAAGAGTCAATAGCATCTACTAAAAAATTACTTTCACTCTCTTCAAGCTCACAAAACTTCTTTAACTTCTCACCTTCAAGCTGACTATTAGGCACTCCTTGACGCGCAAGTTGAACCTCTCGAGCTTTCTCCACACGCCCCCTTACCAGTTCACTATCTTCAGCCTCACTCTGCTCTCTACCCGCCAATACATCTGCAGGAATCCTAGAGACCTCTATCTGTAGGTCAATACGATCTAACAGCGGGCCTGATATTTTACTACGGTAGCGTTTAATCTGATCTGGGCTGCAGTGGCACTTGCCAGAACGATCACCATAATATCCGCAAGGACAGGGATTCATTGCGGTGATTAACTGAAAACGCGCAGGAAATTCCACCTGTGCATTAGCGCGAGATATAGTAATTTTTCCAGACTCTAGGGGTTCCCTAAGAACCTCCAACACATTTCTAGAAAACTCTGGAAGCTCATCCAAAAACAGAACTCCGTGGTGGGCGAGAGAGATTTCGCCAGGACGAGGGTGAGTACCTCCCCCGACTAAAGCGGCGGCTGACGCAGTATGATGCGGAGAACGGAAAGGGCGTACTCTCCAATTGGAGTCATCAAAAATAGAGGTATTAATAGAGTGCACCATAGCACTCTCAACTCCTTCATTCTCACTCATTGAAGGAAGAATCCCAGGCATAGTAGACGCGAGCAGAGTTTTGCCTGTGCCTGGCGGACCTACCATTAACATATTATGTCCGCCTGCCGCTGCCACCTCTAAAGCTCTTCGTGCTGTCTGTTGACCTTTCACTTGGGATAGATCTGGAATGTGCTGAGACGCTATAAAATTATTGGGTTGAGGTCTCTCTTGCAGAACAGGAATCTCTGCTATGAGTATAGCAACCACCTCTAACAGTGTAGTTGCTGAGTAAAAATCTAACCCTGATACATGCGCAGCTTCAAGTGCATTCTCCGCAGGAAGAATTAGAGTCCGCCCCGCATCTCTTGCCTTCAATGCTGCAGGGAGCACACCACGAACCTCACGCAACGATCCATCTAAAGCTAACTCTCCAAGCAACTCATAACTATCAAGCCCCTCTGCAGAGAGCTGTTCAGATGCGGCGAGGATTCCAAGAGCTATCGGGAGGTCAAGACGAGAGCCCGCTTTTGGAAGATCGGCAGGAGCTAAATTTATAGTTACTCGGCGTTGTGGAATCTTAAAGCCAGAGCTTATCAACGCACCGCGTACCCGATCTTTCGCCTCGCGTACTGCAGCCTCTGCAAGACCAATAATAGATATTCCAGGAAGTCCTCCACTGAGCAGCACCTCCACCACCACTTCAGGAGCCTCTATACCTGATATAGTACGACTATAAGTTGCTGCTAACGCCATTAACTAGAAATTTTCTTAATAAATGGTGAACTATACCCCATCTTATTCAACCTCTCTTTTGCCTGATCTGCGGCTGATAAGCTGCGGAATGGACCAACATTAAGTCGATAAATAACACCTTTATTGGTTCGGACCTTCTCTATTTTTAAGTTTGTAACTCCCTGCAGAGTTAGTTTAGCTTTATGTTGATCAGCTTTCTGCATACTGCCAAACGCTACCAACTGCACTAAATATTTTCCACTCTCTTTAGATTGTGATATTTTTTTCTGGGGATCTTTAGGCTTGGAAAGAACCTGTTGCTTAGCTGGAGCAGCTGGTACCTCTGTAACTCCAGAACCATCTTCTGATGGCAGGGTAGAGAAAAAGTCAAAATGAAATGCATCATCTTTAGCTGCAGAAAGTTCTGCCTCAGTTGGGCGTTTTATATCAAGTGAAGCAGGATTAAGCCAGTAGAGGTAACCACTATAAATAGCGGATGAAACCACCAAGACCATAATCAAAGTAACTCCAGAGATAAATCCGTTCTTCACCAGCTACATCTCCTCTGGACTACTAACACCTAGAATCGCCAATCCATTAGCGAATATCTGGCGAGTCGCCAAAACTAAGGTGAGTCGTGCATTACGCAACTGCTGCTCATCAACAATAAAGTGGTGTGCATTGTAGTAAGTGTGCAACAGGTGAGCAAGGTCGCGTAGATAGTGTGCAAGCTGATGAGGCTCACGCTGCTGAGCTGCGCTCTCTATCAACTCAGGGTAACGAGCCATTGCAAGCATCAGCTCTTTTTCGTGAGACTCTGTAAGTAGATGAAGATTGCCTCTTCCCTCTCTCTCATCCCAACTCAACTTCCGCTCTTTTAACTGTCGCATCACACTATAAATTCGAGCATGTGCATACTGAATATAGTAGACAGGGTTTTCTGAAGATTGTGAACGCGCCAAATCAAGATCAAAATCCATATGCTGCTCACTTTTACGCATCACATAGAAGAATCGAGCTGCATCATTCCCAACCTCCTCTCGAAGCTCTCTAAGGGTTACAAAAGAACCGCTCCTTGTAGACATCTGAACCTTTTCTCCTCCACGGTAGAGGGATGCAAACTGCACCAACTGCACCTCTAACTGCTCTGACTGCTTCCCCATTGCAGATAGAGCAGCTCGTACTCGTGGCACATAGCCGTGATGATCTGCTCCCCAGATATCGATCATTGTACTAAAGCCTCGCTCTAGTTTATTCAGATGATAAGCTATATCTGAGGCGAAATAAGTTTTTAGCCCATTCTCTCGGACCACCACTCGATCTTTCTCATCTCCATACTTAGTAGAGCGGAACCAGAGAGCTCCATCTTGCTCAAACACATCTCCACTCTGCTGCAACTTCTCAATAGCTTTATCAATGAAGCTCTCTAAAGAGTATTCTGAAAACCACTCATCATACTCCACTCCAAAATCAGCTAGATCTTCACGGATATCTCCTAGAATAGCGTCTATAGCGGCTCTATGTACTACACGATAACTATCCCCTAATAGAGTTTTAGCATTTTCAATAATTCCATCAATATGGAGCTCCTTATCATCTACATCAGCTGGCACTTCAGCCATAACTGTTGCGATAGGGTGACGAAAGCTATCCCCATTTTCACGGTGCAGATCTGCAGCAATATCCCAGATATAGTCGCCCTGATAGCCATTACTTGGAAATGTAACCTCCTCTCCAGCAAGATCAAGATAGCGCAGCCAGACACTTGCGCTCAGAATATCCATCTGTCGACCAGCATCATTCACATAGTATTCACTATGAACTATATATCCTGCTGCCTTTAGTAGATTAGCTGTAGCCGCTCCATACGCTGCGCCACGCCCATGTCCAACATGTAGAGGACCTGTCGGATTAGCTGAGACATACTCCAACAAAATCTTCTCTGCACTACCAATAGAGCTCTCTCCATATTTTGCGCCTGCATCTAATACAGTACAAACCACCTGCTCATAAGCTGTAGCCGCAAGATAGAAGTTGATAAAACCTGGACCAGCAATTTCTGTTTTTACTACCTGCTCAGATTTTGGAAGAGCATCTACGATCTTCTGTGCCAGTACTCGAGGGTTGCTCTTAGCCTGCTTCGCCAACATCATTGCGATATTGGTGGCAAAATCTCCATGCGATTGGTCACGAGTTCGCTCTACATTAATCCTAGGATCAGCAGTTAACTCTAACTCCGCCGACTCTCGTAACTGCTGAACAGCTTGTTCAACTAACTCTCTTATATGTTGTTTCACTGGTTACTCTCTACTACCTTGCTGAATATAGAAGATGGAGGCCTTTAAGTAGATTCAACGCTTCAAATAGAGCAAAATCTTTCTGGGCTAAATCTTTACCTTTATCCTCTTCCTCTGCAGAGCTCTTATCTTTAGAGTCAACTGCTGAATCATCTCCCTTATCATCACCCTTCATCTCATCAGTAATTAATTTATCTCGTTTCTTAGCATCCTCATCCTTATCTCCCTTATCAATGTGTCCAGAGAGATCTTTTTCAGAGACCCTATGAGATTTAGCATCCTCCTCTGGCTTCTCTAGCTTGAGATCGCCCAACTCAATATCTGGCTTAATACCCTCCGCCTGAATCGAACGCCCAGCTGGGGTAAAGTAACGAGCAGTTGTAAGTTTAAGTGCAGCCCCCTCACCCATAGGCATAATTGTCTGCACTGACCCTTTACCAAAAGTGCGCGACCCCATAATTACCGCTCGCTTATGATCTTGCAACGCACCCGCAACAATCTCTGATGCCGAAGCAGATCCACTATTAACCAACACTACAATTGGAGCACCATCCATAATATCCTCAGCGTCAGCTCTGAATTTTATAGATGAGTCATCTATCCGCCCATCAGTATATACAATCAGCCCCTCGGTTAAAAATGCATCCGAAACTGTAACCGCTGCACTTAGCACCCCTCCTGGATTATTGCGTAGATCTAAGACCAAGCCATTAAGTTTTTTACCCGCAAATTCCGCTTCCAATTTTTCAATTGCATCCTCCAGGTTATCTCCTGTACGCACCTGAAACTGACTAATTCGTACATAGCCAAACCCATCATCTAGCATTCTGCTCTTAACGCTGCGAATCTTGATAATATCTCGAATAATAGTGATGGTAAGAGCCTTATCCTCACCTTTACGCACAACTGTCAGCACAATCTCAGTACCAACCTTGCCTCGCATAATCTTCACAGCATCATTCAAAGTCATCCCCTGCACCGCAGTACCATCAATCCTAATAATAAGATCACCAGCTTTCATCCCTGCTCGCTCTGCTGGAGTATCATCAATAGGCGATATAACCTTTACAAATCCATCCTCCATTCCAACCTCAATTCCAAGCCCACCAAACTGACCACTTGTGCTAACCTGAAGATCGCTATGCGCCTCTGGCAACAAGTAAGAGGAGTGCGGATCAAGACTGCTAACCATCCCCTTAATTGCGCTATTCAGTAGCTCCTTATCAGTAACCTCCTCCACATAATTTTTCTTGATTTGACTAAAGACCTCACTAAACGCTCGCAACTCATTTAAAGGGAGAGTAGCAGTCGCCTGCTCTGCAAATACCGTGCGCTCAACCGCAAGAGATACGCCTAGAACAAGTCCAGTTAATAGAATTAGAGTATCCCGTGCTTTCGTTTTAATTTTCATATTTAGTCTTCTATATTTATTTTTTGTAAGGAGATAGATAAGAAGATAGTGTAACAGCTATCAACATAGCTGACAAACTTCAAGTGCTCTCTTTACCTACTGCGCTACAATAAAATTGTAGTATGGTGAAATTTTACCGCTTGATGCAATTGGATGTAATTTTGCATAGTTATCAACTAATCCGCTCCAATCGCAATCGGTCGCGTGAATCAAAGACTCGTTTTGCAGATAATGAGACTGCCGCCATTACCCCCAAACCAGTTCCCCCTGCAATCAAAAATAGTATCATAATTTGATACTTAACTGCTTCAAGTGGGGCTGCCCCTGCTAAAATCTGTCCCGTCATCATTCCTGGAAGGCTGATAATACCTGCCGCTGCCATCGAGTTTAAAATAGGGATCATTCCGGTACGAATTGCTTCGTCTCTTAAATTGCGTATCGCGCTGTCTGCCGACTCTCCCATTGCCAAGCGTGCTTCAATCACTCTTCTCTGTTGCCAGACACTGCTGGTTAGGCGGTCCATTCCTAGCGAGATACCGTTCATAGTATTACCCAATAACATTCCCAACAGTGGTATCGCATATTGTGGATGATGCCAAGGATCGTATTCAATTATAAAAAGAAGAGCAAAAAGTGCTGTCGCCATAGAGGAGATAAATATCGCTACTGTTCCATTCAAATATCCCCAGCCACCCAAGAATCGGCGCTGTTGGCGTGCCTGAATCTCGTACCCAGCAAGCAGTACCATCAACATTGATATTGTTGCCACCAGATAGATACTATTGTAGTTAAAGACAGTCTGCAGTACCATCCCCACAAACAGTAGCTGCAGAGCTGCTCGCAGTGATGAAAACAGTATCTTCTTCTCTAACTTGACTCTATGCCTATAAGAGAGAAATGCAAGGAGTAAAATAAAGAGTGACGATAACAGTAGATCGAGGGTCGTTAAGTTAACCATTATTAAGCTCCTCCGTAGACCACTGTTGCAGTTTTCCACTTTTCATCTCAAATATTCTACTACTTACTCTTGATAGTTGATCATGGTGGTGGCTTACCCAAACTATTGCTGCACCCATCTGTTGCTGATAAGTTAAGAGCATCTTCTCAATACGCGCAGCACTTTTGCTATCAAGGCTTGAGGTAGGCTCATCTAAAAGCAGTAATATGGGCTGGCGTATAAGCTGACGCACAATTGCTAAACGCTGCTTTTCTCCACTTGAGAGTCGTTCAACTGACCACTGCAACGCCTCTTGAGAAAATCCAGCAAGCTCTAACCACGGCTCACTATCGCCATTAAAATGGTCTCCCACAATTTCACCCCACCAGTGGCTCTCCGTTGCGAGATAGGCAACACGACTACGCCAAACTGATGGCTCAAACGCAAGCTGATCTTTTCCCGATAACTGCAACTCTCCGTTATGGGGATCTAAATCGGCAATTGCTCGTAGAAGTAGTGTCTTGCCACTGCCAGAGCTGCCACTTATACCCACTGTCTCACTCTTCTTTATTGATAGATCGATTGGACCAATATGGTGAGTGGTAAGTTGCTTAATAGAGATCAGGTACATCTTTACCGAGCTCCTGAGTGGTGCTGAATGACCCTTCATTGTTATTGCTTGAAGGGGAGCGGCTAAGCATTGGAGGTTCAGAATCAGAAACCCCCTCACTTGAAGGGGGCTCGTTGGGATTTATTTGGTCTTTTGGTGCTGGAAAAGTGTTGCGCCTGGAACTTTCATCACGTCCCGCTTCGCGTTTTGCCTCAACGATTCTCTTTCTGAGTTCGTCAACAGATGGGGTGGCTTTGATATGCCCTGCCTCGCCTTGTGTGAGTTTTTCAATTCCATATTCGAGTTCCTTTTTTAAGTATTCCTCTAATTCATCGCCATGTTTATCTCTTAGCGACTGAATCATGTTTTCCTTGACAACTATATTAGCAGCCGCAGGGTATCCTGTCAATGTTGACGCGAGAATAACTCTCCCACCGTTAATCTCAATATACCCTTTTAGTGAAGTGACTGTTCCTCCCATAGCCAGCGTATCATCTATAATCAAGTAATCTTGATCCTCCACAATTTCTCCCTCAAATATAGGGTTAATTGCAATTCTATGGAACGCCCCTGCGTCTGTATGGTACGCACGGACAATCTGCACAATACCATTATCAACTTGGAGTCCGAGCTTCTCAGAAAGAATAGACGCATAAGCAATAGGGAGCTTATTCTCGCCTGATAGCTCATCTGCGATTACAGGCGCTAAAATAGGTTTTCTGCCTTGCAGAATGCGGTGGATCTCTTCGATTTTCTCTTCTGTAATAATAGAATTAACTACGTCCAGAGCTGCATCCATATCACCGCCTTTTGCAGCCTCATACCCTTGGTGGTTTTTTGCCGATCCCAGTTTAGATAAAAGAACAACCTCTGGAAAATCACCCCATGCGTTTCTTACTGATTTCATACTTGGTATCTTATCACGCCAATGCGTCATAAACATAGGCATACCACTCTGGTTAAACGCTTTTTTAACATCCTTACCAAGCAACACTCTTACACCATAATGCCCCAGAGCCTCATGCGCAATCGCCTCTTCAATATTCTGCCTGCTTGTCATTCTGTCAGCAACAATGTAGACTGTTTTTGTATGAGGATCATAAACCGCTTTAATCTCCCCCGTAGCTCCATCTTTTTCCGCTTGTTTAATTATGTGCGCGGGAAGATCGGACTCCGTAGATATCGTGTTAATCGGAAGATCACCAAAGAGAGCGAGCTTCCGTCTGGTTTCATTGACGATGATTTCTACTGCTTCATGCTTAAGGACGGGAGCTGTAAGAGCGGATATATGAAGTTGTGACTTATCACCGCTAACCGTTTCAAGAGTTTCAGTATCTCCGTCTTGCTTGGAAAAGCGAATATCCCCACTCTCTGAGAATGCGCCTGTATTGTCTGTAGCTGATTTTATTTGGTTAGGGGATTGAACTACAAATTCATAAGCACCTGAATTACCCATTGGTGCAATAGTTCCGTTTACACCCCTTTTCTTTAGTTGTGACGCATAATCTTCATACAGAGAGAACATTGGCATCTCTTTGATTTTTTTAATATTTAAGAAAACCTCATAAACATTAGGCGTGCGCTCTATACCATCCGGCTGTAATTGATCAGAATATCGCTCTGCGGTCTCTTTTTTATTAGTAAAGTATGAGTTCTCAGAAAACTCATTAAAGGATTCAGCTTGAGTCCCATGATAAACAACCAACGGCTCACCGTTATCATCTACTACTTTTGAGACGCTTGACATTTTGCTTGAATCATATATAATAGAATCATCAAAGGTCGTACTGACTTGAGGCTGTCGCGAATTGGACGCGACTGAGTTCTCAAGCCATTTGCGACCTTTGTCCTTTTCTAAACCAAGCAAAAGACCGTCCCCCACCCAGTAAGCTATACTACTGTCTCGTTTTGGATGGATACTGCGAATATCGTTAATCTCTAATCCATCTCTTGTTGTATTCATTCGAATTACTGCAATAACATTACCGTCCGAATGACGAATCTCGGTCACTATAATTCTAGTATCAGAACCCGCTTTATCCTTGAAAATTGCGATAGGTGACTGCACCGACATAACAATATCTTTCAGATCTTTAACGCTTACATCATGCTTTTTATTAACCGCTTTGTTAATTACCATTTGCGTTAATGTGATAGGTAGGTCAGCAACTCCGTGTTCAAGCAGCACATCTGACGGTTTTCCAATATTTAGAATTACACTGGACAATATATCACCAGCCGCCCAGTCCTCAATCTGTCTATTTACTTCTGTATTTCTACTGTCAACCTCCCAATCCCCAAACCACTCCTTAAACGCAGGAGTGCGAACCTGCACCCACTGTTTCTCGCTCAACTTAGTAGGCTTGCCATTAGGCGCTTTCATCCATTGCTCAGTATCTTTGTACTGATCAACTACTGCGCTGTATTGAGCTTCCGCTTCTGACTGCTGATCTTCTTTTGGTGTGCGACTAAAGAACGCTCCTCTTTAGGGTATTGACTGATTTTTCGCTCAGTAACCTTTAGCGTTCTTTTTCTCACTCTAGGCTTAATTTTTACCTTAATGTAATTATTCTTGGTTCCTGTGTCCGGAGTTATTACTGCCGCAGCACTCCCTTTGGTGAATATGACATGCCCAGGAATATCAATATCAGTACCATCAAACGCATCATCTAATCTTTCAGTGATGTCAATATCTGATTGTGACGGACTATTCGTGAATGATGGGTGGTTGTGTGCGAACCAGACTGATGCAGCGCCCTCGATAGATGCTACAGCAGGAACAACCACATCAACAGGGACGGAAGCACTGGTTTTCCCGCCTTTACCGTGACGCTGAACTTCAAGAATATTGCCGCTCTTGTCAGTCACTAGCGCGAAGAACACCTCCTCGCCATGCTTGCGAATACTTGATAAAACATGAGCCGCCTCTTCTGCGGTTGTTACCTTATCAACCCCTACCTTTATTGAACCTGTTGGAGCGTGACTATACTGAATATTAAAATTATCTACAGATTGACTTTTTTCCGCAACCGAATCATTAGTGATTTCAGGTATATCAGCGAAGAGATCACCTTGCCCTTGAAAGATGTCGGCTTGCTCATGTACGGAGTCGGATCGTCCACTAGCCAGAACTCCTTCGCCCTTGGTATCTTCCTTGTTCCGTAAGTTGCTCTCGGCTCTGTCATAACCAGAGTATACACTACTTTCCTCACTTATATCTTGGTTATGACCCACTTTACTCTCATCTACCGTGCCTTCTCTATTTAACGCATCTAACTCTTTTTTAGTGTAGCGCGGTTGACTAGCGTCTGCAGGAGTCTCGAATGCGTCACGCTCAACTATATCTTCCTGCTGTGCGGCAGTGAACATAGTTGAAGCGTTAGGTTTTGAGAATAATATTTTCTAAGCTGCCTGTGCGGCAGTGAACATCTGGATGACACTATTGAGCAACTACTTTTATTTCTAAGCTGCCTGTGCGGCAGTGAACCAATAGCTATATCTATATTATCCAGTAATTCATTTCTAAGCTGCCTGTGCGGCAGTGAACACTTATCTAAGACTTGACAAAAAGGCTAAAAATTTCTAAGCTGCCTGTGCGGCAGTGAACTTGACGGGCATCATAAAATATTAGAAGATACATTTCTAAGCTGCCTGTGCGGCAGTGAACTTTAACTAGATCACTTAAAAAAGCAATGTCCTTTTCTAAGCTGCCTGTGCGGCAGTGAACCTGTATCAGTATGAGAAGAGAATAGAATTTTATTTCTAAGCTGCCTGTGCGGCAGTGAACGCTTCGCAGTAGGCGCAGTTGTTTTATTGTTTTTTCTAAGCTGCCTGTGCGGCAGTGAACTTTTAGGATTATCTGCCACTCCTTTTGCTAAATTTCTAAGCTGCCTGTGCGGCAGTGAACTTATAATAGCACTATTATACAAGAGAGCAAAATTTCTAAGCTGCCTGTGCGGCAGTGAACGACTAGGAGAATATATGAAAAAGAATTTACGATTTCTAAGCTGCCTGTGCGGCAGTGAACAACGAGAGCTTGTTTTTTTAACAATAGATAGATTTCTAAGCTGCCTGTGCGGCAGTGAACAGGATATGCTGTACATCAAAGGCTCTAATAAATTTCTAAGCTGCCTGTGCGGCAGTGAACTATGTATACAAGAGTAAGCGAAGAGATGTTTATTTCTAAGCTGCCTGTGCGGCAGTGAACCCGCAAAGAAGCGGTGGAGGTCTTGGCTGGTATTTCTAAGCTGCCTGTGCGGCAGTGAACGATTAATCTAAGCAAAAAACAAGCTAAAAACATTTCTAAGCTGCCTGTGCGGCAGTGAACGAAGAAGAGTACAGCCGCAGAACCTACCCAGATTTCTAAGCTGCCTGTGCGGCAGTGAACTTCTGTTAATTAGAATAGTAACTCTTGTTACTTTTCTAAGCTGCCTGTGCGGCAGTGAACTCACCCAAAACCCCTCAATCAAGAGGGTTATATTTCTAAGCTGCCTGTGCGGCAGTGAACTTTAATTTTGAGATGCTAAACTAATTAATAAATTTCTAAGCTGCCTGTGCGGCAGTGAACTGGTAACGGATTACTCTAAACGGACTGTAGTATTTCTAAGCTGCCTGTGCGGCAGTGAACACTACACTTTAACAATAAAAGCCCATTAAAGATTTCTAAGCTGCCTGTGCGGCAGTGAACATAAAATCGGCAGTTTTAACCCTCGCTACAAATTTCTAAGCTGCCTGTGCGGCAGTGAACACTTTTAAAGGCGATTATGGTTCATTAATAGATTTCTAAGCTGCCTGTGCGGCAGTGAACTAAATTGAATATGAATATGGTCAATGATGACTTTTCTAAGCTGCCTGTGCGGCAGTGAACGTGATAGGTAATGATACATATATAGAGTTATCTTTCTAAGCTGCCTGTGCGGCAGTGAACTCGTTAAATTGTTTAGTGGTGGTGCAACTGCCTTTCTAAGCTGCCTGTGCGGCAGTGAACATCCAGCTTTAAACCTTATAACCGCCTTCACTTTTCTAAGCTGCCTGTGCGGCAGTGAACTGGGATTTTAACCGAAAAAACACAGCAATGACAATACTTTTACTTAGATATTAACTGTTTTACCAATCAAAATTCTCCTGCCTGTAATGCGCTGTTATTTCTATCTATTTTT
>JABHVM010000033.1 GCA_018658305.1 Thiotrichales bacterium | reverse complement strand
TAACAGTTAATATAAGGCAATATTGCCTCTTATTCCGATATTATATATAAAATATATTGTATTGACTGTTCTGCATAAATTTATGTTAATTACACTCAATATTCTATATTACATCTATATATTAGGTGTTATGCAGTAATAATTAAATATACACGGAGTAGATGAATAAATAGCCGTAAACTATAGCCCACTTATAGTTATTTGTCAAGCAAGTATCCGCCTCTGTAAGCGCAAAGTAGTTATGCGATAATTACAGCTAATCTAAACTAGCTATAACAAACCTTCCTTTACCCTCCTCTTTTGCTTGATACATCGCATTATCTGCAATCTGGATCAACCCCTCCAATTCAACAGCATGCTCAGGAAAGAGTGCGACCCCTACGCTTACTCCAATAACAACCTCTTGCTCATCTACCACTATAGCTTTTTTTGTCTGCTCTATAATTCTATCAACAAGTCTTTTAACAACCTCTAGATCATGAATATTGATTAGAAGTACTGCAAACTCATCACCCCCAATTCTAAAAGCAAGATCATATTTTCTCACTGTATCTAAAAGCCGTTTACTAAAAACTTTCAGCACTTCATCCCCAGCTGTATGTCCAATATTATCATTTACTGGTTTGAATCCATCAAGATCCAGATAGAGCAGGGCTAAATGCCCTTTCTCACGATTGGCTCGATCTAACTCCTGCGCCATTCTTTCATTAAAACCACGGCGATTAAGTAGTCCAGTTAACTCATCATGCACTGCAATCTTGGCAAGCTCATCTACTTTCTGTCTAATCTCTTCCTGCAATCCACTCTGCATAACATTGGCAGCCGAGAGTTCATCAGTCAACTGTTCAAGCTCTTGCTGTTTTTTCTTATGCTCGTCAACACTATCTTTGAGACGAAAAATTAACTCATCATTAAAGTGATGTCTATCCCAACTTTCACACAGAGAGCTCGCAAGTAGGTAGAGCTCATCTGACTCAAATGGTTTTCGCATAAACAGTACATCACCACCCAATTCGATGCGTAACTTGCGTATATCTGAGTCTGAAAATGCGGTCACAATCACAATTAGTAAGTTTGGATCTAATTTACGAATCTCTTTTGCTGTTTTTGCCCCATCCCAACCAGGAGGCATCCGCATATCAAGAAATACGACGGCATAGTGCTCATCTGCCATTAATGCCCTCTTGACCTGCTGCAGTGCTAAATGCCCTTGATCAGCTGTATCAATGGAAAAATTAAGATCATCTTGTAATACATTAGAGTCTGTACTATCAGAGAGTATACTATTTATGAAGCTATCTGATTCAGGCTCAAGAATTTCTCGGTAACGCTCTAGAATTAGAGTGTCATCATCCACAACCAATACATTACGGTTTTTCTGAAAATTAACTTTTTCTATTTCACTTCGCATACGCACATAGTACCTGAATAAACAACTCAATAGTCTATTTCACGAAAAATATTTTTGTAAATATATGCAAAATAGTCTATTATGTGTAAATATTATTCACACAAAATGGCTGTGATAATTATTGGAACCGTAGTGACTTAATACCCACTTTTTTAAAAATAAATTTCAAAGGAAATAACATCGTGAAAAAAATTATTAACACCCTCTTTGCTATAGCTTTAAGTGCCACAATATCTACTGCTGCTGCATTTGAGTTTAATGAAATGTATGTCGCTACTCCTGTAGAGGAGGGGATCAGCGGAGCAGAGGTAGATCAGTCTATTAAAGATCTATCGGTTAGTGAAGGTATTTTGCATGTTGCAATGTTCCCACTAAGCAAACAGGTTGCGCAAGTTACAGGTAAACCGTTTCGTCACCTCTCTATCCATAATATCTGTGACGCTAAAACAGCTTCGATACTTGCCGATATAAATGATGCATTTGTAATTGTTATGCCATGCCGTATAGCTGTGGTAGAGGGCAAAGATGGTAAGGTTAGATTGTGGAGTATGAATCCAGCAATGATTACTAAAATGGCGATGCCAGAAGAGGCCCGTCAGGCAGCTCTAATTGTTGCAGAAAAGATGAATAATATAATTGCTGGTGCTTCTGAGGGTGCATTCTAAGAGCCGAACCAGAAACTATCTCCCTTATCCAAAAACTCTTCATAGGGGAGATAGTGTGATCCATCACAAGAGAAATTTAGTGCGACAATACCGTTTATTATATTAAGTGAACCTGCTCGCAGGTATATCGTCTCATCTATTTCACGCAACCACTTAAATCGTTCTAATATTTTGCGCACGCTCTCTTGCGGAACTAAAGCATTTTCTGGATATTTGCGTCGAGGATAGGCAAGACAGACTGATGGATTAAGAATCTCATCTAGCACATGTACTCTATAACGGTATGGATCTTCATAGAGCCAGATTGTTGCTCTGGAGCTTGAAAAATGAAGTTTTGCGTGAAAAATGCCGCGCTCTACAATAAGCTCATCAACTATAGATACAACATCATCCACGCTATCGTCCATTGGACTAACCGCTCGGCTCTGAGTAAAAACTTGGTGGCGAATAGATGGGTCGCCTTTTACTTGAAGCCAAATCCTGCGATCTTCTGACGCCTCCTCCATCTCTGGCAACATCCCTAACTCAAAATCTGCACAGACATATCCTGTTGGAGATTCATTGACATCAACTCCTCTCACCAACTGCACAGCAGTTAATAGGCTACGCTTATTCTTTTTACTAATATAGACATCAGAGAGAAAGAAACCATCACTCGGCACAACTTTAGATATATATGGGCGTTCTGACAAATTTTGCCCGACACTACTACTATCTATACTGCCATCAGGAAACATATTAGAGCTGATTTGGACACCATCTATATCCACAATATAGAGGAGTCGGCAAGATGGAATTTCATCACAATTTTTTAAAGCATACATCAACACAGCATCTAGTTTCTCACGCTCTCCCCACCCTTGTGCACACCTCTCTGCAAGCTGCCCCATAAATTTTACAAGGTGCTTTTCAAGAAAATTCTTTCTTACTTGAAGTGTCTCAGTGAATGTATTCATTCTGTATACTATAGCAGAAATTATTGCAGAGGAAATTTTAGTGAGTCGAAAGAGCCAATTAAAAAATAGTAGCAGTACAATTAATCTAGAAAAAATTCGTCTGGACAAGTGGCTCTGGGCTGCTCGTTTTTTTAAAACTCGGCGCTTAGCTACTAATGCAATATCTGGAGGAAAAGTTCATCTGAATGGGAGTAGAATCAAGCCATCTCGTTTAGTAGCTGCGGGAGATCAACTTAAAATATTGCGGGGCGAAACTCGCTTTGAGGTGTTGGTTGAAAAGATAGATCCGCAACGCCGCGCTGCAGTGGAAGCTCAACTACTATATTCCGAACTTGAAGATAGTGTAAAAAGTCGTTTAGCTATTGTAGAGCAGAAGAGAGTAGAGCAACGCTCGCGCGCCAATAGAGAACGCCGACCTGATAAACGGCAGCGGCGTAAACTTATGGAGATTAAAGGCGAAGGTTACTAGTAACTATTCAGTTCATCCCTAAAATTAACCATCTCTGCGTTGCAAAATTATCATATACACTCATATACTCAAATTTTGTGCCTTGATCTGATGAATTTTAGAGGCAACCTGAATAGTTACAGTTATTAAAGCACATCTACTTCGGTGGACGACCTGCTCTCTTCCGCTCATTCTCTGTCAGTAACTTCTTGCGCAGACGAATAGATTTTGGGGTCACCTCAACCAACTCATCATCATTGATAAACTCAAGCGCTTGCTCTAGAGTCATTCTAATTGGAGGAGAGAGAATAGCATTCTCATCAGTACCAGAGGCGCGTACATTAGTTAACTGTTTAGCCTTAATAGGATTAACAACAAGGTCATTATCTCGCGCATGAATTCCAATCAACATCCCTTCATAGACCTCTTCCGCATGCCCCAAAAAGAGTCGTCCACGATCTTGAAGATTAAAGAGGGAGTATGCCAGTGCTTTACCCTTATCTTTTGAGATAAGAACTCCATTATGACGCTCTCCGATATTTCCTTCTACTTGAGGACCATATTCATCAAAACTGTGATAAATTAGACCAGTCCCAGAGGTGGCAGTAAGAAACTCTGTACGGAAACCAATTAAGCCACGGGATGGGATAGAGTAGTCCATTCTAATGCGTCCTTCACCATCTGGAACCATATCTTTAAGCTCGCCCTTACGCTCGCCTAACTTCTCCATAATAGCACCTTGATGATCCTCTTCAACATCTACGGTTAAATTCTCATAAGGCTCACTTAACACTCCATCAATCTCTCTCACGATAACTTCTGGGCGGGATATTCCCATCTCATACCCTTCTCGGCGCATAGTTTCAATTAAAATTGAGAGATGGAGCTCTCCTCGTCCAGCCACTCTAAACTTATCTGGATCTTCACCTTCATCTACTCGTAACGCTACATTGTGGATGAGCTCTTGCTGAAGGCGTTCGCGAATATTACGGCTTGTAACAAACTTACCCTCTTTACCCGCAAATGGTGAGTTGTTCACCTGAAAAGTCATACTTAAAGTTGGCTCATCAACTGTCAATGGCGGCAAGAGCTCTACAAAATTTGGATCACAAATTGTATCTGAAATACCGAGCCCATCAATTCCTGTGAACGCTATAATATCTCCAGCAGTTGCATGTTCAACTTCGACCCGCTCTAGTCCGTGAAAACCTAAAATCTGTAACATCCGCCCATTACGCTCTTTACCATCTGCAGAGGCAATTGTGACATTGGAGTTCTTTCGTACACTACCTCGTTCAATACGCCCTACTCCAATAACTCCGACATAGCTCGAGTAGTCTAGTGCTGTTATCTGCATCCTAAATGGTCCATTTACATCTACATCTGGATAGCTTACTTTAGATACAATCGTCTCAAACAACGGGATCATATCACCATCAGTTGCTTCCACATCCAGACTAGCAAACCCTTGCAGCGCAGAAGCATAAACTATCTGAAAGTCAAGCTGATCATCTGTTGCCCCTAACCGATCAAAAAGATCGAAAGTCTGATCTACTGCCCAATCTGGACGAGCGCCTGGACGATCAACTTTATTAACTACTACAATAGGAGATAGCCCCTGCTCCAGAGCTTTTTGGGTGACAAAACGGGTTTGCGGCATTGGCCCCTCTACTGCATCAACCAGCAGTAGTACTGAATCCACCATAGAGAGAACTCGCTCCACTTCTCCTCCAAAATCGGCGTGTCCTGGAGTATCTACAATATTGATACGGTAACCGTTCCAGCGGATCGCTGTATTTTTTGAGAGGATGGTAATGCCCCGCTCTTTCTCAAGGTCATTGGAGTCCATCATCCGCTCTTCAGATTCTCCACGAGTCTCAACGGTTCCTGACTGCTTTAACAGTTCGTCAACAAGGGTAGTCTTACCATGATCAACATGGGCGATGATTGCGATGTTACGCAAGTTTTCAATAGAGTCTGTCATTTTATTATACTCACAAAATTATGCCCACAAAGATGGGCAAATAAAACGATCAATTATACACTACTCTGCTTGCTGCTGGGTAACTCTACCTTTAATTCCGCTCAGGAGTTCTGAACTGCTTACTCGATAACTCAACTTCTCTGCGTCACTCTTATCTCGATACACCCCAAGTCTCAAACGATATAGGTTGCGTCCAGCTAGATTCTGTTTTCTTATAAAGGCACTTTTAAAACCACCCTTTTTAAGTTTCCCTAATAGCCCATAAGCATCTTTACGATCTTTCTCCTTATAGGTTTTTATCTGCACCACCCACCCAGCTAATTTTTTACTTAGTAGCACAGGCTTCTTTTTCTTCTTTTGGTTACTCTTAACTGCCTTATTTTTTTTAATGCTGCTGCTAGAGCTAGCTATAGATGTTCTGGGAAGAGTTAGGAGTGCTTTTGTTGCAAGATTATTCTCTGGATCAAGAACGAGTATATCTTGATATATTTCACGCGCCTTTACAAATTCTCCATACTTAGCTAACAACTCTGCCTCGGCAAGTTGCCTCTGAAGCTGTGCTGCAACGATCTCTACCTGTTGCAGATCTGCTAGTATCTGTTTTCCTACTAGTGCCTGCTTAGTCATTACCTCTAGTTCATGTAAAAGTTTTCTCTGCTCTACTTGCTGCTGCTCTGGAACTAATGACTTCTGTTTATCTACGGCAGCTTGATACTTCACCATTAGTTGTTTTACTGCTTGAAGATCCCCTCCAGCTAACATCTCATTAGCATTTTTCAATATACTGCTTAACTTAGAGACAAACTTCTGTTGCTGTTCCTGCTTAATATCCTGCTCTCGTTCTAATTTCTGCTTTGCTGCAAGTTCTGCAATAAGTTTTGCTGACTCCTCTTGCTCTATTCTCAACTGTTCAAGTCGTATTTTATCTAGGCGCTGACTCTCTAACTTTTTTATTGCTACAAGCTTCTCTGCTGCAGCCTGTTCCGCAGCTTTTTCTTTCGCCCGTCTCTCCGTCTCTTCTCTCTTTTTGCGGGCTAGAATTTTCTTCTTTGCAGCTTTTTTTTCCGCCTTTTTTTTAGCTAAAACTTTCTTATCTTCTACTTGCCTATCTTCTATACGTGTTTCCTCAACAAGCGTAGGTTCAACTACAGCACGCTGCTTTGAACTCCAAATATTTACACTTTGACAACCACTTAATAGTAGCGCTAGTAATAGATAACTTATTGTTGTTCGCATAAATCTGTCTCTTTTTATAAATACCAGAGGACCCAACCTGATCAATAGTAATACATTCTATATGGATCTAAACGGTGGTTCAATATTTTTTTTAATGTATATACTTACTACACTCCAAAACAGTATATACTCTACAAACATAATCACGCACTATAAGTACAAACTATTAAAGAGTAGAGCAAAATATATTTTGAGTGAAGTAATCTCCATCTCCCCAGCTGATAGCTACCAACGAATCCAGGATGATCCGCGCTCACTGTTAATTGATGTGCGCTCTAGCATGGAATTTCTATTTGTAGGACACCCTACCGGAGCGATCCATATTCCTTGGATTGATGAGCCAGATTGGAATATAAATCCTGATTTTACAGTAGAAGTACGCAAACGCTTACTTGGTGGGGTTCATGGAAATAGTGGCTCTGCAAGCGAACAGGGTGGCGCACCTATTATTCTTGTCTGTCGTAGTGGCAAACGATCGGTTGAAGCTGGGAAGAGACTATTGGCCGATGGTTTTAAGCAAGTATTTAGTATTAATGAGGGCTTTGAGGGCGAACTTAACAGCAAACATCAACGCAGTAGTATTGGTGGGTGGCGCTTTCGTGGCCTCCCTTGGGAACAGTGTTAACTTAGCAGACAAAATCTAACTTAGATTTGGAGGATCCATTACATGACAGAAAACAACACAACTATAAATGAACAAAACTCAACAGGAATGCCGGAAATAAGCACTAAACTTAAAATGATAGGTATAGCTGCTGGTGCTGGAATGGGTCTATTTATGTTTAGTATGGGGGTTAATATGAGCCAGATGACTGGCGCCGTTGTTAAGATGGGTGACAATGTTGAGAGCATGGCAAAAGATATGCGCGATATGCGAGTACGGATGTCAACTATGGCAGAGAGTATGGCTGAAGGGCAAGCAGGAATGTCTAAAGACTTTACTAAAGTAAGAGTTGGCATGGAAGCTATGGCTGGTAATATGGATAGTATGAGTAATGATATGCACCAACTCAACCTTAACATCGGCGGAATGTCGAGCAAGATAAACGGAATGTCTACTAACATAGGCTCAATGTCATCAGCTATCACAGGGATGAGTAGTGACATTAGTCAGATGAATGGATCAATGGCAACTATGAATCACAATATGGGAAGTATGGCTTATGATATTAATAAGTTTACCAAGCCTGAAAAGTTGATGATGCCATTTATGAACTAATATTTAAGAGTATATTTATGAAACAGCGTACAGCATCTATTGAACGCAACACCTTAGAGACTAAAATAAAAATTACCATTAATTTAGATGGTTCTGGTAAATCAGATTTTAACACTGGCATCCACTTTCTAGAACATATGTTAGAGCAAGTGGCGCGCCATGGATTAATAGATATCTCTATTGAAGCAGATGGCGATCTACATATTGATGGACACCACACCGTGGAAGATATTGGAATAACTTTAGGGCAAGCATTTGCTCAAGCGTTAGGTGATAAGAAAGGGATAAAACGCTATGGTCACTCCTATGTACCACTAGATGAATCTCTCTCTAGGGTAGTGATAGATTTCTCAGGGCGTGCTGGCTTAGAGTTCCACTCAAGTTTTTCGAGTCCAACTATTGGGGAGTTTGATACTGAGCTCTTTTTTGAATTCTTCCAAGGCTTTGTAAATCACGCTAATGCGACTCTCCATATAGATACAGTTCGTGGTAGAAATAACCACCATATCGCTGAGACCATTTTTAAGGCATTTGGACGAGCTCTGCGGATGGCTGCTGAAGCAGATGAGCGCATGGCCGGACAGCTTCCATCAACTAAAGGAGCTCTATAAAAGTGAGCACCATTGCTGTTATTGATTATGGAATGGGCAACCTGCGTTCTGTCTCAAAAGCGTTAGAGCATGTATCACCAAACTCAAAAATTATCGTAACCGATAACGCCGATGCCATTCGTTCTGCAGATAAGATAGTATTCCCTGGAGTTGGCGCAATGCGGGACTGTATGAATGAACTCGAAAAACATAACCTATCTTCGCTAGTAAAAGAGATTGCAACAGACCGCCCTTTTCTTGGAATATGCTTAGGAATGCAACTACTTTTAGATAGCAGCGAAGAGAATGGTGGCACTGCTGGGCTTGGTATACTGCAAGGGGAGGTCAAGCAGTTCCCTAAACCTGCCCCCAACTCAGGAATTAAAATTCCGCACATGGGGTGGAATGAGGTCAACCAGATATCTACTCATCCACTCTGGCACAATATTCCAGATAAGAGTAGATTCTACTTCGTCCATAGCTACTATGCCTCACCAACCAACCTTACCGAGGTTGCGGCTCGCACTAACTACAGTTTAGACTTTAGCTGTGCTCTACAACATAACAGCATCTTTGCTACTCAATTTCATCCAGAAAAAAGTCAGCTAGTTGGACTACAACTACTAAAAAACTTTACTGAATGGAATGGACAAGCTTAAAGCGCAAATAGGATTAACCATGATCATAATACCCGCAATTGACCTAAAAGATGGGAAGTGTGTCCGCCTCCGCCAAGGAATTATGGAGGATGAGACCATCTTCTCTGATGATCCAGTAGCAGTTGCTGCGCGTTGGGTTGAACAAGGTGCACTTCGTCTCCATCTCGTAGATCTTAACGGAGCGTTTGATGGAGAACCTGTAAATGGCGCTGTAGTCAATGCTATAGCTGCAGCCTATCCAGACCTTCCGATTCAGATTGGAGGCGGGATTCGTACTGCGGAAACAGTCGAAAGTTATCTTCAGGCTGGAGTTGAGTATGTAATTATCGGAACTAAAGCGCTCACTGAACCTGAATTTATTAGAGAGCTCTGCCGTGATTTTGCTGGACATATAATTGTGGGAATAGATGCAAAAGATAGTAAAGTTGCAATTAAGGGGTGGGCTGAAGTTTCTGATCGTGACGCTACTGAACTTGCTCAATCATTTGAGGATGATGGGGTCTCCGCTATCGTCTACACCGATATAAGCCGTGATGGAATGATGCAGGGGGTCAATGTTGAAGCAACCAAAAAGCTTGCTGATGCGGTAAATATTCCAATTATTGCATCTGGCGGCATCACCGATATGAGCGACATAAAAGGGCTCTGTAAAGTTGCCGACAGTGGCACCGACCATAAGATTATGGGAGCTATTACAGGACGAGCTATCTATGAAGGAAGTTTAGATTTTGCTGAAGCACAAAACTACTCTAACAGGTACGCATAGATATGGGACTTGCTAAACGAATCATACCTTGCCTTGATGTAGACCAAGGTCGCGTAGTCAAAGGTGTTAAGTTTGTAGATATTAAAGATGCTGGCAATCCAGTTGAAGTTGCTCGGCGCTACGATGAGGAGGGGGCTGATGAGCTAACTTTTCTCGATATTACAGCTAGCCATGAAGGGCGTGAAACTATAGTACAAGTAGTTGAGGAGGTTGCTAGTGAAGTATTTATTCCACTAACTGTAGGTGGTGGAATTCGTGAGGTTGCTGATGTGCGGAGAATGCTGAATGCTGGTGCTGATAAGGTAGCTATTAATACAGCAGCCGTATTCAATCCAGAATTTGTAGCCGAAGCTGCGGATCGCTTTGGATCACAGTGCATTGTGGTTGCTATAGATGCCAAACGAGTCTCAGCAGATAAAGAGCCACTGCGTTGGGAGATATTTACCCATGGTGGGCGTAAAAAGACTGGAATTGATGCGATTGAGTGGGCTAAGAAGATGGTAGATTTTGGAGCAGGAGAGATTTTGCTGACCAGTATGGATCGAGACGGGACTAAGCAGGGATTCAACTTACCACTTAACCGAGCAGTTAGTGAATCCGTATCTGTGCCTCTAATCGCCTCTGGTGGAGTTGGCAACCTTCAACACCTTGCTGATGGAGTTTTAAAAGGTGGCGCAGATGCAGTGTTAGCCGCCAGCATCTTCCACTTTGCAGAGTATAGTGTTGGTGAGGCAAAAGAATTTATGGCAGCTCAAGGAATTGAGGTTCGCTTATGAATGATTCTACAAGCGATACCAGCAATCAGTGGCTAGATGAAATCAGATGGGATAGTCATGGACTTCTCCCTGTTATATCTCAAGATGTAGAGAGTGGAGAGATTCTTATGTTTGCTTGGATGAACCGTGACTCTCTACAGTTAAGCGTAGAGAATGGTCACGCCGTCTACTGGTCTCGTTCCAGAAAAAAACTCTGGCATAAAGGGGAAGAGTCTGGACACCAGCAGATAATAAAGTCAATCCGTATTGACTGTGATGAGGATGTACTTCTTATTAAAGTAGAACAGCGCGGCGGCATAGCCTGCCATACTGGGCGGCAGAGTTGCTTCTATCGAGAGCTTAATGGTGCCGAGTGGAAAAGTATTGCTCCAGTTATAAAAGACCCTGCTGAGATCTATAAACATAGCTAAACCAACATATAAAACATAAGCGAAAATAGCGATAAAAATGAACTCACTCAAAAAATATATAAATTTATTACCGGCTTTATCCTTACTACTTCTACTGCCTCTTCAGGGTATAGCTGGGGGAAAAGAGACAGCAACTATATGGTCTGCTGTTCAAGTACTAGAGGAAATTTTGGATGAGTCATCAGAAGAGAGTATTCCAACTTCACTCCTTCGTAACGGAGATGGCGTTGTGATCTTGCCAGGTATGTTAAGCGTCGGCTGGGGAATTGGGCTGAGTCACGGTACTGGCATTATGCTCTTCCGTAAAAATAAGATCTGGAACAATCCTGTTTTTGTATCAATGAGTGGTGCCAGTTTTGGCTATCAAATTGGTGCGCAATCTAGTGATGTAATCCTCTCATTCAAACGCCCTAACACTATCAACAGCCTCCTTGATGGCACAATCACTTTGGGAGTTGATGCTGCAATTGCTGCTGGTCCTATAGGGAGAGATACTACGCTAGCAACTGATGCAACCCTCGATACTGAGATATACTCTTGGTCCCGTAGCCGTGGTCTTTTCGCAGGAGTAGCATTAGATGGCTCAGCACTAAGTGTTGATGAAGAGGCTAATGCTGAATTCTATAAACAGCCGGGCATTACTGCTGAAGATATTATTAAACAGGCTCCAGACAATCGCTCTAGTGGTTTGCGCCGCCTTAAATCTCTCCTTAACCAACATATTGGAGTCTCTAATGAGTGATATACTCTCTGAGCTAGCTACTGTTCTTGAGTCAAGAAAAGATTCAGATCCAAGTGAATCTTATGTAGCGCACCTCTACAGTAAAGGGTTAGATACAATTTTAAAAAAAATAGGGGAGGAGGCAACAGAGACTGTGATTGCAGCCAAAGGAGGAGAGCGCTCTCAAGTTGTCTATGAGATGGCCGATCTCTGGTTTCACTCGATGGTTCTACTTACTCAACAAGGAATCTCACATCAAGAGGTTTTAGAAGAGCTGGAGCGCCGTTTCGGTCTCTCTGGACATACTGAGAAAGCATCTAGGGTAGATAGCTAAGTTCGTAATAGAGTAGATAAATGAGAGGAAAATAGTTTTGAGTACACACCGCAAACATAAAGATAACCAGCAGAGTGCTGAGGATTGCCTCTTCTGCAAAATGGTAACAAAAGAGATCCCAGCAGACATTGTATATGAGGATGCTGATATTTTAGTATTTAAAGATCTCTACCCTAAGGCTGAAGTTCACCTCTTAATGATCCCAAAACAGCACTGTGCAAGCCTCTCAACCCTCACCCCTGATGAGGATGCGGTTGTTGCTAAGATGATGCGCAAACTACCAGAGTTAGCTGAAGAGCTTGGACTACACGATGGGTTCCGTACCATTATAAATACGGGTAGTGGTGGTGGACAGGTTATATTCCATCTTCACATTCACCTCTTAGGTGGAAAAAATCTACCTGGCTTTGAGTAGATTATAAGTTTTCAAGGTTGAATTTGTATAACCACAAATCTGCGTAACCACATTGTGGCGAGATAGTTATTGGGTTATAATTCTTAAGTTATAATTTTACATATTTACATAATAAAAGGAGTTAGTACGATGGGAGTTGGTGGAATTGGAGTTTGGCAGTTACTTATTATCTTAGTTTTGGTGATCCTAATTTTTGGAACAAAAAAGCTAAAGAATGTAGGCGGTGATCTTGGCGGTGCAATTAAGAGCTTTAAGAGTGCCGTTAAAGGAGAGGAGAAAAAGGCAGATGATGCTGACACCAACTCTGAGCCTGCTCAACTAAAACAGGCTGAAGAAGATGTGATCGAAGGTGAAAAAGTTAGCGACCCTGTTAAAGAGAAAGGTAACGCTTAAACAAGCTCTTCACTAATGTTTGATATTGGATTTTGGGAACTAGCCATTATTGGCATAGTAACTCTGCTCGTAGTAGGGCCAGAGAGAATGCCCGCGCTTGCTCGCACTGCGGGCAAGTGGTTTGGCAAAATTTCTCGTTTTGTCAGTTCGGTTAAATCTGATATTGATCGCGAACTAAAAGCAGATGAGATGAAAAAAATGATGGAAAAACACTCCAAGTCTGCTGGACTGCATGAAATTCTAGAAGATGTAAATAGCGGAGTTAGTGACATCAATCAGGTTGCTGAAGAGGTCACTTCTGAGACTAATCAAGTTGCAAGAGAGATTGAGGAGAGCGCTCCCCAGGCTGAGCCATTAAATAGTTCAGAGGGAGATGCCGATAGAGCAAAAGATAAATATAATAGTGATGATGAGAACTACTCATGAGTGAACTCACCTCAGATGAGATTAAATCTGAACAGTCATTTGTTAGCCACCTAATTGAGCTCCGCGACAGACTGCTTCGCATAGTATTGGCTGTAGTTATAATCTTTATTGCTATGTTTGGTTTTGCCAACGACATCTATCACTTTATCGCTACCCCTTTAATGGAGCTTTTGCCAGAGGGACAGAGTATGATCGCAACTGGGGTGATCTCTCCATTTCTTACCCCTTTTAAATTAACCTTAATCTTCTCATTTTATATAGCTATCCCCTATATCTTATATCAGGTCTGGGGCTTTATAGCTCCAGGGCTCTACAAACATGAGCGCAAGATGGTGATTCCTCTAGCCGCATCTAGCACACTGTTATTCTATATTGGAATGGCATTTGCCTACTTCATTGTGTTTCCAATAATCTTTGCATTCCTTACCAACACCGCTCCAGAAGGGGTTGAAGTGATGCCAGATATGAAAGATTATCTGGATTTTGTACTAAAACTTTTCTTCGCTTTTGGAGTAGCCTTTGAGGTTCCTATCGCCACTATCCTCCTAGTATGGATGGGAACCACCACCCCAGATAAGCTTCGTGAGAAACGCCCATATGTAATTGTAGGTGCATTTGTTCTCGGTATGCTCCTGACCCCACCAGATATGATCTCACAAACTCTTCTCGCAATTCCAATGTGGATTCTGTTTGAGGCAGGTATCATCTTCTCTCGCTTCTTTGTGCCTAAAGATGATGATGATGATCCTAGTCCAACTTCTGACGGATCTTCTAGCACAAAGAGATCTTCTAATATAAAAAGTGGCTCTAAACAAAAACACGCTTCGACAGTAAAATCGGCCGACAAAAGTGAAGAGAGTGATGACTCTCTGAGCGAAGATGAGATGGAGGCTGAGTTAGATAAAATAGAGGCTGAAGAGGCTTCAGAAGAGAGTAAAGAGCGAGAGGAACGAGCCCGTAAAAGGGCGCGCCGAGCAGCAGACAATGTTCGAATGGATCACTACGAACCACCAATCTCAGAACGATACGGACCACTAGATGCCGCAAGTGAGAAGATGTTAGACGAAGAGTTAGATCTAATGGATGGGACGGCAGAAACTGAGACTAAAGTTAACACTGATCCAAAGCCAAAACAAGATTAAGCAACTGCGACATTCACTTTTACAGCCCGTGCGCGCCTGTTACGGAGCTCATCTTGAATATCTTTTCCCTTAAAACCATCAGCAATAACTTCCGCCACAGCTACCCCTTGCGCTGCCGTAAATGCTGCGCTTAAAGTATCACCTTGTGTATACTCTCTATCTTCAAATCCACTACGACCACGCTGATCAGCTTCACAGCAGAGCATAAAATCTTTTAACTGTTCAGGGTTGCGGAAGGCTCCTACTGATTCAAAAAGTTTTACTATAGTCACGGGGCGCAGTTCGTCAGCTCTATGGTAGTGGGTATGAAACTCAGCAACTTGAAGTGAAAGAACACGAAACTCATTTGGAACTTTAAGACGCTTACAGAGTTGTTGCGCTAATTTTTTACTACGCAGCTCATGCCCATGATGTTTTGGTAGTTTAGTTGTTGGGGTTGTACCCTTACCAAGATCGTGGAGCAGTGCAGCAAAACGGACTGTTGGTTTACTACTAAGTTTAACTGCCTGCTCTAATACCATCATAGTGTGAACTCCACAATCAACTTCAGGATGGTGAATGGCAGTCTGTGGCACTCCGTACAGCCGTTCAAGTTCAGGAAATATTTTCTGCAATGCTCCACATTTATGCAGTACCTCAAAATAGCGTTGTGGGTAGTCTGTATTCAGAGCTTTTAGGGTCTCCTGCCAAACTCTCTCTGGCACTAAAGCATCAACTTCTCCCGCCCTGACCATCTTCTGCATTAGATGGTGAGTATCGTGAGCGATATGAAAACCCCACTTTCCAAAACGGGCAGCAAAACGAGCAATGCGTAAAATACGCACAGGATCTTCACTAAATGCCGCTGAAACATGGCGAAATATACCGTTACGCAGATCTTTCTCGCCATTGAACGGATCTATTAAATTGCCATCTCTATCTTCAGCGATAGCATTTATGGTGAGATCCCGACGGAGTAGATCCTCCTCTAAAGTAACACTTGGATCCGCATGGACGGTGAAGCCTCTATATCCAGGCGCGGTTTTGCGTTCAGTACGCGCCAAAGCATATTCATCATGAGTTTCAGGGTGAAGGAATACTGGAAAATCTCTGCCTACAGGTTGAAATCCTGCCTGCAGCATCTCCTCTTCTTGTCTGCCAACTACAACCCAATCATACTCATGGGGCTCAAGGTTTAGGAGTCTATCGCGTACTGCGCCACCAACTAGGAAGCGGCTCTCTTCAATAGAGCGAACGCTATCCAACCGATTTTTTTATAGAATCAACAGAAACGAATTGAGGTGAATTTGTATCTTCATCTATAAATTTTGGACGCATAGTGCTGATATCTACACCTGTAGCCGCCGCAAGTTCTCGTTCACGCTCTGCGATCAAGCCAAAGCAGTCACGCATATCTTCAAATGTCTGTTGAGTCAAAGGGTGCTCGCCGCCATCTTGTGGCGCAGTTTCACGGGCAATTGCGCCCAATGTTCTTCGCACCATACGTAATACCCGCTGCTCTCTGCTCAATTCACTATTTTGTTGTTCCACTATATTTAATATCTCAGTAGGATTTAATATCTCTATAACGCAATAGCGCCGCGCAACTTTTTAAGTGCACTCTGTTCGATCTGCCGAATTCGTTCTGCTGAGACACCATATTTAGCAGCCAGCTCATGTAGCGTGCTCTTTGTGTCAGTTAACCAGCGCTGCGAAATAATATGTTGACTCCGCTCATCTAGAGTAGAAATTGCAGAATGCATCTGACCGTAAGTTTTACTCTCCCAATCATCTGTCACCACCAACTCTTCAGGAGTCGCTTCTGGAGACTCTAAAAATGCAGCAGGAGCAAATGTACTTTCATCCTCGTCATCACAGCCAACTGGAAGATCAAAGGAGCTATCTTGACTACTAAGACGACGCTCCATCTCTAGCACATGCTCTGGTTTTACCCCAAGGTCACTTGCAACCGTCTCAACTTCCTCACGATTAAACCAACCAAGACGCTTTTTCGCGCTACGCAAATTAAAGAACAGTTTCCGTTGAGCCTTGGTAGTAGCAACCTTAACAATACTCCAGTTACGCAACACATATTCATGAATTTCAGAACGGATCCAATGAACCGCAAAAGAGACTAAGCGAACCTTTCTTTCTGGATCAAAACGGCGTACCGCCTTCATAAGCCCAAGATTTCCCTCCTGAACTAAATCAGCAAGAGGCAAGCCATATCCAAGATATCCTCGGGCAATATGGGCAACAAAACGGAGATTATGCAAAACTAAACTCCGCGCAGCCTCAAGATCACCATCTTGATGAAATTTAACCGCTAACTCATACTCCTCCTCTCTGCTCAGAACAGGAAATTTGCGCAGAGTCTGCAGATAGCTATCTACACAGCTAACCGATGCTGAGGGAAGTGTGTTACAGGTCGTTTGAAGTGCTTGGGTCATAATCTGGCTCATAATATTTTACCTCTTAAGTTATCTATCTTATTGGCTGTATTGACTCAATAGAGATAGTTGACTAAATTAATAAGGTAATTATAACAGACTAAACAGAGGCTCGCAAGTAGAGGCTCGCCATTCTTACCATTCAAGTACAGCAATATCTTAAACTCTAAAAATCAACTATTGCATCCACAAACTCTGCAGCTTTAAATGGGCGCAGATCATCAATTCCCTCCCCTACTCCGATAAATCTGATAGGTAGCCCCAATTTTTTAGCGATAGCAAATATAACCCCACCTTTTGCTGTGCCATCTAATTTGGTGAGAGTTATTCCTGTTAATTGCACCGTATTATTAAACTGCTCTGCTTGATGAACTCCATTTTGACCTGTACCAGCATCAAGCACTAACATCACTTCATGAGGAGTTGCAGGATCTAATTTTTGCATCACTCTTTTAACTTTCTTTAACTCCTCCATCAAGTTAGATTGAGTATGAAGTCGCCCTGCACTATCAGCAATTAGGATATCTATATTTTTAGCGCGCGCTGACTCTACTGCATCATAGATGACGGATGCACTATCAGCACCTGTCTGCTGGGCAACTACTGGAATATTGTTTCGTTCGCCCCATGCTTGGAGTTGCTCAACTGCGGCAGCACGAAATGTATCTCCTGCAGCAAGCATTACAGTTTTCCCCTGCGAGGAAAACTGTTTAGCCAACTTTCCAATTGTGGTAGTTTTGCCTGCACCATTTATGCCGACCATTAAAATTACTGTTGGTCCAGAGTCTACCAGTTGAAGTGGTTTTTCACACGGCTCAAGCAGTTCGACCATACTCTCTTTAAGAGCTCTGGAGATAATCTCAACATCACCGCTCTTGCTACGACTAATTCTATCAGGAAGGGCACCTAAGATCTCTTGAGTAGCATCAATACCTAGATCGGAAGTAAGGAGACGGGTCTCCAACTCCTCCAGCAGCTCATCGTCCAGACTTTTTTTACCAAGTAACAAGTCACCAAGACCATCCCCAAGATTGGTGCGAGTTCGAGTTAAACTCTGTTTAAGCCGACCAAACAGTCCTGGAGAAGCACTACCCTTATCTTTCGTATCAACATCATCTATTTTTTTACCAAATCCGAACATTATGCTTCCTATTTTATAACAGTGTTAATTCGCAGTTGCAAATTATTAAGACGACCACTCTTCTGCTTATTCTACGGACTATTCTACTAGAGTGTTACAACATAAACAAACTGCCCTGTCTAGCCACACCTAAACCATATAACTACTACTAATAATAATATAAGAGTTTAATAATATACTTATAGTTAAAACAAAAGGTTGCATAACTATAAAAAATAGTAGAGAATGGATTCTCGTTCAAGTAGTAAAAATTCTACTTGAGCTGGACT
>JABHVM010000032.1 GCA_018658305.1 Thiotrichales bacterium | reverse complement strand
GAATAATTAGGGTCAGTGTGTTATTTATCCAACATTTTTCTTCGGCCTTCCTGCTTTTCTACTACTAACCCTCACTTTAGTCAAAGCCTCAATTTCTTTAATGAAAGCGTCACTGCCCAATGCTAGCCCCTTGTTAATGCTTCCACCAATATTGTTAAGCAGCTCACCGTCTACTTCTATTTTAAACAACTCAATATAGGCTGCATTTCTTTCACTTGCGCTATCACCTAATGCTAAATACTCTTGATGTGGGGTAATAAGATCATTAACAATACCCAAAGCATTAAAATTATAACTCGACCAACTATATTCACTCGGACTTATCACCATGTCTGCGCGTACGGGGTTAAGTTCGATATAACGATAAACAGCAAGCAAATAACGCTCAGATTGAATAATAGATGATTTGTAGCGTCCCTCCCAAAGCGTGCCTGTGCGCTGATAGGTATGATTAAAATATCCGACATACATCCTGCCTAGAGACTGCATCATTTTCCCAATACCGTTATCGGTTTTTGGCGTACAAAGGATATGAATATGGTTAGTCATCAGCACCCATGCGTGAATACTTACACTGTATTTATCTGAAAAATCTTTAAGCCATTTTAAGTAAGCTTTCATATCAGCATTACTGGTAAAACAGACCCGCTTGTTATTGCCGCGTTGTATGATGTGCTGAGGAATGCCAGCTGGGGTGATACGTTTTAATCGTGCCATTTATTGGTTGAATCCAGGTAGTGTATAAATGTAAAATAGAAAGAGATATGATTTTAGCACATAATTACACACTGACCCTAATTATTCCTTCTGAACAAGATTAAGATCAAATAGTCGTTGAACAAGTATTGAACTATCTACCATAGTTAAATCTCTTTGGTTGCAAAAAGTTATTAAGCTATTTTCATCCACATCACTATCATCTAGTAAAGCTCCATTGATAAAGACACAGATAGTATTGTCAATTTCTACATAAGCAATTTTACAAGCTGGGTGTAGTTGATAATTTGTATTACTATCAAACTCTATCCCTTGTTGTTGATATTCAAATTGTTGCAGTATTTGCTGGTCTAGTGGATCGAGTTTAGTCACAAATTCAGCAAAACCGACTGCAGAAATCCTAGATATTTTGTTCGCCATTTTTAGTGCTGAATCTGGAATTAGTGCAGGACAATTATCAATACTCCAAACAGGGTCTTGATAATAACTATCATCTTTCCCATCAGATGAATCTTCAAACATCTCTTTAGCGCTGTAAGATCGATAGCCAAAGGACAAGCTAGTGCAGTCATTACTTAAACTAACACCATGATGTGCTATTTTAGGAGGAATATATAAAATATCACCTGCTTCAACATCAAAGTGTTGCTCAGCTACAAATTGCTTCATAATTCTAAGTGGCACACCGGCTAGATAGTTATCTAAATTGCAGTGCTGACGACTTAATGCCCAGTGTCGCTTGCCACTTCCTTGTAGTAAAAAAACATCATAGAGGTCAAAATGGGGACCAACACTCCCACCTTTAGCTGCATAAGAGATCATTACATCATCAAAACGCCAGCGAGGAATAAAATTGAAGTGATTAATTAATGACTCTACTTCAGGGATAAACCTATCCACCCCTTGAATGAGTAAAGTCCAATCAGATTCTGGAAGTTTTGTAAAAGTCTCTTCTGAAAAAGGACCCTCGGTTAATGACCACCGGTTATTTTTTATAGCCCCTGTGACCAGCCTAGACTCAAATTCCTCTTCAAGAGATAGCCCAGCTAACTCATTAGGTGAAAGTGGGGATATGAAACCGGGTAAAGCCTGCTTAATTAATAACGGCTTTTTTTGCCAATAGTCTGACAAAAACTCTTCTTGAGAGATAGCACTAAAGGCAATCATAGTTTTAAGCTATATAAGAAGAAATAATAGGCATTCACCAAGAGTACTGTAGTTCACATCGCAGCATATGTCAACCTCAGTTTGCAGCTCATTCTACTGTACAGTGATCTGCAGAGGCGCACCCAAACTCTCTGAAAACTACTTATCTTTTCTATCTGTTAAGAAGGGGTAAATCACACACTGACCCTAATTATTTGATTTGTTCACTTACTCGCACTAGCCGTTCTCTTGCCTCGGTTGCGATCTCTTTTAGAGCAGCAAATTCAGAGAGACCTAAAAATAGATTGGGGTCTAAAAACTCAACTAAGATTTTGCTACTCTCAACTTCTCTTACTACTACATTACAGGGGAGGAGTGCGCCAACACTTGGGTCTGCATCGATCGCCTTTGAAGCGAGCGGTGGATTACACGCTCCTAGAATAGTGTAGGGCAGCATATCGCGATCGATCTTTTTTTTAAGTGTGCCAGCCAGGTTGATTTCAGTTAGTACGCCGAACCCCTCAGTTTTTAGTGCTTCAGTGACTTTTATAATTGCTTCGTCAAAACTGCAACTCAACTCTCTGTTAAATGTATATCCCATAACCTACTCCTTTTAAATGCTGTTTACTGTTTATCTAGTGATTCTCTTAGTATAACCTAATAAAGCTGTACAAGATAGTCTCTAATAATTGTCTTTAATAATTATTGTATGATGCATAAATTTATCCTCTGCTCAATATTGGTGCATAATTTTTAGTTATGATTATATTGCTATTATATGCACCATTATAGTGCATTAGTGGCGCCTTATATTTTGCTCTTGTTCTAAAAAATCTATGAATAACAGTGTTATAGAAGAGTTCATCTCTATTTGGCATAGTCATTGCTATACTCTTTAATATATAAAATTACTTTCTATATAAAGTTAACTGTTTTAGTAAAATAAAGGATTGCAGAAGATGAAGAATAAACTAGTGGTGATAGGTAATGGAATGGCTGGAGTCAGATCTGTTGAAGAGTTACTGAAGGTTGCACCTAATCAGTATGATATTACGGTGATTGGAGATGAGCCACACCCTAATTACAATCGTATTATGCTCTCACCACTGCTTTCAGGGGAGAAGAATTTTGATGAGATTATCATAAACTCACTAGATTGGTATGCTGATAATAACATTACACTTTTAACTGGATCAGCTGCAACTAAAATTAATCGAGTTCATCGAAATGTTGAGTTGAGCAATGGTCGTAAGGTGGATTATGATCGGCTTCTGATTGCGACAGGATCAAACCCATTTATTCTTCCTATTCCAGGAAATGACCTGCAAGGAGTTATTGGTTTCCGTACAGTTGAAGATGTGGAGACAATGGTTGAAAGTTCTAAAAATCATAAAAGAGCAGTAGTGATTGGAGGCGGTCTACTTGGTCTTGAAGCAGCTAATGGATTACAACAGAGAGGAATGACGGTAACGATTGTGCATCGCTCTGGGGTGGTGATGGATAACCAGTTAGATGGAGAGGCGGCTAATTTATTACGTAAAAAACTCGAAGATGACGGACTCAATTTTTTATTAAAGGCAGAAACAGAGGCGCTACTCGGTACAGACAAGGTGAGTGCTGTTCGCTTTAAGAGTGGGCTAGAGATTCCAGCAGATTTAGTGGTGATGGCTGTTGGTATTCGCCCCTCTATTCAGCTTGCTAAATCATCAGGTGTTCACTGTAACCGAGGTATCGTAGTGAGCGATACGATGCAGAGTTTTGATCCCAAAATTTATGCGGTAGGTGAATGTGTCGAACACCGTAGCATCACCTATGGTCTGGTTGCCCCACTGTTTGAACAGGCAAAAGTGGTAGCAAACCATCTCGCCAACTATGGCATTGGTAGTTACAGTGGCTCTATCACCTCAACAAAACTGAAAGTGACAGGGGTTGATCTCTTCTCGGCAGGCGAGTTCAAAGAGAAGGAGAATCAAGAGGTGTTGCTGTTCCAAGATCCTGGACGAGGCATCTACAAAAAATTGGTTCTCTCGGATAACAAAATTAAGGGTGCTGTCCTCTACGGCGATACCATAGATGGTGCAAAGTATTTTCAGATGATGCGTGATGCTACAGATGTTTCAGATATTAGAGATACGCTACTATTTGGACAGGCGAATTTAGGTGACTCTGGGCGCGGTAGTCAGCAGATTATGGATCTGCCAGATGATACAGAGGTGTGTGGTTGTAACGGTGTTTGCAAAGGGGATATTACCAAAGCGATCAATCAGCACAGCCTCTTCACGTTAGATGAAGTGCGCAGCCACACCAAGGCATCTGCCTCGTGTGGATCTTGCACAGGCTTAGTAGAGCAAATTCTAGCATCCACCGTAGGAGAGGGGTATGAAGAGACTCCCACCAAAAAACCGATCTGTAGTTGTACGCAACATTCACATAATGAGGTGCGTCGAGTTATCAAAGAGCAGCAGTTAAAGAGCCACAATGAAGTTCACCAATTTTTAGAGTGGAACAGCGAAGATGGCTGCCCCACTTGTCGTCCCGCGATTAACTATTACCTTCTGACAGAGTGGCCTGGAGAGTATGACGATCCACAGTCTCGTTTCATCAATGAGCGAGCGCACGGTAATATTCAGAAAGATGGTAGCTACTCGGTGGTGCCAAGAATGTGGGGCGGAATGACCAATCCAGCCGAGCTGCGAGCCATTGCCGATGTTGCGGATAAATTCAGAGTACCAGAGATGAAGGTGACAGGGGGGCAGCGAATAGACCTCTTCGGCATTAAGAAAGAGGATCTCCCCGCCATCTGGCGTGACCT
>JABHVM010000031.1 GCA_018658305.1 Thiotrichales bacterium | reverse complement strand
TCTAAGGGGGAAGCTATAGGCTAAGGCGGATGGTCTGAGTGGAAGAGCAGAATACTAGTGAAAATGCTGTTTTTGATGAAAAACCCTGTCAAGTACTTTTTTAGTTTTTTTTGATGTTTTTTTTCAGTCCTGAATAGTTACGATGAAAAATACATTAATTGGTTTCGTGGTGGGAGCAGCATTAACCATAGCTACCGTATGGACAACTATGCCATCAATAATGATAAGTGAAGTCGCAAGCCCATTAGGGGTTGATGAGACTGTTGCAAAAATTAAAGCTAATGCAGAAGCTGCGGGTTGGGTAATTCCCAGTATTCAACCGCTCAATAAGGCAATTAAAAAACATGGTGGCGGAAAGTTGCCACCAATTATATTGATTAATTTGTGCCAAGCAAATCACGCATATAACACTCTTAAAAATGACTCCGACCGCAAAATATCTATCTTTATGCCCTGCACAATTTCTGTCTATCAGAAAGATGATGGCAACACCTATCTCGCAGTTATGAATGCAGACCTCCTAGGACAGATGTTTGGTGGTAATGTCGCAGTTGTAATGAAAGAGGTAGCAGCAGCTCAAAGAGGATTTATAGCTTTTGCAACTGATGAATAGTTTTTTGGTAACTGTTCAGATTGCCTCTAAAGTCCATCAGATCAAGGCGCAAAATTTGAGTATACAGGTGCACCCTAAAGGGCATCGAGATATATGATAATTTTGTAACCGAGGAACCGAGGTACGAGGTCGTGCAACGCAGAGATGGGGATTTTTAGGGGTGAGCTGAATAGTTACCGTTTTAGTAGATTATCTTGTCTCTATAGTCTATAATTTGCGCCCGGCTTATATGATATTTTAATTAAGCATAAGTCTGAAATAGATTCAAATTAATAACCTAAAACTAATTACACTTATGAAAAATTCTGCAAAAACTGTCCCTAGCTCATCCCCTTTTGGAGCGATGTATCGCCCTGAGTTTGAACGAGACAATTGTGGCTTTGGGCTAATTGCTCACATGGATGGAGTGGCTAGTCATAAACTGCTCAAAACTGCTATTGAATCACTTAACAGAATGACTCACCGTGGAGCAATTGCTGCGGATGGAAAGTCTGGCGATGGCTGTGGCCTGTTGATGAAACAGCCTACTAGCTTTATGCAGAGTGTTGCTGAAGAGTTAAATTTTAAACTTACAGATAGTTTTGCTGTAGGACTTGTCTTTCTTAACCGAGAGAACGATAAAGCTGCGCTCGCTCGTACCACACTTGAGAACAATCTCACTGCTGCTGGATTAGTGGTTGCTGGATGGCGCGTAGTTCCTGTTGACCCAGAGAGTGCATGTGGTGAGCATGCGCGTGCTATTCAACCACAAATAGAGCAGATTTTTGTTAACGCTGGTTCAGAGATGGATGAAGTTCACTTTGAACGTGCTCTCTTTATTGCTCGTCGCCAGAGTGAAAAGACGCTTGAGCCTAATGATGATTCATTTTATGTGTCGAGCCTCTCTGCACGAGTGATCTCATACAAAGGGTTGGTTATGCCTGAGTACTTGCCAGTATTCTTTAAAGACCTTAGTGATGAACGCTTTGAAACTGCGCTCTGTGTCTACCACCAGCGCTTTGCAACCAACACTCTTCCAGAGTGGCGTCTAGCGCAGCCTTTCCGTCAACTTGCTCATAACGGAGAGATAAACACTATTCAGGGTAACCGCAGTTGGTCTGTGGCGCGAGCGATGAAATTTGAGGCCTCACTCATTCCAGATATGGATGCAGTGCGTCCACTAGTATCGATGGATGGCTCAGACTCAAACAGCCTTGACAATATGTTGGAGGCATTGCTAATGGGGGGGATGGATATCTTCCGCGCCATGCGTCTTCTGATCCCACCAGCTTGGCAGAACATTGAGCAGATGGACCCAAATCTGCGCGCATTCCACGAATATAACTCTATGCATATGGAGCCGTGGGATGGTCCTGCTGGAATTGTATTAACTGATGGTCGTTATGCTGCCTGCAGTATGGATCGTAATGGTCTACGCCCTGCGCGTTGGGTTATCACTAAAGATCGCCACATTACTCTCGCTTCTGAGATTGGAGTCTATAATTATGCCCCTGAAGATGTAGTAAAAAAAGGGAGGCTTGGACCTGGACAGATGATTGCGGTTGACACCTCAACTGGTGAACTCATCCTTCCTGATATGATCGACAACGATCTTAAAAACCGTAAACCTTATAAAAAATGGTTGGGAGATAATACAGAACACTTAATCACTAAAATTGGAGAGGTTAGTGTTCAGGATGAGTGTGAAGAGATCGACTCTGAGCTGTTCGAAGCTGCACAAAAACTATTCCAAGTATCCACTGAAGAGCGTCAAGAGGTGATCCGTATTTTGGCGGTTAATGGTCAAGAAGCGATAGGTGCAATGGGTGATGACACTCCAATATCTGTCCTCTCTCAACGCAACCGCTCACCTTATGACTACTTCCGCCAGCAATTTGCGCAGGTCACTAATCCACCAATTGACCCACTGCGTGAACAGATTGTTATGTCACTAGAGACCTGCTTTGGAGCCGAACTAAATATATTTGAAGAGGCAGAGAGCCACGCGCGTAGATTGGTAGTTGACTCTCCAGTGCTCTCCAAAAGTAAATTCCAGCAACTAATTAATCGTCAAGCTGATAACCACTGTAGTAGTGTGAAACTTGAATTAAGCTACAACACTGATGGAAACCTAAAAAGTGCGATTGAAGATATTTGTAATAGCGCAGAAGAGGCGGTGCGCAGTGGAGCTGTTATTATTGTACTCTCTGACCGTAATATTTCAGCAGAGCAGAAAACTATACATGCCTTACTCGCTACAGGTGCTGTCCACCACCACTTAATTACAACTGGTCTACGCTGTGATGCAAATATTGTGGTTGAGACAGGAACTGCAAGAGATCCTCACCAGTTCGCAACGCTAATCGGTTATGGTGCTTCGGCAGTGTATCCATGGTTGGCGTATGAAATTATTCACAATATGGTAGAGCTAAAAGATATTAGTGAGATAGATCTTATCACTGCTACTCGCCAATATCGTAAAGGGATAAATAAGGGGCTTCTAAAAATTCTATCTAAGATGGGAATTTCAACCATAGCCAGCTACCGTGGCTCACAACTGTTTGAAGCTGTTGGTTTAGATGATGAGGTGGTTGAACTCTGCTTCCGTGGTACAACTTGCAGAATCAAAGGGGCACGTTTCTCAGACTTGGAAGAAGAGCAGGACTCACTCGCTGATGAAGCGTGGAATTCTCGTAAAGCAGTTGATCAGGGGGGAACTCTTAAATTTATGCATGGCGGAGAATATCACGCCTACAATCCTGATGTTGTACAGAGCCTTCAGAAAGCGGTGCGCGGTGGGAATAGTGGTGACTATAAAGTCTACGCTGACCATGTAAACAATCGTCCGACTGCAACTCTACGCGATATGCTACTTTTAGATAAAAGTATTAAGCCTATCCCTTTAGATGAAGTTGAACCGTGGGAAAAAATTGCGCAGCGCTTTGATACTGCTGCAATGTCACTTGGCGCACTATCACCAGAAGCACATGAGGCTTTAGCAGTTGCGATGAATACTATTGGGGGTCGCTCCAACTCTGGTGAAGGTGGTGAAGATCCAGTCCGTTATGGCACCAATAAAGTATCTAAAATTAAACAGATCGCCTCTGGGCGTTTTGGGGTAACTCCACACTATCTATCTAGTGCAGAAGTTCTACAAATTAAAGTGGCACAAGGTGCCAAACCTGGTGAAGGCGGTCAACTTCCAGGACAAAAAGTAAATGCATTAATTGCTAGATTACGTAACTGTAATCCAGGAACAACTCTAATATCCCCTCCTCCACACCACGATATCTACTCTATCGAAGATCTAGCACAGCTAATCTATGATCTGAAACAGGTTAATCCTGATGCGCTTGTATCAGTCAAGCTTGTCTCTGAGGCTGGTGTTGGTACGATTGCGGCTGGTGTAGCTAAAGCGTATGCTGATCTAATCACCATCGCTGGACATGATGGCGGCACAGGTGCAAGTCCACTTACCTCAGTGAAGTATGCGGGATCACCGTGGGAGCTAGGACTTTCTGAGACTCACCAGATTCTACGCGCTAACGATCTGCGGGATAAAGTTCGCCTCCAGACTGATGGCGGACTTAAAACTGGGCTTGATGTAATTAAAGCAGCTATTTTAGGTGCTGAAAGTTTTGGATTTGGTACTGCGCCAATGGTGGCGATAGGATGTAAATATCTTCGCATCTGTCATCTCAACAACTGTGCAGTTGGTATCGCAACTCAAGATGAACGCCTTCGTTCTGAACACTTTACAGGTATGCCTGAGATGGTAATTAACCTCTTCCGCTTTATATCAGAAGAGGCTCGTGAGATTATGGCACAACTTGGGGTTCGCTCTATAGATGAGCTGGTAGGGCGCACTGAATTTATGAGTGTCGATGATGGAACTAGTGGATCTGCAAATTCACATAAACGAGAGCATCTTGATCTGTCCGCACTACTAGATAGCGGATCCATCCCTGCCGATAAACCACAAATCTGTAGCTCTCCAAAGAATGCTCCATTTGACAAAGGTGAGTTAGCGGAAGAGATGGTAGCTGCCGCAATTAAAAATATTGAAGCACAGAGTGGTGGAGAGTTTAACTACACCGTTCACAATACCGATCGCTCTGTAGGTGCACGACTATCTGGTGAAATTGCAAAACGCTACGGCAACAATGGAATGGATGCCAACCCTATTATTCTCAACCTAAAAGGCACTAGCGGTCAGAGCTTCGGGGTCTGGAATGCAGGTGGCCTGCATATTCACCTTGAAGGTGATGCTAACGACTATGTCGGCAAGGGAATGGCTGGCGGCAAGCTAGTACTATATCCGCCAAAAGGGAGCGTCTTCCGTAGTAACGAAACTCCTATTATGGGCAACACCTGTCTCTATGGGGCAACTGGTGGAACTATGTATGCCTCTGGTACAGCTGGCGAACGCTTTGGAGTACGCAACTCTGGAGCACGCACTGTAGTAGAGGGTGTTGGCGATCACTGTTGTGAATATATGACTGGTGGTGAAGTTGTAGTGCTTGGCCCTACAGGTGTCAACTTTGGTGCAGCAATGACTGGTGGATTTGCCTATATTTTAGATATGGATAATGGATTTGTAGATCGTTACAATCATGAAATGATCGACATTCACCGTATCACCCTTGAGAAGATGGACGCGCATAGAGAACATCTGCGCAATACTATCCAAGATTTTGTCTGCGAAACAGAAAGTGTTTGGGGACAAAATATTATAAATAACTGGGATGACTTTGTACCGATGTTCTGGCTGGTTAAGCCTAAAGCTCTGGAGCTTGACTCCCTGCTTAGTATTCAGAAGGAGGCAGCATAATGGCTAATATCTATCAATTTATTGAGCTCTCCAGAGTTGATCCAAATAAAACTCCTGCCGAACATCGAATCAGAGAGTATAAAGAGATCTATGCTCCATTTAGTGAGCAAGATGCAGCAGCACAAGCTGATCGCTGCCTCTCCTGTGGAAACCCTTACTGCTCTTGGAAGTGCCCTGTCCATAACCATATTCCTCACTGGCTAAAACTTATCGCTGATGGTGAGATTGAAAAGGCAGCTGAACTATCACATAGCACCAACTCTCTACCAGAGATGTGTGGACGAGTCTGCCCCCAAGATCGTCTCTGCGAAGGAGCTTGTACCCTTAATGAAGAGTTTGGCGCAGTTACCATTGGAAGTATAGAGAAGTATATATCTGATACAGCATTTGCTAAAGGATGGAGACCTGACCTCTCAAGAGTGAAGACAACAGGGAAGCGCGTTGCTATTATTGGTGCGGGTCCCGCTGGACTCGGCTGTGCCGATATTCTAACTCGTAACGGAGTTCAAAGCGTAGTCTATGATCGTTACCCTGAGATTGGTGGACTGCTCACTTTTGGTATTCCTGAGTTTAAGCTTGAGAAATCTGTAGTCCGTAAACGCCGAGAGATTATGGAGGGGATGGGAGTTGAATTCCGTCTTGAAGTTGAAGTTGGTAAAGATATAACTTTTCAAGAGCTAGAAGATGAGTATGACGCCATCTTCTTAGGGATGGGAACTTATAAATATATGCAGAGTGGTCTAGATGGCGAGGAGCTGCCTGGAGTGCATGCTGCACTAGATTTCCTAATCTCTAATATTAATCGCAACAATGGCTATGAGAAAGAAGCTGCTGACTTTATTAATATGAGCGGTAAAAGAGTTGTGGTGCTAGGTGGTGGTGATACCGCTATGGATTGCAACCGCACCTCTATTCGTCAAGGAGCTGAGAGCGTAACCTGCTCTTATCGCCGAGACGAGGCAAATATGCCTGGCTCAAAGAAAGAGGTCAACAACGCTAAAGAGGAGGGTGTAGAATTCCGCTTTAATACCCAGCCCCTAGAGATTGTTGGAGATGGCAAAGTTGAGGGGATCAAAGTTATCTCTACTAAACTTGGCGAGGCTGATGAAAATGGAAGGCGTAGACCTGAACCTATAACTGGTAGTGAAGAGATAATCCCTGCAGATGTAGTCATTATCGCTTTTGGTTTCCAACCAAATCCACCAGAGTGGATCAACAGTAATAACATCAACACTGATGAGCGCGACCGAGTTGTTGCGCTGGAAGAGCAGAAGTTTATGAAGCAGACTAGCAACCCTAAAGTGTTTGCAGGTGGAGATATGGTGCGTGGCTCCAATCTTGTAGTCTCTGCAATCTGGGATGGACGACAAGCTGCAGAAGGTATTCTTAGTTATTTAGAAGTGTAGCCACTCTAAAAGAGCTATACTCTGCTGATGAATAATAGTGAACCACTAAACGATAGCGAGGTTCTGAGGAGAGAGTCCTTAGAGTACCACTCCCGTAAACCTTATGGAAAAACAGCAACTCTACCCACTAAACCATTTGAGACTCAGCATGATCTGAGTTTAGCGTATAGTCCTGGAGTTGCTGAACCAGTACGGGAAATTAGCAAAAATCCTGAAATGGTAAATCGCTATACTGGTAAAAATAATCTCGTTGCAGTAGTGACTAATGGCAGTGCAGTATTGGGGCTAGGAAATGTTGGTCCGCTTGCAGCTAAACCTGTGATGGAAGGAAAAGCTGTTCTATTTAAGAAATTCGCCAATATTGATGTTTTTGATATTGAAGTAGACTCCTCCTCTAACCAAGATTTTATCGAGACTGTAGCCCGGATCTCTCCTACATTTGGAGGAATTAATCTCGAAGATATTGCTGCTCCTGACTGTTTTGAGATTGAACGAGCTCTAGTTCAGCGTCTTAATATACCTGTCTTTCATGACGATCAACATGGTACTGCAATTATCATTGCAGCGGGGCTACTGAATGCACTAAAGATTAGAGATAAAAAATTAAAGAGTGCACACATAGTTTGTCTAGGTGCGGGAGCCGCAGCTATAGCCTCTATGCAGCTTCTCCTAACTCTTGGTGCATCTAAAGAAAATATAACCATTGTAGATCGTAAAGGGGTTGTTCATCCAGGGCGTACTGACCTCAATCTCTACAAACAGATCTTTGCCCGCTCTACTGAGAAGCGTACTTTAGCTGAAGCGGTAGATGGAGCTGATATCTTTATCGGGCTCTCTGGAGGTAACTTACTTAGTGCTGCAATGGTCAAAAGTATGGCAGATTGTCCTATAATATTCGCACTCGCCAATCCAGATCCTGAAATAAGCCCAAAACTTGCATTAGCCGCGAGAGACGATATAATAATCGCCACTGGTCGTAGTGATTTCCCCAATCAGGTCAACAATGTACTTTGCTTTCCATTTATCTTCCGCGGTGCGTTGGATGCTCGTGCTACAACTATAAACTTAGAGATGAAGATAGCTGCGGTCAAAGCACTGCAAAATCTCACCTCAGAACCAATACTTGATGAGATCCGATCCGCCTACCCTGATGAAGATCTTGAGTATGGTCCCAACTATATTATTCCTAAACCACTAGACCCTCGATTAGAAGGATATGTTGCAACAGCTGTGCGCCGAGCAGCTATTGAGAGTGGGGTTGCTGGACGCTCCAATTTGGGCGAAAAACTTGAGTGAAAAACTTTGGTGGAGAGCCCGTATGGGTATCACATAGCAGGCTTGCACTTCTCGCGCCTACGGCCGAGATAAAAAAAGAGCTGCTTGACCCCTCATCACTCACCAAAAAAATAGTACGCCTCTGTAAAGAGCAGTGTGATCAAAATTTTCAGGTTAGAGTTGTTGCGCAAAACTTCTCTGTTCCTACCCGCAGCGAATCTTTCAAGTTAAATTTTAAACAGGGAGAGGTCGCTAACATTCGTTCAGTTTTGCTAATGTGTGGAGAATCTCCCTGGATTTTTGCGCGTACTGTAATCCCAACTAAAAGCTTAAATCGCTCATTGCGCAGACTCACTCAGCTTGGGTCAAGGTCACTTGGTGATATTCTTCACCGTTCACGGGTGATGGAGAGAGGTGAAGTTGAATTTTGTAAACTAAATAGAGCACATACACTTTTTCAAGAGATTTTAAAAAGCGGGCAAATTAAAATAAAAGTAGATTCACTCTGGGCACGACGCATACTATATCGCATAGATGGAGATCCACTATTAGTAATAGAAATTATTCTACCTAAATATAACAGACCCAAAGATTAGCATGATGGCTGAGTCTCTGACTCAGCCATCATCACTCACAGCTATTATTTCATCATATT
>JABHVM010000030.1 GCA_018658305.1 Thiotrichales bacterium | reverse complement strand
TATAGAGTCAGTCAAGCAAAGTAAAGATGATGGTGGGGAGAATGAGGGTCCAGCAGAGGAGCAGTTTCAGGTGGATACCAATAACCATATAGATGGTTACGCTTGAAGATAGTTAATCGTCTTTAATCATACTGTAGAGTAGGGCAATCTCTTGATCCCATATATCGCTGTTGATAGTCTCTAACACCATCGGTATATTATCAATTCTCTTATCATTCATAATCATCTTGAATAGACCATCACCAATAGTGCCCTTACCAATGCTTTGATGGCGGTCTACTCGGCTAGCAAAATCAGATTTACAGTCGTTGAGGTGCATTCCTCGCAGATAGTTAAAGCCGACGATCTCTTCGAATTGCCCCATAGTTTTATGGTAATCATCTTCTGTGCGTAGATCATAGCCAGACGCGAAGGTGTGGCAGGTATCTATGCAGACCCCAACTCTAGATTTATCTTCAATTTTGTCTATGATATGGGCGAGATGTTCGAAGCGGTATCCAAGATTAGATCCTTGTCCAGCAGTATTCTCTATCACTGCAACTACATTTTTTGTTGCATCTAGCGCCCTGTTTATAGAGTCAGCGATTCGATCTAAACACTCATCTTCTGATATCTTGCGCAGATGACTTCCTGGGTGGAAGTTAAGTAAGTTTAGTTCAAGCTGATCGCAGCGTTCAAGTTCATCAATAAATGCGTTGAGTGATTTGCTACGCAGCTCATCCTCTGGGTGACCTAAGTTTATTAGGTAGCTATCGTGGGGGAGTACTTGGTTTGGAGTGTATCCGTAGCTCTCCATTGCTTTATGGAAACCATCAATCTGCTCGCTAGTTAGATCTTTAGCTTTCCACTGACGCTGATTTTTGGTGAAGAGGGCAAAAGCTTGCGCTCCAATTTTATTTGCATTATCTGGGGTGTTCTGAACTCCACCAGCTGCGCTTACATGTGCTCCGATCCATTTCATCGGTATATTGTATCAAATAACTCTAGCTGTTTCAGGCGACACCTAATAATAATCACTAAAGTTGAGTAATGTTTACCAAGAACGGACTAGGTCTGATTTTGTTATTCCTAGTATAGATGGGTCAATATCAGTCATTCCAGATGAGCGGGTTGCAGATACTTGGGTGATCTGGAGTATTCCTAATATAGTAAGCGGGCTATTCTGTTCTACAATTACTAATCTATCACCAGCATGAATGCCACCATTACGCCCAACAGGGAGAGTTATAGTATTGTCTTTGATTGAGCTAATAGTTGTGGTCATTGGAAGGCAAGCTAATTCGTTAGTTAAAGTTCTACTTTGTGAATCTATTAGCTTCTGTAGTGCGCTTCCAGTAGTGGTTGCTATAAATGAGTGGCTTCCAACTTTGCTATCTCTACCCACATATACTTTTCCAGAGACTGTAATGCCATCTTGTTGGTTAGCTATAACTTCTCCGCTCTCGCCATCATACAGTGTGGTCTCAACCTCTAAGTGTCTAGGGCTATACTGTTCTTGTACTACTCCAATAAAATTGGAGAGCTCTTTCATTAATCCACTTTCAGCTAAGTCTCCTACACTATCTCTGGAGGCTTGGTTGAGTGATCCGCTTAGAATAAATTGAGCTCCACTCTGGCGAGCTAACTGCTGCACCTGAGCAGCACGTTCTGCATACCCTTCTCCCTGAATTGCATATTGAGTCATTGGGGTTGCTTTAATTTTGTTGGAACTATTGTTTATAGAGCGCACCATCATAGTAGCCAAACCGCTCTCTACATCTCTTAGGTCGCTACTATCGTTAGTGGCTAGATTTATAAATTGAGTAACTACAATGCGCTTATTATGTACTAATGCAGTAGGAGAGTTGCAGCTAAGAGCAGCATCACTGATCTCTGCAGAGATGCGTACATGATAGATATTATCTTCTTGCCACTCCTGTAGAACATGAACGTCACCAACTCGTCCTTTGGTACGGATACGCACTGTATCAGAATGAATAGCCAAATTGTGCATGATGGTATCAGAGGTAATCTCTGCCCCATTCTCTAAGCTAGCTTGGTTCATAGCTTCCACAATTGCCATATATCTAGCAGTTGAGGTATCGTTATGACGAACTATAGCTTCACCCTCGGAGGTAAGGAATTGAGCCTCTACTGTAGTAGAGAGTAGAAGTAGCAGAGTACCCTTTAGTAGCGACCTTAACATCTATCTTGAATCTATCAGCAGTGTGCTATTCGTAGCTATTGGCAAGAGTGAAGAACTTGTTGTCGATCTCAATTTCGATTATCGTCTCATAGTTTCCACTACCAATAGGGTTGATGCTGATAATCTCCGCGCCGCGTAGAAATGCATCCACATACACTCTGAAGTTATCATTTTTGGCGACCATAGATGATACTGTGGTTTGACCGTTGATGCGAACTCCATAGAGTTGCTCTGAGAGTGCTCGATAGGCATCCATCTTGGAGGCACGAATTGAGGTTAGCATGCGCTGTCCATCTGAGTACCCTTCAAAAGTACTCTCTGCACCATATCCAATTGCAGAGATGCGAGTTGGGGATGGTGGTGGTGCGTACTCTTCAGCATAGCTATTGGTTGCGGCAGTTACTCCCCAAGCTGCTAGTAGAGCAGGGGCTAGTGCAGTTAAGGTTTTATGTTTAAATTTCATCTTATCTCTCCTAAGTTACAAATAAGTTACAAGTTTAAAAAAATACAAAATTACATATTATAAATATTTATACAGTAAATATTTATACAGAATATAGATCAGATATCATCTATTAGTTTAAGGGAAAGTTATTCCACCACTCTCATAATCATATATGTTATGGGTAATACGACCGCCTTTTTTCCGCTTTTTGCCGTCAGGAGTGTCACCCAGTAGCTCGTTAATTTTCTTCTCTATCCGTTTTAGATCTGCTCTTAAATTGCGGACCTGTTTTCCAGCTTTAGCTGCTCCACCAATAGAGCGCTTGATTGAGGCTGTATCGGTATTTAGATTCTCTGCTAGCTGGCGCATAATTAACTGTGTATCTGTCATCATCATAGTGAGCTCTGTGAGCTGAGGTGATCCATCGGAAGATGAGTCAGCTGTAGAGTAATCGCCGTCATCTTCATCCTCTTCATATTCTTCACACTCTTCACCATCTTCGCAATCTTCCTCCTCTTCATTATCTGAAGAGTCTTCAGGAATAAGGACAGCTAGAGCAGATATTTTTTCATCTACTGCAGGAAGAGTCTCCTCACTAATTGCTGTTATGTCAGTTGCCATTTTGGCGATCACCTCACCATTGCCACCGCCAGATGGAAATAGAATAAGATAGACTAAAATAGCAATATTCAGTAGTAGAGATACTCCACCTATGATGAGAGGCAGCATACTGCCACCAGACTCTTTCTCTTCTCCTGCCTCATCTTCCTTCTTATCTTCATCAGCCATATCTTTATCCTCTATTGAGATTAAATATTTGCATCTATGCAAAATCTATATCTATACGAATTATATCCATGCACACTATATCTATGCAAAGTGTATCTATGTAAGGCGTAGATGCAATCCTCGTGCCAGATTAAAGCGTCAACTCTTTGTCTACTTTTTTAGGCAGCTGCTCAAGTTATTAATAAGATTATCCATTAAGTTAAAGTATAGTTCTGGTCCAGGAATAAGTCTAGCACCAATAGGATCTAATGAGCCTATTTGTGTTGTAATTCCATCAGTTGCAACTTTTACGAGGCGGTCTGAAAATTGTGGTTCGCTAAAGAGACAACGAACTTTATTCTTTACGAGTTGTTTGCGTATCAAAGCTAATCTACCAGCACTTGATGCATGGTTTATATTTTGCACCATTACTCCAAGAGACTTTAATTGATAGCGGTGTTCAAAATATTGGTAGCTATCATGGTACACCATAAATGGGATGTCTCTAATCTCTTCACTCATACCTGTTAACTGTGTATGGAGGAGCTCTAGTTTAACTATTATATCTTTGCCATTGCGTTGATAGAGTGAACTGTTATCGGGATCTATACTGCTTAACTCTGTTACTGTCCCCTTAATAATGTGAATAGCATTAATAGGGTCAAGCCAGAGGTGCGGATCAATACCGCTTTCGGTATGATGCTGATGTTGTTTTATGTTGCGTAGTGGTAGCTTCTCTAGGTTATCAAGCTCACTTATAGATATAGTAGTTGTCTTGGATAAGTTTTGAAGGGATCTTATCAAGAATGGCTCAATCTCTCTTCCTCCCCAAAAGATCAAATCTGCACTCTGTATCTCTACTGCATTTTTAGGTTTAAGAGTGTAGTTGTGGGGAGAGTAGAGTCCATCAACAATTAGCTTTGGTTCTGCTATCCCACTCATAACCCCAGCAACTAGAGAGTGGAATGGTTTGCTTGATACCACTACAGATGGCGGTAGAGCATAACTTACAGAGAGTGAGATGACCCATAAAGCAAGTGAGTTAAGTGTAATTAATATTAATTTTAATCTATCCATAATATGCATGATACATGATTAAGAGGGAGCGGTATATGATCTACAGCTCGTAAGCGTGATTATCCTTGCGCTGCTGAGTTTAAGAGGGAGGGTGTAAATAGTGTTGACAATCGTTATCGTTTATGATTAAATGGCTCTACTCTTAGAAGTATAGATATTGAGCATTCCTAAATATGGGTGTACCTTTCGAAGCGGTACCCCATATTTTTTTGTTATAATAGATGCTTTATGCTTATATATATCTTACAAATTATAATAGATTTGAACTTTTATGAATATTAATGAGGATCCACTTTTAGAGGCTGTTGGGATATCGCTTAGTTTTAATAATAAAATTCTGCTTAGTGATGTCTCTTTGACGCTCCAGCAAGGAGAGATAGTTACCATTATAGGGCCAAATGGGGCTGGCAAGAGCACACTGCTCCGCCTATTGCTTGGTTTAATCTCCCCAACCTCTGGTCAAGTTAAGAGGAGAAAAAAGTTACGGATTGGGTATCTGCCTCAGAAGTTCGATATAGATCCAGTTTTACCACTTACCGTGCGGCGCATAATGAGTCTAACTGCAAATTACAGTGAGAAGAAGGTGATCTCCGCACTGGCTGAGAGTGGAGTTGCCTATCTTATAGATGCTGCAGTCTCTAATCTCTCTGGTGGGGAATTTCAGCGAGTAATGTTGGCGCGAACTCTGCTCTGTAGTCCAGAGCTTCTGGTGTTGGATGAGCCTGTCCAAGGGGTAGACTATCTTGGTGAGAGTGAGATGTATAAGTTGATTAGCAAAATTAGGGATAGACATAACTGCGCAATACTTATGGTATCACATGATCTACATGTGGTGATGGCATCTACGGATAGAGTGATATGTATAGATCAACACATCTGTTGTCAAGGGCACCCATCAACAGTGAGTGCAGACCCAGAGTATATGCGCCTCTTTGGGCAGGGAGATGAGCTTGCTCTCTATCAGCATAACCATGATCATCGCCATGATCTATCTGGCACAATCCAGCAATGCGGTGATGGCAAATGTTAGATGATTTCTTCTGGCGGGCAATTTTAGGTGGGGTAGGCTTAATTATAGTCAGCGGACCTCTCGGCTGTTTCGTGGTCTGGAAGAGGATGTCATATCTTGGGGACACAATGTCACACTCAGCTCTGCTCGGAGTGGCGCTAGGTTTTCTACTAGGAGTCAATATTACTTTAGGAGTATTGATGGTGGCAATATCTATCGCACTCCTCCTGTTTCTACTCCAGAAGCGTAGAGAGTTGACTAGTGACGCTGTATTGGGAACCCTCTCTCACGCCTCCTTAGCGCTTGGAGTATTAGTTATAAGTATGATAAGTTGGTTGCAGATTGATCTTATGAGTTATCTATTTGGTGATCTACTCGCTATAGGAGTAGAAGATCTACTCTGGATATATGGCGGCGGTGCTATAGTACTTTCAATTCTCTTTATAATATGGCGTCCTCTACTTGCTCTAACTGTGGATAGAGAGTTAGCGCAGGCTGAAGGAGTGCCAGTAGTAAGGGTGGAGCTGATATTTATGGTGTTGATAGCTGTGGTAGTGGCTTTAGCAATGAAGATGATTGGAATGTTGCTAGTGACTGCTCTATTGATAATCCCTGCAGTAACCGCGCGTCAATTTAGTAATACTCCAGAGCGGATGGCTGCAGTTGCAGTTATGGTGGGAGGAGTATCTGTGGTTGCTGGATTGAATCTATCTATGTGGTTAAACACTCCAACAGGCCCTTCGATTGTGGTTAGCGCAGTTACACTTTTCTTTATGTCGTTATTTACTCATAAAAAATAGTCGTAACTATTCAGCTCACCCCTAAAATTCACCATCTCTGCGTTGCAAAATTATCATATATAAATATATGCTCAAATTTTGTACCTTGATCTGATGAATTTTAGAGGCAATATGAACAGTTACAAATAGTAGTCTTATCTACTCTTCTCATCTGCTATTCTATAGACAAAAGCAATAATCTCTGCAACTGCTATATATAGTGTCTCTGGAATCTCCTGATCTAGTTCAACGGCAGAGAGTAACTCTACTAGTTCAGGCTCCTCATATAGTGGGATATCATTCTCCCGTGCAATCTCCATGATTTGTTCAGCAATAATGCCTTTTCCCTTTGCAGTTACTTTTGGTGCTCCTACTCCCTCTTCATAACGGAGCGCAACAGCTATATCTAATTTACTCTTCATTTTTAACTCTTAGATTACGCTCTGGCACTGATGCCACCACTACCTGTTGGTTTTAGGATATCTGTCTGCACTATATCATTAGGAGTGAGTTGTCTACTAAAGAGAGTGCCTGTCTCAATTCCAGAGGATGAGAGTGTCGCCTCTAGCTTATCTAAATTATTAGATATAGTGGCAGAGCTCTGCCGGTCCTCAGTTAGAAAGTTTATGTCAAGCTCCTTGCTCCCCATTTTTGCACTTATATGTATCTCTCCCATATTGGGAGGAGAGAGAGTTAACTTAATGTGCCAACTATCTTCTTGCGCATCATCTTGTATCGATTGGCGTTGGAGGTAGAGTTCAATATTGTGTGGTTTATCATCTACCATAAATGGAATCTCGATAACCCACTCGCGCTGAGCACTTTTTGTTGCAGATTCACTCTCTGAAGATTGTAGAGTTTTGAGCTGGGCAAGGTCTATGCGAGAAAGCATAGCATCTATTTGGCGTACTATCTGGGATGGCTGTCTATTAGTTTGAGGTTGTTGGCTAAAGAGCTTTGCTCTGAGTTGAAGAAGTTGCCCCTTTAGGTCGCCACTTAGTTTATCAGTTCTACTATTGAGCAGATTATTCTCCATAAAAGAGCCAGACTTGATGGTTCTCTGTTTTAGAGTGGAGGGGTTAAAGAGCTGCATCAGAGTTGGAATATTCTGAAAAAGTTGCTGAATTGCCAGTATGGTGCTACGGTTGCTACTATTAAGTTGTGATATCTGCCCTAAACTCTGCAGTATCTGTTGTAGTGGTTGCTGTTTAGGATATATTTTTTGAGCTATCTGCTCTATGGAAATTGTTGCAGGTTTTGTTGTGAGACTGTTTGGATTAGATAGCGATAGTGTAACTTTAGGTTGTAGTTGAGTAACTGTCAGCTGGAGTTGCTCACCCTTTTGTAGTGGAATGGTGGTTTTTGCAGTAAGAAGTATATTTGAAGTCTGTAATTTAACAAGTCCACTCTGTACAGATATGACGGTAGCAGATATGGTCTGACCAACCTGTAATTTAGGTAAAGTAGATCCTGTGCCAGTTGGTAGGGTAATTGTCTGACTTGGAGCTGAGGGTTGAACGGTGCTCATTATTCTCTATTAAGTATATTCTATTAAAGTTGGTACAATTATTGCTTACATCTATATTGTAGCTATATTAAGTTGAAATAGTGTCTAAAGAGTCAATAAATAGTCAGTAAAGAGTAAATTAATATTTAAAGACAATTAGCAAGACTAGATGATAACACTAACATAAACTTAGAAGATAGATAAATTAAAGACAATATATATAAGACAAAATTGAAATAATAATATTTAAGAGAACAGTATTATGGCAGAAGAGAATAAAGCAGCTGTAGAAGAACTTGATATCGATGCACTTTTAGATGAAGTGGCAGAGGGGTCAGGTGGTGGCGGAAATACTACTAAAACTGTAGAACAAGCTCCTGCCCCTGCACCAACACCAGCCCCAACTCCAGAGCCAGAACCTGAAGAGGATGATGGAGTTGATCTGTTTGATTATGATCCTGACGCTCCAGCTGTAGCAGCCCCAGAACCTGCTCCAGTAGCGGCTCCAGCTCCAGTAGAAGCAGCTCCAGTTCCAACTCCAGTAGAGGCAGCTCCGGCAGCAGCTCCAGCTCCAGCAGCAGCTCCAGCAGCAGAAGAGAATGTAGAAGATGTGATCTCTAAATTTGCCTCTGTTATTGAGCAGATAGAGAAGAGTAGTGGAGAGAGTAGTTCAATTGTCGCAGATTTAAGTGAGTACTCCTCTTCACATGAAAAAATTGTTAAGGGTCTTAAGCAGTTTGCTAAAGATATAAAAGAGGAGGGGCCTGCTCTAGAGAAGGTAGGAAAGTCTGGAAACTTCGCTATGATAGCCTCTACTATCGGAATGTTTATTAGTGGTGCAGTCCTAGCCTTAATGATGCTGGAAGATAAAACCATCATCCCTACTAAAATAGATACAGTTAACGCTTCCGTTGATGGCATTTATGAACAGTTAGATCTGGTCTCTGGCCGAATCTTTGAACAGCAGAGTCAGATGGATGCAGTAGTGGCAGCAGTTGAAGAGTTGAAAAGTTTCACTCCTCCAGCAGCGCCTTATCCACCAGCATCAGCTGAAGTTTTAGATCAAGATTTAGAGTCAGATACAGTAGCCGATTCACAGTTTGTAATGGCACCAGCTCCTGTAGTATCAGTTGACTTAAGTGTGATTGAAGCAGGAATTGCAGAGACTCAAATTAAGATAGCTGAACTGCAAAAAATTATTGAGAAGAGTGAGGCAAACTTAAGTAAACAGATTCAGGATGACCTTAAGATTAAACATAAAAGTTTAGTTGAAGGGCATAACGCTCTCCAACTCGAACAGGACAAGATGCTTCAGCTCCAACAAGATGAAGCTGATAAAAAAGTTAATGGAAAACAGTACAAGTTCCCATAAGGGCAGAAGAGTAGCTTGGGCGTAGATATAGAGTAGAAGTAAAATAAGATAAGAATAGAAATAGGAGTGTAACAGTGTCAAATATTTTAGATAACTATTTAGGGAATCATGTGCAAGCACTTCAGGTGCGCTCAAAGAAGACTGAACTCCTTGCTGCTAATCTTGCTAATGCAGATACTCCAGGATATAAAGCAAAAGATATAGATTTTCGTGCAGTATTAGAGAGAGCATCTACGGATATAGGCTCTATGAAAAAGACCCACGCAAAACATTTTGACTTTGCTGGAGCTGATTCAGATCTAGTTCAGTTTAGAATTCCAACTCAACCATCAGTAGATGGTAATACAGTAGAGGCACATATAGAGAAGGGTGAGTTTTTAGATAACTCAATGCGCTATCAGGCAACCCTCCAGTTTTTGGGTGGAAAATTTAAGGCCCTTAAGTCTGCAATAAAGGGCGAGTAGTTAGTGTTATAACTGAATAGTTACAATTGCTTTAATAAGATAAATTAGAGAAAGATATTTTTAAGGGAGATAAGCTGTGCCACTATTTAATGTATTCGATATATCATCCTCCGCACTGCATGCACAAAATGTGCGTCTTAATACAGTAGCGAGTAACTTAGCAAATGCCGAAACCGTAGCTAGTTCAGAAGCAGAAGCGTACAGAGCTAAAGCTCCAGTTTTCCAAGAGATCCTTGGTGGATTAGGAGAGCAAAACGGAGAGGAGGCTGGTGGAGTAAGAGTAAAAGAGATTGCGGAGAGTCAAGCCCCGATTAAGCAGCGTTATGCCCCCAACCATCCAATGGCAAATGGTGATGGTTTTATCTTTACTACTAATGTAAATCCTGTAGAGGAGATGGCGAATATGATGTCCGCATCACGCTCTTATGAATCCAGTATTGAAGTTATGAACACAACCAAGCAGCTGCTAATGCGAACTTTAAATATGGGTAATTAGATAGTAACTAAATAGTTAATCATCTATTAGCAATTAAATCTGTGTAATATTATCTTGTAATGCTCTGTAGTTGATCTGGAGCTGATCACTCTCTGTTTTATTTAACTCCATCTCTACGATCTTCTCCACCCCGCCAGCGCCAATAATGCATGGCACTCCAATAAAGCAGTTATCGATACCATACTCCCCCTCACATAGTACTGAAGATGCGATAAGCCTTTTTTTATTGTAGAGATATGCTACTACCATCTCCATAATAGCCGATGCTGGACTGATATAGGCACTACCATTTCCCATTAAATTAACGATTTCACTTCCTGCATCACGCGTGCGTTGTACTATCTCTTCGATCTGCTGGTCAGAGAGGAGAGTTTGGATAGGGATTCCACCAACAGTTGCGGTTCTAGTAAGCGGAATCATAGTAGGACCATGCCCACCCATCACCATGCAAGATACATCCTTAGCTGAAATTCCAGTCTTCATCGCAATAAAGAGACGGAAGCGACCACTATCCAAAGCACCAGAGAGACCTATAATTTGGCTCTTATCCATTCCTGAATATTTATGAAAAGCTTGACACATAGTGTCAACAGGGTTGGTAGATAAAACTACAAATGCGTTAGGCGCATGTTTGGCTACCTCTTTGGAGACCGACTTGATAACTCCAAGATTTATATCTAGCAGATCGTTGCGAGTCATTCCAGCTTTACGCGGAACACCTGCAGTGATAATAACTACTTCAGCTCCTGCAATATCGCTATAGTCACTGCTCGCAGTAATTGGGACATCAACTCCAGCATGCGGACGCATCGCCATTATATCGAGAGCTTTACCTTTGATAGAGTCGATAGCCTGCGGAAGATCAATAATCACAACTTCTGCATGATCTTTCTGCGAGATCAGCAACGCCAGCGCACTCCCAATCTGCCCTCCACCAATCAATGCTATTTTTCTTGTGTGTACTCTCATACCTTTATCTCCTTGCGTTGCTGTAACTTATACTTTTGTTATAACTTAACTTGTTTACTCTCATCGCTATTGCTAGTGCCGCAACTATCTTTGTTGGAACATGCTCCACATCCTGGTTTATACTTTGTATCTAACTCTCCCCTGCGTTGGAGCCACTGCTGAAATGCTACCCATCCTGCGAGGAGCGCAGCTAGTGCTAATATTGCAGGGAGGTGCTGGAGTATGTTCAAGTTGAGAAGAGTCCTGCAAATCCCATAAATGCCATTGAGAGTATACCAGCAATAATAAGGTTAAATGCTGTGCCACGAATTAGAGTTGGTACATCGGCAAGTTCACTCTCTTCTCTCAATCCAGCCATGAGTAGAAGTGCTAGGGTGAAGCCACCACCAGCACCAAGTGCAAACACGACGCTCTCTAAGAAGCTATATTCACGATTAGTAGCGAAAATTGCAAGACCAAGAATGGCGCAGTTGGTAGTTATGAGAGGAAGGAATATTCCTAAAGAGCGGAATAGAGATGGACTTAGTTTTTTGATTAACATCTCAATAAATTGTACTACGCTGGCGATTACCACGATAAAGCTGATCAAGCGTAGATATGGGGCGTGGGGTAGGATATAAGTATTTAGGATCCAAGCACAGATAGCGGTGATGATTAGTACAAAGGTGGTTGCTAACCCTAGTCGTGCTGAGGTTTCCAGTTTTCCAGAAACTCCAAGAAATGGACAGAGTCCTAAGAAATAGGCGAGCACAAAATTGTTTACCAGCAGTGCGCTGATAAAGATCCAGAGAAAGTGTTGAAGTGCTGGATCGCTCATACTCTGCTCTCCTCAATAGAGTTTAGAGAGAGTCTGTAGTTAATTTGAGCTTGACGACGCTTCTCTGTCACCCAGTTGAAGAAGAGGAGGATTAGACCAAGTGTTAGGAATCCACCAGGCGGTAGAATCATAATAACCCAAGGTTCAAAGTTTGGACCAAACAGTGATACTCCAAAAAGTGCGCCCTCTCCTAAAATCTCCCGCACACTTCCAAGTGCCATCAGCGCAAAGAGAAAACCTCCCGACATTCCTAGTGCATCCATAACTGCGAAACGAACAGTGGTACGCGAGGCAAAGGCCTCTTGCCTTCCCAAGATCAGGCAGTTTGCAGTGATTAGTGGAATGAATGCTCCGAGCTCTTTATGAATTTTTGGAAAAACTGCCAAGAGACTGTAGTCGATGATAGTAACAAAGGTGGCAATAATAATTATATAGCTGGATATACGCACCTGTTTAGGAATCCAGAGGCGCATAATAGAGACTAGAAAACTAGATCCAACTAAGACAAAAAGTGTTGCTAACCCCATTGCGAGAGCATTAACCGCAGAGTTAGTCACTGCTAACATTGGGCACATTCCTAATACCTGCACAAATACAGGGTTATCTCTCCAGATCCCTTTCATCATCTCTTGGTATGAACTTGTTGGTTGCTTCACTTTTCACCCTCTTGTTGAGTTGGCTGTTCTTGTAGTGCTAGTCCGTGAGTAGGCAACTTCTCAACCCAGCGTGCATTACCCTCATTGATGATTCTCACCACAGCCTTAGCTGATATAGTTGCGCCAGTAATAGCATCCACCTCATTAGTGGCAGACTTCAATCCTTTCTTTACCGTCACAATAGTGGGATCAATGGAGAGGTCATAAAAGTTGGAGACGAAAGATAGATCTTTATAGATCTTATCCCCGAGACCTGGAGTTTCTCTGCTCTCCAAAATTTCCATCCCTACAACTTTACGAGTAATTGGAATATATCCGTAGAGAATTCCAATAGTATCTTGAAATCCTGGTCCTGAGCTCGGTAGCGCATATCCCACAAACTCTCCCTGCTGGTTGTAGCCACCGTACAGTGTATTTTCATCTTTACCTGTTTCTGTTCTAAAGCGTAATTGATTACCTTCTAGCTGATACTTCTCCATTTTACTCACTCCAGGCAGCACCTTAAATACAGCCTCGCGGAGCTCTCGTGCTTTATTTGCAGTGATAGTTGGAAGGGTTGCTTCATAGATAGATACAATTGCAACTCCTGAAATAAGCCCAGCTATAGCAAGGGTCGCAATAAGTCTGGTTGAGGATGGTTCCTGCTCAGCTGGTTTTTGTGTTGTCACTAGCCTCTCCTCCCAAATACTTTAGGTTGAGTGTAGCGATTTATGAGAGGGGTTGCTGCATTCATAAATAGAATTGCATAAAGTACCCCCTCGGGGAGCCCGCCAAAATTACGAATTAGTACAATCAACACTCCAACCCCACTCCCAAATATCCAAGCGCCTTTGGTGGTGAGCGGAGAGGTTACAGGGTCGGTTGCCATATAGATTGCTCCGAGCATCATTCCACCAGAGAAGAGGGTGAAGTGAATGTCTGGAAAACGGGCAGGGTCAATAGTATGGAGCATAAGAGTGAAAAGCCCTGCTGATATAAATATAGCTAGAGGAATACGCCACTCCAGCGCACGACGAAGAAGTAGGTATAGTCCACCAACCATCAATAGAATACCGCTAGTTTCGCCTAGAGATCCTGAGGTGTTACCAAACATTAGAGAGAAGATCTCTGTATCGACCTGCTCAAACTTCATCAGCCCAAGTGGGGTGGCGGCACTCATCGCATCGGTTGGCGCGACCTGCATAAATGGTGCAGTGAAGGTGCTAGGGTAGAGATTAAAGAAGTTATCTGTTCCTCCTTTAGCAAGATTCCAAGTGGTCATTGCAATTGGAAATGTTCCTAGAAGAAATGCACGACCCACAATAGCAGGGTTAAAGAGATTGCCGCCCAGACCGCCCCAGATCACTTTGCCTAATCCAATAGCAACCACACCTCCAATCCAAGCCATCCAGAGTGGTAGAGCAGGGGGAAGAGTCATACCTAGCAGTAGACCAGTAAGAATTGCACTACCATCAGAGAGGGCAATCATTCGCTTCTGCTTGTCGGTAAAAATCCATTCGGTCATAACGCAACCCAAGATAGATGCAATTACCACTAGCAGAGCACTAATCCCAAAATACCAGAACCCTGCAAGCAGCGCAGGCAACAGCGCAATGATCACATCACGCATTGCTGTAGGAATCGTTAATCCTTCACGCAGTAGCGGAGCAGATTGGAGAAGAAGTTCGGGTTCTGATCTATTCATAAAGTATTGTGGAGTCTAAATTTCATGCAGCCTCTTCCAATGGATGCTGCTTCAAATTGTTTTTTGCTGTACGGATAAGTTGTGAAATTGGGATGTTGGAGGGGCAGGCATAGCTACAGGCTCCACACTCTACGCAGTCCATTATATGGTACTCTGCAGTCTCTTCATATCTTCTATTTCGACTTAGGAGGGCTAGACGAGAGGGGTTTAAAAAATAGGGGCACGCCTCCAAACATCGACCACAACGGATGCATGGATATTCATGGGGACGAGCAGTCTCTTTGGCAGTGAAGGCTAAAATTCCTGAACTACCTTTAAGTATCGGTACATCAAGGCTTGCAATAGGAAACCCCATCATTGGTCCACCCATAATGATCTCACGACTCTTATCGTTCAGTCCACCACAAAACTCTAGTACATCCCGTACTGAAGTGCCAAGCGGAACTGTAAGGTTGGCAGGACGATCTATGCCTGGTCCAGAGACGGTTACGATGCGTTCAATAAGAGGCATACCTTGACTGAACAAATCGGCAATAGCGACAATCGTACCGACATTATTTACTGCAACTCCAATATCTCTGGGTAGTGCCCCAGCTGGAATCTCTCTCTTATAGACAGATTGAATCAACATCTTCTCAGCACCTTGTGGGTACTTAACTTCTAGTGCTGCTATCTTAATAGGAGCTGATGGGCGTTGGCGCAGAGCATCTTGCAGAGTTTTTATCGCTTCTGGTTTATTTTTCTCTACGCCTATAGTGGCTTGCTTTGCTCCCAACTTCTGACGCAAAATTTCACTACCATCAATTACTGCCTCAGCTCTCTCTACCATTAAACGGTGGTCATTAGTTAGGTATGGCTCACACTCTGCTCCATTTATGAGAAGGTCATCTATCTGGGCTCCCTCTGGAATAGAGTATTTAACATGGCTCGGAAATGCGGCTCCTCCCATTCCAACAATTCCTGCCTGCTGTACAGTCTGGATAAACTCTTCCAGAGATAACTTTTCCCAAGCGGCAGGTGGAGTGCTATCAATGCGTTGGCTAGAGAAGGGATCTGCTTTAATAACAATCGACTCCTTAAAAGAGCCATCAATAGTGCGTTGAGGAGAGATCTCACTAATGGTGCCAGTTACTGGACTGTGGAGCGCAGTAGAGACAAATCCACCAGCTTTTGCAATTAGCTGACCTCTTCGTACTTTGTCTCCCTTTTTAACCACAGCTAACGCTGGAATTCCTATATGTTGTCCAAGCGGCATTACAAAACGACTCCCAAATGGGACTCGCTGAATTGCAAGGTTTTCAGTCTGACCTTTATGATGGGCAGGGTGAACACCATGAGCAAAGCTATTGGTGAATATAGATAGTAGTCTCATTAACGGTAAATTATGCCATTGATTCTATTTTATTGCTCTATTTTTTGTGCTACTTTGCGCTAACACTATACTATGAGATTAAATTAGAACCCTGTATAATTGCACAATGAAAAAAATTATAAATATATTAGTATTGATGATCCCACTGCTACTCGCTGGTTGTGATCGTTCACCAGAAAGATTGCAGTTAGAAGCCGCAACAGTATTGCCACAAGCTAAAGAACTGCCTCCTTTTAACTTAAAACATTTTGAGTTACAGAGTAGTGAACTGAACGATTTTTCAGTTGCTGATCTTAAAGGTAAGTGGTCGCTATTCTTCTTTGGTTACACTCACTGCCCTGATGTCTGCCCAACCGAGCTCTTTATGCTCTCTGAGATGATGCGCTCTTTAGAGCAAGATTCAGCACTTAAAATAGATAAACCTCAGGTGGTGTTCGTATCTGTTGATCCACAGAGAGATACTCCCAAGTCTCTACAAGAGTATACAGGTTACTATCACCCATCTTTTTTAGGTGTCACAGGAGAGCAGAACGTAGTTGATTCTCTGTCACACTCTATGGGTGCAATGTATGAGCGAGTCTACTACTTGAATGGTAGAGAGTTGGTGGTTGATGAGGATGAAGATATTCCAGAAGGGCTAGAGAACTCTTACTTGATCAACCACTCTGCGGCAATATTTTTGACCAACCCAGATGGGGATCTGCACGCAATTCTTACCACACCTCATAATCCAGATGTGATGATTAGAGATCTTCTGTCAATTCAGAACGCTTGGTAGTAGCTGTGAGAAGAGCAATAATTATTAGTGTAACTTTAGTAGTCTTAGCTATTGTTGGCGCTGGACTCTATTATGGTGATAAATATTTTAGCGAAAAAAATAAGAGAGTGGTGCGTCTAGAGGTGGTAAAAGATTGTAAGCTCCACTTGAGGCCATGCAGTGGAACTATCTCTCTCCATAAAGATGTAGAGGTTGTTTTTGAGATGACTCCAAAAAATCCATCATCAATAGAACCGATTTTATTAAGAGCAGAATTTACCGATGCAGAGCCAGATAGAGTTCAAATTCAGTTCGAGGGGAAGGATATGTATATGGGTTTTCTCCAGTTTGAGCTTCAGCAAGAGGAGTCATCCAGCGTAAAGCAGAACAGTACCATCTTTACAGGTAAGGGTAGTCTATCGGTCTGTATTCGTAACATGATACAGTGGGTTGCTATTCTGCGAGTGGAGCTGGATGATATAATTTATGAACTACCCTTTGAGTTTGAAACCGTGCATTTGCATTAAGGGTAATTCATAGCAACCTCGTTCCTCGGTTGCATTTGTAACTGTTCAGATTGCCTCTAAAATTCATCAGATCAAGGCGCAAAATTTGAGTATACAGGTGTATATGATGATTTTGCAACCGAGGAACGAGGTCGTGCTACGCAGAGATGGTGAATTTTAGGGGGGAGCTGAATAGTTACTAAGAAGCTCTGCCATATTTTCACCTATCTCAGCAGGGGAGCGAGATACGGTCACTCCAGCGGCTTCTAGTGCTGTAATTTTATCTTCAGCAGTGCCTTTACCACCAGAGATGATTGCTCCAGCATGCCCCATTCTGCGTCCTGCTGGAGCTGTTACTCCTGCAATATATGCTACTACTGGTTTGGTTACATGGTTGCGAATATACTCTGCAGCCTCTTCCTCTTTGCTTCCGCCAATTTCCCCGACCAATACAATGCCCTTAGTCTGCTCATCTTGTTGAAACAGCTCTAGACAGTCGATGAAGTTCATCCCGTGGATAGGGTCTCCTCCGATACCGATACAGGTGGATTGACCTAGTCCTGCATTGGTTGTTTGGAATACAGCCTCATAGGTGAGGGTTCCTGAACGAGAGACGATACCAATCTTCCCCTCTTGATGAATATTGCCTGGCATAATTCCAATTTTGCAAGCCCCAGGGGTGATGATGCCTGGACAGTTTGGCCCAATAAGTCTAGTCTCAGGAAAATCTTTTAAGAATGCTTTAACTTTAATCATCTCCTGTACAGGTATCCCTTCAGTAATACATACTATGGTTTTGATCCCAGCTGACGCCGCTTCAAAAATAGCATCTGCAGCAAATGGGGCAGGGACATAGATCATAGTTGCGTCAGCGCCAGTATCTGCAACTGCATCAGCTACAGTGTTGAATACAGGGAGTTCAAGGTGGCTCTGTCCACCCTTGCCAGGAGTTACTCCACCTACAATGTTAGTTCCATAGGCGATAGACTGCTCTGCATGAAAAGTACCCTGTTTTCCAGTAAAGCCCTGCACAATTACCCGAGTTTCTTTGTTAATTAATATACTCATGCTTGAGCTCCTTTCTCTACTGCCTTTTTAGCAGCGCCAGTTAATGTATCTTCAACATCAATATTTAGCCCGCTACTTTTAAGAAGCGCCATCCCTTGCGGAGCGTTAGTGCCCTCAAGTCTAACTACCACTGGAATATCTACCCCAACCTCTTGGATAGCACTTATAATTCCCTCAGCAATAAGGTCGCAACGCACGATACCGCCAAAGATATTTACCAAGATAGCTTTAACCTTAGAGTCACTTAATATTAGCTTAAATGCCACTGCAACTCTTTCTGCAGTAGTACCACCACCAACATCAAGAAAGTTTGCAGGCTCGCCTCCCTGTAATTTAATTAGATCCATAGTCGCCATTGCAAGTCCAGCACCATTCACCATGCAACCAATATTTCCATCAAGGGTTATGTAGTTTAGTTCGTGCTTGCTCGCTTCAAGTTCTGCTGCATCTTCCTGAGATGGATCGTGGAGATCCTTGAGTTTAGGGTGACGGTAGAGAGCATTATCATCTATATTTATCTTCGCATCCAGAGCTACTAACTCACCATCTGCGGTAATAATTAGAGGATTAATCTCAACTAAACTTAGGTCGTTATGGGTAAATAGACGATGTAGTCCAGTAACAATTTTTGTTAATGCACTAATCTGTTTTCCCTCTAACCCCAAACCGAATGCTAGTTGACGGCACTGGTAGGCTTGTAATCCAGCTGCAGGATCAGCATGTACAGTTACAATTTTTTCAGGAGTCTCTGCCGCAACCTGCTCAATATCCATTCCCCCAGCACTAGATGCCATATAGACAATCTTCTCTTGATCACGATCAACTAGTGCGCCAAGGTATAACTCTCGCTCTATATCAAGAGTCTCTTCGATCAGTACGCTATTGATTGGTAGTCCGCGTCCGTGAGTCTGAGGAGTGATTAGGGTGTTGCCAAGCATCTGATTGGTAGCAGCAACCAGATCATCTATACTTGTAGAGATCTTAACTCCACCACCTTTACCTCGTCCACCAGCATGGACTTGTGCTTTAGCAACCCAAGCATTACCCCCAATATCTTTAGCAACCACCTCTACGCTATCACTATCTATAACCACCTCCCCATTAGGGGTGGGGATCCCAACTTTACGGAATAGCTCTTTTGCTTGGTACTCATGCAGATTCATAAAATTCTCTCTCTATCATATCTATTAGAATAGATAATTATAGCACGCTAAGAGTTGCCTATTGTATTGCAAGTACTCTGTTGCAAGTTAAGCGTTGCTTACTCTTTTGGTTTTGAGATAGAGATATTGGCAAATCCAGGAATGTCAAAATCCATTAAGTTTGGCCCACTATCTGTCTCGGGGATAGATAATCCCTCTCCTTGCAGATCATACTTGTATCCATCTGGAAGATTATATTGATGCTCTACATCTGGCGCAACTAACGCACTACCTTTTTTCTCTTTCTCTTTCCAGCCGAGGCGATAGTGTGAGCTAGATTCACCTTTAGCTAAACTCTCTGGAAGAACTTTAATTGCGGCGATAGGGAGTGGGCAGGCATGTTCACACTTGCCGCAGCCAGTGCAGCTGTCAGAGTGAACAGTAGGGATAAATAGGGTATGGCTTTGGGTGCGAGTGTTGTGAAATCTTTCTAAGGTAATAGCCTCGTCTATAACTGGGCATACACGGTAGCAGATATCACAACGCAGCCCCAATAGATTGAGGCAGGTCTCTTGATCAACCAGTACAGCTACCCCCATTCTTGATGTGTTGATGTCGGCTAAGTTATGATCTAGAGCTCCTGTAGGGCAGTTTTGAATGCAGTAGATCTCTTCACACATCTCGCAAGGTATCTCTCTAGCTATAAAGTAGGGGGTTCCTAGAGCCACTTCATCTTGGATCTCTCCAAGTTTTAGAATATCATAAGGGCAATCTTTAACGCAGAGACCACATCTTATGCAAGCACCTAAAAACTGCTCCTCTGGAAGCGCTCCTGGTGGACGCAGAGCGTATGCTGGGTTAGAGCTTGCTTGAGAACCAAATAGAGCGATACCAGCTCCAGCAATCGCCATACCGCCAACCATCTTACCGCTATTGGTGATAAATTCTCGTCGATCTATTTTTTTCATATTTTTTATTTAGAATCTGTAGTTGGAGGATCTATATCTACAATTTAATATTGGCATTATCGCCACTCATCTCCTCTTCATCGTGGATATAGACTGGGTTTACCAGTACTACCCCATCTAACGCCTCAATATCACTGATTATATCGGTCATAGCATGCGAGTTTCTATTCTCAATAGTGACTGCAAACTTTCCAGCAGGATCTTCAGCGTGAATCTCTAACCCTGTTATGGTAAGAAGCTTCTCTTTAATTGGTTGCATAAATTCAGGGGTGAAACGAATTGCAATACCTGAAATTTGGATTAACTCTTCTGTCATTTTTATCTCTCTTTTAATATATAACTTTCGTTTATAACTCTGTTTCTAACTCTATTTTAAGCTCTGTTTTTAACTTTAATATGTAACTATCTTGTTGGTAATATAACACATAAAAAAGCCGCCTAGACATTATATCCAGACGGCTTCTATTGTCACAAATGGATTACATATCCAGACTACCTTCTAGATGAAGATCTGAAGTCATTATCAACTAATGGTTCAACCTTAAATAGCGGCATATGACACTGGTTACAGAAGTAACGAGAACCAGCTACATGATCTAGCTTGTTGTCGTTGCGATCCATATAGTGGGTATCAGGAATACGAGTTGTCTCCTCTTCCTGATAGTTATCTTCACTGTGACACTCAAAACAGCGATTATCCCTAATGTTTATAGCATACTCTTTGTGAGTCATGAAAGGAGGTTGCTCCTTAAAATCTCTCGCAAATAGATCTACATTTTTATATATTCTCTTCTTGGCAGGAATCTGCGCATCACTGTTGATACTTAGATCTCCTCGTAGAGACGTTACCTCATAAAAAGCAGTAGCTATAGAGCTGCTACCAGCCATTGCAACCATAGACACGCCCAACAGAAACATCATTTTATTACTCTTTTTCATTGGATAATCCTCCTTAGACTTTAGTAATTTTAACAGCAACTTTTTTGTAATCGGTCTCTTTGGATAGAGGATCGGTTGCATCAAGAATTAGCTTGTTAACTAGACGACGAGCATCGAACCATGGTACGAAGATCATCCCTTCTGGCATCTTATTTCGTCCACGAGTGGAGATACGACCAGTGAAATCACCAAGCCTAGAAGATACCTTAGCCACAGATCCATCATGCATACGCTGTGCTTTCGCATCTTTTGCATTCATATAGATCAACGCATCAGGAACCGCCTTGTAGAGCTCAGGGACTCGCTGAGTCATTGTTCCTGAGTGCCAATGTTCAAGTACTCGTCCAGTAGACATCCAGAATGGATACTCATCATTAGGTGATTCTGCAGGTGGCTCGTAAGGGCAGCAGAAGATATTTGCTTTACCGTCTGGCTTACCATAGAAATAGACATCTCCCTTCGCTACTGTTGGGTTAGATCTGCGTACATGTGGATCAAAGCCATCACGATAGCGCCAGAGAGTCTCTTTGCCATCTACTACAGGCCAGCGCATACCACGCACCTTATGGTACTGGGTGTAATCACCAAGTTCATGCCCTTTCTTAGGTCCTTTAGTTCCAAAGAGACGGTACTCTTCAAAGAGCCCCTTCTGTGGATAGAAGCCAAAATGGAACGCCTCTTCGTTGTCATGTCCTGGCTGAAGCTCATCAAGTCCATACTTATTGACTTGACCATTTGCGTAGAGGACATCAAATAGTGTTTTGCCACGCAGTTCAGGCATTTTTGCAACATGCTCTTCACCCCATGCCTCTTCAGTAGTAAATCGTTTGGAGAACTCCATTAACTGCCAGATATCTGAACGAGTTCCTTTAGCTGAAGGAACCTGCTGGCGCCAAGCTTGTGAACGGCGCTCCGCATTACCATACATTCCCTCTTTCTCAATCCACATTGCAGTAGGGAGAATTAGGTCAGATGCCATTGCAGTAACAGTTGGATATGGATCGGAAGTTACAATAAAGTTCTTCGGATTGCGATAGCCAGGCATAGTCTCTTCATTGAGGTTTGGTGCTGCCTGCACATTGTTGTTACACATTACCCAGTAAGCATTTATCTTGCCATCTTTCAACATACGGTTCTGCAGTACGGCGTGATAGCCAGGTTTGGCAGGGATAGTACCCTCTGGAATCTTCCAGGTCTTCTCAGCAAAGTCACGATGTGGTTTCTTCATTACTACCAAATCTGCAGGGAGACGATGAGCAAAAGTTCCAACCTCACGAGCAGTACCACACGCTGAAGGCTGTCCAGTCAAGGAGAATGGACCATTACCAGGGAGAGAGATCTTGCCGGTTAGAAGATGGATGTTATATATTAGGTGGTTCATCCAGACTCCACGAGTATGCTGGTTTACACCCATAGTCCATAGAGACATTACCTTCTTGTTCGGATTGGCGTAGATCTCAGCTAGCTCTAGGAGATTTCTCTCTGGAACCCCAGACATTTTAGAGGTCTTCTCTAGAGTGTAGTCTGCAACAAATTCCTTGTACTCATCGAAGCTCATTGGTTTAGATCCAACCTGTGCTTTACGAGGAGAGCTGTTCTTAGCGTTCTTCTCGCGCGGATCAGTTGGGCGTAGACCGTAACCGATATCGGTGTTAGCAAGGCGGATATTGGTACTATTTTCTACAAATGATTTATTTACTGCACCGTTCTGAATAATGTAGTTGGCAATATAGTTACCAATCACTAGGTCAGTCTGTGGTTCAAAAATCATCACATTATCTGCTAAGTCACAGCTTCGGTGAGTGAATGTAGATAAAACTTGTACTGTAGAGTTCTTTTTAGTGAGACGAGTATCAGTAATTCTTGACCAGAGGATGGGGTGCATCTCAGCCATATTGGAACCCCAAAGCACAAAGTTCTCACCATGCTCAAAGTCATCATAACAGCCCATTGGCTCGTCAGAACCGAAGGTGCGCATAAATGCTCCTACCGCAGATGCCATACAGTGGCGAGCGTTAGGGTCGATATTATTGGAGCGGAAGCCAGCCTTCATCAGTTTAGATGCAGCGTACCCTTCCATAACAGTCCACTGTCCTGAACCAAACATACCTACTGTAGATTTGCCATCGCCACGAGCACGGTCATTAGCCATAGCTCCTTTCCACTTCTCTGCCATAATGTCGAATGCTGCATCCCAGCTGATAGGAGTAAACTCACCATTCTTATCAAACTCACCGTCAGTTTGACGCAGTAGAGGAGTGTCTAAACGATCCTTACCATACATAATTTTGGATAGAAAATATCCCTTGATACAGTTTAGACCTTTGTTTACCGCTGCATCTGGGTCGCCCTGAGTCGCAACTACACGCCCGTCACGAGTACCGACCAATATACTACAGCCTGTACCACAGAAACGACATGGTGCTTTATCCCAACGGATTCCGTCTGAATCATATCCATCTTTAGCAACTGTGACAGCTGGAATGCCGCCAAGTCCTAGACCCATTGCAGTTGCGGTAGCCGCCGCTGCATTTGTTTTAATAAACTCTCTTCTCGAGATACTCATAAGTTACTGCTCCTCTCTTTATAATTAAAAATAATTAAATATGAGTTAAAAAATAGGTGGGCTACAAATTATATAAGATGTAATCCCACTCCAAAAAAACAGCGGTTATATTATATTGAGTAACACTATGTCGTGTTATTCAGTAATGGTTACTGCTGATTGGGTATTTATCTCAAAAAAATAGGGGTATGTCAACAACCATACGCTTATATAGGTGCTTTTTTTATTTTAAATATCTGTAAATAAGGGGGGTAGCTGATTCCTGACAGGGGTTGCGAGGTATGTATATATTATGTATATATTTGGATTTATCCGCCAGTCATATTCATAAAGCGGACTACTTGCTCTTTCTGCTCACTTTCAAACTCATGTTGTTCTGGTTTAAGGGTGAGCGCATGGTGAATGGCATCCTTAAGTTCATCATTGGTAGCGCCTCCTCGTAGCAGTGGGCGTAGCGAGAAGCTTTCATCTTGCCCTAGACACATATAGAGAGTTCCATCACAAGAGAGGCGAATGCGGTTGCAAGTTTCACAGAAATGTTGCGATATTGGAGTTATAAATCCAAAATTGAAATCTGTTCCTTTTATTTTAAAGTAACGAGCTGGACCAGCGCCAGGCATTACGCTGGGGACTAGTTCAAACTTTTTCTCCAGCTCTTGACGAATAATATTAAGGTCTAGATAGTGTGAATCTTTAGCGCGACAACCAGTTTCACCCATAGGCATAGTCTCAATAAAGCGCAAAGTAAAGTTATGCTCTAGGCAGAACTCAACCATATCACCAAGTTCATCATCATTGACTCCCTTCATCGCTACAGCGTTGAGTTTGATTGGAGTGAAGCCAGCATCTTTTGCCGCCATCAGTCCATCCAGGACTTTACTGAGTTTTCCGCCCCCAGTAATTTCCTTGAACTTCTCTGGATTAAGGCTGTCAAGGCTGACATTGATGCGGGAGACTCCAGCATCTTTTAGTGGTTGCGCAAATTTCTTCATCTTGACGCAGTTAGTGCTTAGAGATAGATCATCTATTCCATCTAGCTGTGCTAGCCGTGCGCTTAACTCTACCACCCCTTTGCGCACTAGCGGTTCGCCACCAGTCATTCGGATGTGAGCAACTCCCAGCTCCCCGAAGATGCGTACCACCCTTTCAATCTCATCAAAGGTTAGCCAGCTCTCTGGAGCTTCATAATCATCAAACCCATCGGGCATACAGTAAACACAGCGCAGATCGCAGCGATCTGTAATCGAGAGTCTCAGATAGTCAATGGTGCGCCCAAATGGGTCTGTTAGTTGCATTTAGTTACTCTCTTTAGTGTGCCGATGGAGCCGCTGCCCCTACAGGGTTGAGCTTACCGTGTGGTGCACCGCTACTAGGCATACTGTTAGACATGCTGTTATGTGTTCCTCCAGCCTTATCTGCCTCAATTTTTTTCTGGAGCAATACCTTGTAATCTTTAGCGACAATATGTTGAGGGTCAAGTTCTAGAGCCTGCTCTACCATAGCTAAAGAGTACTCTAACGCCCCAATTTTCTGGTAGAGGATCGCTAGGGTGATAAAGAGCTTAGGATCTTCTGGGCTGAGATTAATTGCATTTTTAACTATGCTGATCCCTTTGTTGTACTCTAACTTCTGCATATAGACTGCGAGGAGCTTACGGTGTGCTTCCAGAGATTTTGGATCAGCTTTTATAATGTTGGTCAAAATATCTTCAGACTTATCTAATAACTGAACCCGCGTCAAGGAGTCTAACTCCATAGGTAGAGCTTGGATGTAGAAGTTAATAGCGTCACTCATCCCCATATTTGCCATATTGTCACTCTGTTGAGTGTTAGTTGCTGCAGATAGAGGCCCGCTCGCTAGTAGCATAGCAGATGCTACTAAAGCTCCCGATAGTTTTCTGTTTATAAGTTGAATGTTGATTGCGTGTAAGTTCATAAAATTGTCTCCTTTGGTAAAAAATATTGGTTAATTGGTGATCATATATGGTTTTTTGAATACTACTACTTACTTGAGATACTGCTTCAGTAGTTCTGTAATCTCAAACTCATCCTCCATAGTAGCATACTGCAGAGGGGTTATGCCAAGTTTATCTACAAGTTTTGGATCTGCTCCCCAGCCTAAAAGTAGTTTAACGCTCTCTAGTTGTCCTGCTGTGATCGCTTGCTGCAGTGGGCTGATGCCATATTCGTTCTGTTTATCTACCTCTGCACCCGCAGTAAGGAGTTGTTGAATAATATCTATATGTCCCTTCTGAGCAGCTTTATGGAGCGGAGTCTCACCTGGTCGCGAGACAGCATTTACTACGCTCTCGGCAGATATAAGGAGCTTAACAATCTCTGGATAGCCATGATATGCAGCGCGATGGAGAGGGGTTTCACCTGATCTAGTGCGCGGATAGAGTGGAGCCATACTATTTAGAAGTTTTTTAGTTAACTGAACCTCTCCCTGATTAGCCGCATCGAGAAGGGTAGGGGAAGAGTTGGGGGTAGCAGTTGCGCTAGTTACGGCTAGAGAAGATAAGATAATTGATAGGAGTGATGGTAGTATAGTGCTAAGATGTCTCATTTTAATTTTGCCATTGGTTATTTAATGTTAGTGAATATTTCTAGAGAAGAGAGAGTATAGTGCCAAACCAGACAATTGCATACCCTATCGAAGATAGACTATACCTGAGTATTACAGATCGTTGTACTCTGGTTTGTGAATTTTGTCCTAAGACGCAGGGCAGTATGCAGGTGCATGAATACAATCTAACTGCAGATCATCGCCCGAGCTTTGCAGAGGTGATTGCTGCAATCGGCGATCCACTAGAGTATAGTCAGATAGTATTTTGTGGCTATGGTGAACCTACTCTGCGTTTAAAGTTGTTGCTGGAGGTTGCTGGCTGGATTAAGGAGAGAGGCGGTTTAACTAGAATTAATACCGATGGATTAGCTAACCTGTTTCATAAGCGCAATGTAGTTCCAGAGATGGTGGGATTGATAGATGAGCTCTCGGTCTCTATGAATGGGCAGAACGAAGAGGTCTATAATATTCATTGTCATCCTCAGTTAGAGGGATCATTTGCGGCGATGCTGGATTTTTTGCGACTAGCAGGAGAGAGTATTCCATTAGTAAGGGCGAGTGCCATTGATGGTTTAGATGGAGTAAATATAGCCGAATGTAAAGCGTTGGCAGAGCAGTGTGGAGTAGGGTTCCGTTCCCGCTTCCTAGATGTGGTAGGGTAGTTACTGGGATGAAGAGAGTAAGGTTGATTGAGAATAGATATGTTTGATTTTTTTAAGAGTGGTCGCAAGCGTGAAGAGAGACAGTCAGAGGTACAGAGAGGGGTGAGTCGTGCGCAATTTTTACGCGGAGATATTAGAGGTAAAAATCGTCCACTAAGACCACCATGGGCTCTGCCTGAGTATCAGTTTACAGAAGAGTGCACCCGTTGTGGTGAATGTGTAAAATATTGTGAGACTAATATTTTAGTGGAGGCGCGCGCTAAGTTTCCAGTGGTTGAGTTCAAGCGCGGAGAGTGTACATTCTGCGGAGAGTGTGTGAATCACTGTAAGCCACAAGCGCTGCGTTTTCTCCCTACAGAGGATGATGAACAGGGGGTTGCGTGGAGTATGGAGGTTCGTTTAGCTCACACCTGTATTGCGCAGAGAGGAGTTGTCTGTCAAGTCTGTGGAGATCAGTGTCTGGAAGAGGTGTTTAAGTTTAGACCGCGCGTTGGTGGCGCGGTGCAGATGGAGATGAGTACAGATAAATGTAATGGATGTGGTGCATGTATAGCGCCCTGCCCAGTGGATGCGCTGTCACTCCATCATAGAGAAATTGTTAAAGAGGATAACTAATGAAGAGAGTAGCGGCAGGAAGTGAAGCGGTTAAAGAGAAGGGGCGGTTTAGAGCGCATAAGTGGCTACTGTTGCGTCGTCTCTCTCAAATATCAATTATTATGCTCTTTCTATTTGCCCCTCTCACAATTATAAATGGCAGTCTGGCATCTAGCGTACTGTTAGAAACAGTTCCTCTAACTGATCCATTTTTATATCTACAGACTCTGGCTGCGGGACAAGTATTTGAGAGCACGGCCCTAATTGGGGCACTACTTGTGGTGCTCTTCTATTTGATAGTAGGTGGTAGAGTCTACTGTTCGTGGGTCTGTCCTATGAATATGGTGACAGATACAGCAGCCTGGTTACGGCGTAAGTTGGGGCTTAAGAAAAAGTGTGAACTCTCTCCGCAGACCCGTTATTGGGTTCTAGCTATGGTTGTGCTACTTTCACTCTTTACTGGTTCCATGCTCTGGGAGCTGGTGAATCCTGTTACCCTACTTCAGCGCAGTATATTCTATAGTGTTGGGCTTGGTTGGAGTGTAGTGGTTGGAGTGTTTTTATATGACCTCCTGTGGAGTAGAAATGGATGGTGTGGACACGTCTGTCCTATGGGTGCATTCTATAGTCTGTTAGGTAGGTTTAGTCTGCTCCGAGTACGCGCAGCGCAACGCAGCTCTTGTAATGACTGCATGGATTGCTTTGTGGTTTGTCCAGAACCGCAAGTGATAAGGGTAGCTCTAAAGGGGAAAGATGGTTACTCTCCAGTTATCAATAGTGAGCAGTGTACCAACTGTGGTCGGTGTATAGATGTATGTGCTCCCCAAGTGTTCTGTTATGGAAGCCGCTTCAATAAAGGTTGCAGTTAATTATAGCTAAAAATAGTAGATCAACCCCTAGGTATTCTTTTTTATAACTCTCTGTAATATCAATTCTTTTGAAAAAATACCTAAAAAGGTTAGTTTTTTTTAAAAAAAAGCTTGCAATTAAAATTAACTCTCTGTAATATCCTCTTCACCCGTAATGGGTAGAACTCTCGCTTCGAAGATTTATGAGGTTTCTACTTCAGAGTGGGTAATATAGATATCTATGTTTAATTTAACTAAAAGAACGGAGGAAACATTATGTTTCTAAGAGTAGTTAGCGGTGCAATACTCCTTCTTGGTGCAATGACAACAGCGCAGGCTGCAGTAAGTAAAGCCCCAGCTGTGATGTCAGACGAAACCAAGGAGTGTGTGGCGTGCCATAAGAAGAATAACCCAGGTCTAGTTCAGATGTGGGGAGCAAGTAAGCACTACGGTGCCAATGTTGGTTGTTATGAGTGTCATGCAGCTGATGCGGGCGACGCAGATGCGTTTATCCATGATGGTAAAAAGGTGAAGAAACATATTTCAATTATTGTTTCTCCAGCTGATTGTGCAAACTGTCACTCAGTAGAAGAGCAAGAGATGACATCTTCTCACCATGCGGAAGCAGGTAAGATTATGGGTTCTCTTGATAACCTACTGGCTGAGGTTGTAGAGGGTGATATGGGGATGGTTACTGAAGGATTCCCTGACGGTGTTTCTGCTGCTGCTGTAAATGGCTGCTGGCAGTGTCATGGCTCTAAAGTTGTAGTTCTAGAAGATGGTTCTCTAGATCCAGCAACTTGGCCTAATACCGGTATTGGCCGAATCAACCCTGATGGTTCTAAAGGTACCTGTGCTGCGTGTCACTCACGCCATCAGTTCTCTGTAGCGCAAGCGCGTCATCCAGAAAACTGTACTAAGTGTCATATGGGTCCAGACCATCCACAGAAAGAGATCTATGACGAGTCTAAGCATGGTATAGCTTATGTAGCTAACATTGATAAGATGAATATGGATAACTCTAAGTGGATTCCAGGCGAGGATTACTACGCAGCTCCTACTTGTTCAACATGTCATATGAGTGCTACTCGCAAGCAGTCTGTTACTCATAATGTTGGAGATCGCATAAGCTGGACTAACCGTCCTCCTGTATCTAAGAAGCAGGGTTGGATTGCTGGAACAGTTGGTTGGGAAGATCGTCGTGATAAGATGAAAGATGTATGTCAGTCATGTCACGAAGAGGGTTGGGTTGAGAACTGGTATGTTCAGTACGACGGTATGGTTGAGATGTATAACCGTAAGTATGGTAAACCAGGTCTTAAGTTGATGAAGGCTGCTAAGCCACTTATCGCTCTACCTAAGTTCTCTAGTAAGATCGACTTCGTATGGTTCGAGTTATGGCATCATGAAGGTCGCCGTGCAAGAATGGCAGCATCTATGATGGGTCCAGATATTACTCATTGGGAAGGTACTTACGATTTAGGTAAGAACTTCTACACTGAGTTAGTACCTGAGCTTAGAGAGCTTATCGAGAAGGGCGAGCATGGTAATGCGGAGCAGCAGAAAGCAGCGCATCACCTAAAAGCAACGCTTGATGAAGTTCTTAATATGCCTGGACATATGTGGTTCCTTGGAAAAGAGGATCCAAAAGTTGCTGCGAAGCGTAAAGCTGATCAGAAAGCATTTAAAGCTAAGTATAAAATTAAACACTAAGTTGCACACTTAGATTGTTAATTTATACAATAAGCCTTAAAGCTTAGGTCGCAAGACCAGAAAAACCCCACCTGATAGTATCGGGTGGGGTTTTTTTATGGTTGTGGATGAAGTTATTAGTAATTAATTTACTAGCTAGCTAGTTAATTAGCTTAGTATCTAACTAACTAACTAACTAACTAATTATTATCATTAGTAATTCCTTCACGAATAGCCCAAACAATAAGCTCATTACGAGATTTAAGTCCGATCTTAGATACAATATGTTTGGCATGAACTTTTGCGGTCCAGACTGAGATACCAAGGCGATCTGCAACTTCTTGGTTAGAGAGTCCATCTGCGATCAATCTGAGAACTTCATCCTCTCGTCTAGTTAAGTTTTGTGCGGGGAGTCCATGCTTATCTTTTTTAGCTTTATTGTGGATCTTCTCAACTTCTGGGCTCATTACCATCTCACCAGCCATTACATCTATAAGTAGTGAAGCGATACTTTCTGGATCTGTATTTTTTAGGAGGTAGCCATCTGCCTTGTTACGGAATGCGTTGACAATATTTTTAGGGTTGTCAGAGACGGTTAAAATAACAACCTTCATCCCAGGCCAGCTCTTTTTAATTTTCTTTAGGGTGTTAATTCCATCCATTATTGCCATATTAAGGTCTACAAGCACCATATCTGGCTGCTTCTCTTTAATGATTTTCAGACCCTCTGTTCCGCTATCAGCTTCGCCAATAATGGTTATGTCGCTGTGGAGTTCGACGGTCTGTCTAATCCCTTTGCGGATTAGAGGATGGTCGTCAATCAGGATTAGGGATAATTTGCTATTTGCGGTAATGTTTTCAGTCATAGTATTGGTTCTCAAAATTGGTGGTTATAATTTGGTCTGTCTTGTACTCTACGGTGCAATTCAACAGTATTAACGTCTGCTAATAATTACCATTATAGAGTAACTAGCCGCAATAGTAAAGTAATTTTGTCAAGTTTTTTTAAACTGATAGGTTTTGTATAGTGTTACGCTAGAGCTCTCTATTTATAACTCTGCTTCTTGAGTGAGAGCAGGGTGAAATTTGAGGGTAAGTTTGGTTCCTCTGGTTGGGAGTGCAACTATCTTTATTTTGCCATGCATACTCTCTCCTCGCTCCTGCATGGTCTTTAAACCAAAGTGGTTAGGACGCTCTGGATTCTCTGGGATGCCGACTCCATCATCACGGATAGTTAGAATTATTTTATTGCTCTCTCTATCATGTTTTAGGGTAATAACTCCCTGTTGAGCGTTAGCATGTTTGATTATGTTTGATACCGCTTCTTGAGTTATCTGAATCAGATGGACCTCTTCATTGTGGCTGAATTTAAATTCTGGAACTCTATTTTCAAATTTAAGATCTGTATCTCCGCGCTCGCTATATCTCTTGATGATATCTTCAAGTGCAACAGTAAGGCCTGCGGGATTCACCTCTATTCTAAAGGTGGATATAAGTTCACGGAGCTGTTTATTGTTGTCGTCATTACTCTGGCTGAGCTCCTCAATAATTGGAATTAACTCATCTAGTGGGGTTTGGCGTCTACAGAGAGTCTTAATTCTACTAATCTGCATTCTCATATAGAAGACAGATTGGGCGATTGAGTCATGAAGTTCTTGGGCAATGTTGCTGCGCTCCTCTAGCATTGTGATACGGTTCGCCTCTTGAATGAGGTCGTTAGTTCTCTCTATAACTTTATCCTCTAACTCCGCATAAGTTGCCGAGAGGTCGGTGGTCATCAGGTTGAAGGCGTGTCCGACCTCTCCTAACTCATCCTTGCGTAGATAGTGGGCTTGGCGAGAGAATTCGTGCTGGCGTACTAGCTGGGAGATTTCTAACAGGTCGCGCAGTGGGAGTAATATTCTAAAGTAGAGGAGAAGCGGGGTAGCAAGGATGGCAAGTAGAAGTAGGGGGAGCGCTATATACTCAATGTCGCGTAGGAGTTGAATCCGTGTTTCGGTATTCTCTTCAATCAAAGTTACCAAATTAGTTATATTAAAAATAAAGTGATCAACTAGTGAGAGATACTCTTTTTGATGTTTAAGCTGGAGATCTTTAAGTTGATCTTCGTTTAGATCGTCGTTACCTAACTCCTCTATGTAGTGGGTGAGAATTGGTTTAAATTCAGATTCCCACTGTCCAGCTATGGAGTAGTAGAGTAAATTTAGTGGGAGCTCTCTACTGTTCTCGCCCTCTGCAAGTATGTGTACCAGGTTGGGGTGGCTGAGACGGTTATCAAATTGGTGGATAAGAACCTCTAACTTATCAATCACAATTTCTCTTTTATATTGATCCTGCCCCATATGTGATGCTATCTTGTAGGCGTACATTCGGAGTGATCCTGCAATATTTACCGCACTAGTTGCTCCTTGAGTTGTCTCTATTATAATCGTCGAACTTCCTATACCTATAACAGCAAGCAGGCTTATTATGGTAAGTAGAATTCCAGTCTGTTTAAGGAGGGAGAATTTTTGAGTGTATTGGATGGGCGTGGGTGATTTTGACATACTGTTTTTAGGTAGATTGGGTTGGGTTAGATGTGGAGTCGTTTGCGATTTTAGTAGATGTTAATTTTTATGCCGTAACTTTTGTACTAGATTTAGTAGATGATATCAATTATACTACTTGGTTGGAAGAGGTTATGGCAATTTAAAAAAACTTGCAAATAACGGTGGATATGATACCATAGCAAATAAGTCAGGTATTATTGATGCGCAATTTTTAGGAGTAGTATGATGGCATATAGCGAAAAAGTGATGGATCATTATGAGAACCCAAGAAATGTTGGAGTTATGGATAAGGACTCCACAACTGTTGGGACAGGAATGGTAGGCGCACCAGCCTGCGGTGATGTGATGAAGTTGCAGATCAAGGTTGATGATAATGGTGTTATTGAAGATGCAAAATTTAAGACCTACGGCTGTGGTTCAGCTATAGCCTCTAGCTCTCTAGTGACTGAGTGGGTAAAAGGCAAAACGCTAGATGAGGCGCAGCAGATTAAAAATTCTGATATTGCTGAAGAGCTAGCACTCCCTCCAGTAAAGGTTCACTGTTCTGTATTGGCTGAAGATGCTATTAAAGCTGCGGTAGAAAATTATCAGGCTAAGCAGGGGGAATAGTTAAGGTCAATATTTAAAGAGAGGAGAATCTTCTTCCTCTCTTGCGGGATTTCCAGCTACTGATAGCTTGGTTGATCTGTTGATATGGAAAGTTATGGGTGGAGCCAAACTGCTGCTCTGCTTGGATTATGGTATCTATAATACTCTCATCTTTACTATTTTTAACAGCTCTGCGTAGTCCCTCAACTGCCCCGCACTGCATCTGTAGTCCCATATTACTAGTCATCTGCTGAGGAAGTTTGGTCACACCTAAAGCAAAGCTACTCTCTTTTTTTATCTCTTTAAAATAACTTTGACAGTGCCGCTGCATCTCTGCTGACGCACACCGCACTCCGTGTCGTTCTGCAATATGGAATGACTCACTCTCTCTGCAGTGTGAGTGGGTGTTGAGAATTGCTCTAGCGAATGGGCAGAGGGTAGAATCTGTTTTTGAATCTGTCATAATGCAGAGTATCTCATAATTATATAATATTGTATGTAGAGTATGATTTATCTAGCTGTAGTTGAGAATGCTTCGCATTGAGCATTAGGGAATTTTATACTCTATAAAAAAAACTTGTGCTGATAAGTTTAATTTATAGCTAAAGAAAAAATATCTGCTTGAAAGAGCTGGTAAGAGGAGTAAAGTAGCCAATCTCAAAAGAGTCAAAAATTTAAAATGACTGATAGCGTGAGTAAGATTTCAATATTAATTGTTGATAATACTATTATAAGGAATATAAAAAATATGTCTAACCTAGTAAAACCACATGGCGGCGGCGAGCTGAACTCACTGCTCCTAGAAGGAACAGCCCTTGAAGATGAGAAAGCTCGCGCTGAATCTCTTCCAAAAATTAAGATCACCTCTCGAGAAGCTGGTGATATATATATGATGGGAATTGGAGGTTTTACTCCACTAACTGGTTTTATGAATCACGCAGACTGGAAAGGAGTTTGTGACACATATACTATGGAGAGCGGTCTCTTCTGGCCAATTCCAGTAACTCTATCTACAGATAGTGCTACTGCTGAGAATACTCACGAAGGCGCTGATGTAGCTCTAGTGGATGCAGAGAGTGGTTCTATTGTCGCAACTATGACAGTCAATGAGAAGTACGGCATTGATAAAGAGCATGAGTGTAAATCTGTGTATAAGACTACAGATACAGATCATCCAGGAGTTAAGATGGTTATGGCTCAGGGTGATGTAAACCTAGCTGGACCAATTAAGGTGCTCTCTCTTGGTGGCTTCCCTGAGACTTATGGGGAGCAGTTTATGACTCCAGAGCAGACTCGCGCACTCTTTGATTCTAAAGGGTGGAACACTATTGCAGCGTTCCAGACCCGTAACCCAATGCACCGCTCACATGAGTATCTTGCGAAGATCGCAATCGAAACTTTGGACGGTGTACTGGTTCACTCAACATTAGGTAAGCTGAAAGATGGCGATATTCCTGCAGAGACTCGCTCTAAAGCAATTCAAACCCTAATCGATAACTATTTCGTCCCTAACAGCGTAGTACAAGCTGGCTACCCACTGGATATGCGTTTTGCAGGTCCTCGTGAGGCATTGCTGCATGCAGTGTTCCGCCAGAACTACGGCTGTTCTCATCTGATTGTTGGACGTGATCATGCGGGTGTGGGTGATTACTACGGTCCATTTGATGCACAAGCCATCTTTGATGAGATCCCAGAGGATGCGCTCGAGACTCAACCACTGAGAATCGACTGGACATTCTGGTGTAATGCATGTGACGGTATGGCATCTATGAAGACCTGCCCACACGGAAAGGATGATCGAATTCTCTTGTCTGGTACTAAGGTGCGTAAGATGTTGTCTGAAGGTGAGGAGCTTCCTGCTACCTTTAGTCGCCCAGAGGTTGCTAAGGTGTTGCAAGATTACTATGCAACCCTTAGCTCTGAGGAGAATGTCAAGATTGAGATGAAAGGACATTCAGCTCAGTAGTGGCTACTTAGTAAGAGAGTTTGCTAGATGATTTTGTTGTTTTAAGTTGTGAAAAGTTATAAATGTAAATATAGTAATATAAGTGAGTTGTTTTGTTTAATTTAATAAAAGGAAAGTAAATATGTTTTCAAACACACCCATTCAATCCTTAGTAGATGCAGGTATCGGATACGCATCTATGCAGACTTATGTAACCGTAATGGTTGCATTGGTGATCGTGATGACTGTGCTCGATATGATGCACAAGAAAAGTGCACAGTACTTTTTTGAGAGTACCAAAAAAGCAGAGAAGAATGCTACTAAATCTGTTAGTAAGGGTTCAATCCTTGTACAGACCGTTGTAACTGATGTTGTTCTTTCTGGTGAGTTCCATAATCAGACTCGTCGTCTCGTTCATCTGCTTACAATGTATGGTTTTATCGCTTTTAATGCAACTACTGCGATGATGATCTTCGGTGAGAATGCCGCAGATGCAACTCTGAACACAGTATGGCACACGGGTGCGTTGAGTCTCTTTATCGGAAGCTGGTGGTTCTGGTTTGTGTTTAAAGTAGATGTCGCTGCGGAAGGCAATGCTTGGACAAATATTGAAATTAAACGTGATATGTTCAGTCTTTCATTGATGGCAACTTCTACAGCTGCATTAGGATGGTCACTGACTGGCGCTGGTACAGGAGTTTGGTTTATTATAGTTATCCTTGCAACTGCTTCACTATTTGGTGGTGTATACTGGTCTAAGTTTGCGCATATGTTCTTCAAACCAGCAGCAGCATTTAATAAACGCGTTGTTCATGCGGATGGTTCTAATGAAAACCTACCTGAAGATATTGATCTGAACTCTCCTGCGACACATGAGAGATTTCCAGATATTCCTCAGTATATGGGAAAAAATCCAGAGAACATGGGGCTTGGTATCAAGCGCGAAGAGCCTAAACATTACTAATTTTAAAACTAATCTAATCTAAACGAAAAGGAAATATTATGCCTACTTTTGTATATATGACCCGTTGTGATGGCTGTGGACACTGTGTTGATATCTGCCCATCTGACATTATGCACATCGATAAAGAGTATCGTCGTGCTTACAATATTGAACCTAACATGTGTTGGGAGTGTTATTCATGTGTAAAAGCTTGCCCACATCACGCAATTGATGTCCGTGGTTATGCTGACTTTGCACCACTAGGACACTCTGTACGAGTTGTTCGTGATGAGGAGAAGGGAATTATCTCTTGGCGCATCAAATCTCGTAACGAAGAGATGGACCTAAGTTTGGTCGCACCGATCACTACAAAGCCATGGGGTGAGAATATCCCGCAGCTTTCTGATGCTCCTGCACCGGCTGATGATATGCGTAATAGCCAGTTGTTATACAACGAACCAAAGTATATTCGCTTAGATGATGGCGGCCTGCACACTTTGGAATCTAATGGACTGAAATTGAAAGAGGGAGTATATTACTAATGGCTTACAAAACAATTATTGAAGATAATATTGATGTTCTAGTAGCAGGAGCTGGTCTAGGTGGTAGTGGTGCCGCTTGGGAAGCTCGTTATTGGGGTAAAGATAAGAATATCGTTATTGCTGAAAAAGCAAACATTAACCGCTCTGGTGCGGTTGCACAGGGTCTTTATGCGATCAACTGCTATATGGGAACTCGCTTTGGTGAGAACAATCCTGAAGATCACGTTCGTTATGCACGAATGGATCTAATGGGAATGGTGCGTGAAGATCTCCTATTTGATATGGCTCGCCATGTTGATTCGGCGGTGCACCAGTTTGAAGAGTGGGGCATGCCTATCATGAAAAACCCAGAGACAGGAACCTACTTGAGAGAAGGTCGCTGGCAGATTATGATTCACGGTGAGTCTTATAAGCCTATGGTTGCTGAAGCTGCAACTAAGTCTGCTGATAAAACATTCAACCGTATCTGTGTGACTCATCTGTTGATGGATGATGCGAAAGAGAATCGTGTTGCGGGTGCTGTAGGTTTTAACGTCCGTACTGGTAACTACCATGTCTTTAAATCTAAGACAGTGATCGTCGGTGCAGGTGGTGCATCTAACATCTTTAAACCTCGCTCTGTAGGTGAGGGTGCGGGTCGTGTATGGTATGCACCTTGGTCTTCTGGTTCTGCTTATGGTCTTATGATTGAAGCTGGTGCGAAGATGACTCAGATGGAGAATCGTATCGTATTGGCTCGATTCAAAGATGGTTATGGTCCTGTAGGAGCATACTTCTTGCATCTTAAAACTTACACTCAGAACTGTGATGGTGAAGAGTATGAGTCAAAATGGTTCCCTGAGCTATCTAAGATGGTAGGTAAAGAGTATTTGGATACTGAAGGTCAGCATCTGTCTCATAAGCCAATTCCAACTTGCTTGCGTAACCATGCGTTTATTAACGAAGTTGCTGCAGGTAAAGGTCCTATCCAGATGGTAACAATGGAAGCATTCCAAGACCCGCATCTTGAAGAGATCGGTTGGCATAACTTCTTGGGTATGACTGTTGGTCAGGCAGTACTTTGGGCATCTACTGATGTAAATCCAAAATATGAGAACCCTGAGCTAACAACTTCTGAGCCTTATGTAATGGGTTCACATGCAACTGGTTGTGGCGCATGGTGTTCTGGTCCTGAAGATATCTCTCCTGATGAGTACTTCTGGGGTTATAACCGTATGACAACGGTAGAGGGGCTATTTGGTGCAGGTGATGCAGTAGGTGGTACACCTCACGCATTCTCTTCTGGTTCATTTACTGAAGGCCGTCTGGCAGCTAAGGCTGCATGCCAATATATTGATGATGGCAAGGCTGATGGTATTAATGTCTCTCAAGAGCAGATCGAGCGCCGTAAAGTTGATATTTATAGACCAATGGAGCACTATAAAGTTAACCGTAACGAAATCGTTGCTGGAGATGTTAACCCTAACTACATCAACCCACGCCAAGGTCTTGATCGTCTACAGAAGATGATGGATGAGTATGCTGGTGGTGTAACAGTAAACTACATGACTAATGAGACACTTCTCAATATCGGCCTGAAGAAGATGAAGCTTCTTGAAGAGGATCTAGAGAAAGTAGCAGCGAAAGATATTCATGAGCTACTACGTGCATGGGAGCTGAAGCATCGTCAACTTGCTTCTGAGTCTGTTATGCATCATACTCTATTCCGTAAAGAGACTCGCTGGCCTGGTTACTACTACCGTGGTGATGCTCTTAAACTGGATGATGAGAACTGGCATGTACTGACTGTTTCTCGTCGTGATCCTAAGACAGGTGAGTATACAATGGAGAAAGCTCCTTGTTACCATCTAGTCGGAGAGGATGAGGAGTAGTACTTCTCTCAATCTTATCGGGTGTCACAGTTGATGCTTGATAAGATTACAAAAAAAGATCAACAAGCAAAATTGTTGGTCTTTTTTTATATTTAAAACTTATAGATACAATTTTATAACTAAGAGAAAAAACAGAATGAATATTATTGAAAAGAGTGATAAAGAGCTGCTAGAAATTGGTCTTCCACTATGGAATGACCTCATTAAATACTCCAACAAAGGACAGTACGGAAAATTTATTCGCCACTTCTCCTATGATCTACTGCTCGGTCTGAATGAGATAGAGGTCGGCAAACAGTTCGCTAAAAGTGAGTTAGCGCGCAACCTCTCACCAGATTATGATTTTATCGGCTTCATTCGTCGAGGTGAGCATGTGACAATGCTGTTTAGAATTCGTAGCACCCAAAAAGAGGGTGAGTGGTTAGGGCGTATGGTTCTCGGCTATAATGAAAAGAGCGAACTGAAAATATTTGCAGCCTCAATTTTCTAAGGATATATATGAGTACAAAAGATATAGTAGAAGATAATAAACTAGTCGAGCTAAACTACAAAGTAGTTGATGAGAAAACTGGACAGGTATTATCAACAGTAGAGTTTCCTCTGAGTTATGTGCATGGAAGCGGTGAGGTTTTAGCCTCGGTAGTCACAGCACAACTAGAAGGTCGCGTTGCAGGGGATGTGATAGAAGTCCCCATTGATGGTAACCAGATTTACGGGGCGAGAGACGAGAAGTTAGTCTTCACCGATCGCATCGAAAATGTGCCTGAAGCGTACCGTGAAATCGGTATGAAAATTGTGATGGAAAATGATAAGGGTGATCCTAAAGAGTTTATCGTCACCAGAATAGATGATGAGACCTTGACGGTTGATGGGAATAACCCACTCTGCGGAAGAGACTTACTCTTTACGCTAGAGATTTTATCAGTCAGAGAAGCAACAGTAGAAGAGCTTGAAGCAGGCACCAAAATAGTTGAAGGACCTGATATTGAGTACGCTAACGCAGTGCCGATTTAATGCGGTAATCAAATAAAATTAGCAGCTAAAGTTAGTAACTAAAAAAGCACTGATTGGATATCCAATCAGTGCTTTTTTAGTTAACGCTCAGAACTATATTATGGGCGTTTTGGAGTTTGGTACTCAGCAACTTTTTGCATTGGTTCCCAAATAGTCTCATAGCCAACGAAGCCTTTCTCATCCGCTTCTTTCTGACGGGTTACAAAATATCGTGATTTGCCTTCAGGAACTTTAGGTCTAGTACTGGATGGTGCGCTCATAAATTACCTCTTGCGTAGTTGTCGTGGTGTCACTGTAAGAGTTTGCAGTTAAAAACAGTCACGACTTAAATTAATCTTAAAATCAATTAATCTTAAAATATTGAACGCGTATTATATAGTGGTTAAGCAGTAATCGCAACAAAAAATTACAAAAAAATAAAGTAATAGAGTAACGATTATAGATTGTAAAATGCGGGGAAGAGCAGAATGGATGCCAGTACTGCGATCTGAATTAAGATGAATGGAACGACCCCTCTATAGATATCGGTGGTTCTAATCTCTGGCGGTGCAACCCCTTTTAGATAGAAGAGACTAAAGCCAAATGGTGGGGTGAGGAATGAGGTCTGTAAGTTCATTGCAATCAGTATCGCGAACCAGAGTAGAGGAATGCCAAGTAGCTCTGCGATTGGAAGTAGGATAGGAACCACAATAAATGCGATCTCTACAAAGTCGATAAAGAATCCTAGTAGCAGAATAAATAGCATAGAGAATATTAAAAATCCCCACTTTTCTCCAGGGAGCTGTAAGAGATACTCCTCTACAACTAGATCTCCGCCAGTGTAGGTGAATGCCATCGAGAATGCAGTTGCCCCAATCAGGATTGCAAAGACCATTGAGGTTATCTTTACGGTCTCCTCTGCGCTCTCAAATAGTGCTTTCAGAGAGAATTTTCGGTAGAGGATAGCAAGCAAGATTGCACCAACTCCTCCTACTGCGGAGGACTCTGTGGGAGTTGCGATCCCTGCGAAGATAGATCCTAGCACTACAATAATAAGAAGTAGAGGTGGAATAATCGCTTTGAGGGCATTTATATATTGCTTTCCTAAAGATTTGTCATCATCGAAAGGAATTGCTGGTGCACTCCCTTCAACTAGATGAGAGTAGGTGAGTACATAGATAATATAGAGCCCAACCAGAGTTACTCCTGGGATTACGGCGGCTCTAAATAGATCACCAACAGCTAGTCCCATCACATCTCCCAGAATAATTAAAATAATGGATGGAGGAATTATCTGCCCTAGAGTTCCTGATGCACAGATAACTCCACAGCTTAGAGGGCGGTTGTAACGGTACTTGAGCATTACTGGAAGTGATATTACCCCCATTGCAACTACGCTCGCACCAACCACTCCTGTAGATGCAGCGAGGAGAGTTCCAACAATAATAGTAGATATTGCAACTCCACCAGAGAGTTTACCAAAAAGTTTTGCCATCGCCTCAAGAAGTTGCTCTGCTAACTCTGTCTTTTGAAGCATAATACCCATAAAGATAAAGAGTGGCACCGCCATCAAGGTGGAGTTCTCCATAATGGATTGAATTCTAAATGGCATAAAGGCAAAGATATCTGCACCTTCTGCCACTACGCCAAAGAGCAGCGCAACGCCTCCAAAGGTGAACGCTACAGGGAAGCCGAATAGAAGCAACAGGAGCGCGGTGATAAACATTAGAATGCCGATCACTTGATACTTCTCTCTCTCTTGTTTAGCGTCTGCCAGCTACGAAGTAGTGAACCAGTGCTACTTATGATAAGCAGAACCGAGGAGAGAGGAATCATCGCCTTGATGATCCAGCGGTATGGCAATCCACCAGGGTCGCCACTACTCTCTCCAAGTTGATAAGAGTCCCATGCAAATTGCACTCCATACCAACTAATAAGGAGCGCGAATGGAATTATAAAAAGTATAGTTCCTACTCCATTTACTAGAGCTTGCCGTTGTGGAGAAAAATTCTCATAGAATACGTCAACCCTGACATGCCCGTCGAGAGTCAAGGTGTAGGATATTCCTAGTAGAAATATCGAGGCATAGAGATGCCACTCCAACTCCTGCATTCCAATAGAGACATCGTTGAATAGATAGCGCAGAATAACATCGTAAAATACATTTAACAGCAGCAATAGGAGAAATAGAGCGCTTACCTTCCCTGTAAGGGCTGATATTTTACATATAAGCTCTTCTATTTTTTTCACTGTTTACTGCTGCTTTAAACTTAATGCAGTTTTTCCATAGTCTCATAATAGCTCTGATCTGAGATCTTTGTCCAAGCTCGAGCTTTTTGTAGATACTCTGCTTGTGAGGCTATAATCTCTTTTGCTAGCGGATCAGCTGCTGCCCGTTCTGCTAGTAGTTCATCATTAGCAATTTTCATCGACTGTAGTACTTCAGTTGGAAATGATTTTACCCTAATATCTGGATATTCACTCTTCATAGACGCCCAGTTCTCCGCACTCTCATGGTAAGCATGGGCATACATATCATAAGCAGAGAGGCGCATTGCAACGCGTAGAATCTCTTTTATATCAGCAGGTAGACTTTCCCACTTCTCTTTGTTAAAGAGAAATTGGAGTTCTGAACCTGGTTCATGCCAGCCAGTGTAGTAGTAGGGCGCAATTTTATGGAATCCCATACGGAGGTCAAGAGATGGTCCAACCCACTCCAGCGCATCTATAGTGCCACGCTCTAATGCCGTATAAAGTTCTCCTGCAGGTATGTTGGTTGGTTTAGCTCCGACCTTAGCTAGAACCTCTCCCGCAAATCCTGGGATTCTCATCTTCAGACCTTGCAGATCTTCGATAGAGTTTATCTCTTTTTGAAACCAGCCACCCATCTGGTTTCCTGTGTTGCCACCAGGAAATGAGACTAGATTATGAGGTTCGTAAACTTTTTGAGTCAGCTCAAAGCCGCCACCATGATAGAACCAAGCGTACTGCTCCATTGCAGTCATTCCAAAAGGCATAGAGGTAAAATAGAGAGTGTTTGGAACCTTTCCTTTCCAGTAGTATGAACCAGAGTGCCCCATATCATACTGTCCAGACTTAACCATATCAAAGATACCAAGAGGTGCTTTATGTTTATTTTTGGAGTCGATGGTGATATTGATCCGACCATTAGACATCTTATTCGCCATCTCTGCCATATTGTGAATCGCGTCCCCAAAGATAGGGAACTTAGTTGGCCAAGTGTGGGCAAGGCTGAAGTTATAAGTCTGCTCTGAATTTTTAGAGGTGGTGGAGTTGGCAGAGGTGGTAGGGTTGCTATCTTGAGAGCATCCACTTAAAAAAGTAGTCGCTGCCAGTAGAGCAGTGATAGATATTGTTCTCAGAAAAGTTTTCTGTATAGTGGTTTTCACTAAATTTTCTCCTAATTAATTATTGTATTGTATAAAAAATATTATATAAAACATATGCTATCATAACTTAAAATAAACTATGCCAAAAGGTGGGTTGAAATATTTAGCGTGTATTGTTTTAAAAATAGACGGCTCTAATTTTACTAATTTGTGGATCATCAGCTAAACAGCGTTTTAGTTCTGTAGTGACGCTCTGCATATGGGAGCTGGAATCCATTTTATCGAGTGGGATCCAAAGGTCAAGCTCCATCTCTCCATTTAGATAGTGGATCGTCATATTGTCTATCCATCTACTTTCAGGAATAGGACTGAGGCAGAGCTTTATATGCTCTGAAAGTTCACTTCGTAGTGGAAGTTGAAGCGATGGGGCGCTCTCCTCATCATTCTCTGGGTCTATATGGACTGTTACATCCTCCACATCCTTGATCTTATCTGTTAATTGCGCTGCCACTCTATCTGCAATATGATGCCCCTCTGAGACGCTCAGACGAGGATCAACCATAACATGCACATCAACTAGAGCTTTGGTTCCCATTCTACGGGTGCGCAGTAGATGGATTGAGCATACTCCTTCCACACTAGATATCTCTTTTTTTATCTCTTCAACCTCAGGACCACTAAGCGCACTATCCACTAGCTCTTGAGAGCTCTCCCAAACAAGTTCTGCGCCAGCTTTTGCGACCATTATAGAGACTCCAATAGCAGCAATAGCATCTAAATATTCTAATCCAGCCATTGTGCCAATAACGCCAACCAGTACAACTACAGAAGAGAGGGCATCACTACGGTGGTGCCAGGCATTGGCGCGTAACAGGTTGGAGTTTATGTCGTCGGCAACTTTTAAGGTGTAGCGGTAGATCCCTTCCTTAGAGAATATAGAGAGGATAGCCACAATAAGTACCACAACTGTAGGGTTTGATAACTGTTCAGGATTAAAGAGTCGTTCAGTTGCATCAATAGATATACCGATAGCCACCGCAATTAAGAGTACTCCAACCCCAATTGTAGCGAGCGTCTCTAGGCGCTCATGCCCATAAGGGTGATCCTCATCTGCCTCTTGCCCCCCTTGTTTGGCAGCATAGAGCACCATGATGTCAGATATAAGATCAGAGAGGGAGTGAACTCCGTCCGCAACTAACGCTTGTGATTGACCTACAATCCCAACTAAAATTTTAAGCGCACTTAAAATAAGGTTTACAACTCCACCTATGATAGTGGCTTGGCGTGCTTTAGGGTAGTTCTCTGCTTTAGAGTCAAATGATTCCATGGTTACTCAATATGTTGATCAATTTCTATAATAGAGTTAGGGGGAGGATTCCTCTCTACCATCCTCTTAGATAGTTGTCCTGATCCAGCAAAATGGAGCGCTTCTGACTCCATTAAAATAAGTGCAAGAATAGTTATTAGTACTGGCATAGTTACAATTGCTGCCAGCGGAAATATCTGGGCAGAGGCGACCTCCATAAAGATATGGATTGAGTAGAGAATTCCGAGCAATATAGTTAGTGTGCTTAATACAATTAATAGAAGTTTACTTCTTCTCATTGCAATTTGCCAATGACAACGCTCAAACCAAGAGGCACTCTGCTGCATTTTACGCCCTTTAATTAAGATGTAGCTGATGGTTAATAGTGAGGCAACTGGAGTTGCTGCCACAAGTAGAGGGAACGATTTAGCCATTCCAAGTGCTGCAATAAAATAGAGAATATGGTTGACGATTAAGTTAGTAAGAAAAATCTCGTGCGGACTCTTGCTTGCCTTACGCTCGCTCTCATCGATACGGAATTTCATACAGCTTCTCTCGGTTCTTTCGGTTAAATTATCATATAATATTTAGTCTGCAATTTTATCATATTCTTTGGTTAGCGTTGCGGGTGAAGTGCGGAGAGGAGTTATTAGACGCTGCATATCTTTTGGAGATATATATTGCAATACTTCCCCTCCATCCTCTGCGATCGCTATATCGAGCCCTAAGTTAGGATAGAGCCAATGTGTAATCCCCTCTTGGATAGAGATAATTTCTGCAGGCTTACCAAAACGGCTCACTATTGTCTGTTCGCTAAGGTCTGATCTTGGCAGGTAGGTGATGGTCGTAATTGGGCTTTCTCCAACTAGTTTAGTGCCTTCATCATCAAGTGCTACCTTACGACTTCCATCTCCTTGAGTTGAAATTCTTGAACCACTATCTATTAAATGTTGGAGTTTACCCTTAGTTAATCTAACTTCAACTACAATTTTCCCTCTCACTCCAGCGGGCGCAGTTCGTGCAAAATATGCCTCTACTCTGCCTACCTCTATATCCTCTGATTTCAGAAATAGAGTAATCTCAGCCTCTTCACGCCAGATTTTTTCAGCTTCGTTGAGAGTGGTCTGGTTTAGAGTTACTCCTAAAACTTGACTATTGCCATTAGGAGAGATGGAGATGTTCCATGGAGTTTGCGCTTGCTTATGCTTTGACTCTTGTTTAGGTTCTTCAGGCAGAAGGAGGGCTCCTCCAAATGCTACTACGCTAAATATAAGTATTGCAGTAACCCCAATTTTTTCTATTTTTATCACTTAAATCTCCAGAATATAATTATTCAGAATGTTATCTTACTTTAAATGTTCTAGTCTACAACTGTAAAAGTTGCATAACTCCAAACCCTATCACCACTGTACCAGTTAGCTGCCGTACCCAGCGCCGTTGAAGTTGAGCGATAACAGTTTTTGATATATATCCTAAGGAGAGCATTGCAGGGAGTGTCCCAACTCCAAAGGTAGCCATAATCAATGCCCCCTCTAAACTAGAGCTCGCACTTAGAGTCCAGATTAGCGCAGTATATACTAGACCACAGGGTAGCCACCCCCAGAGCATACCAGCAATAAGAGCCTGTGGCATAGTTCTAAGTGGAATAAAGCTGTTGGCTAGAGGGCTAATTCTACTCCAAACTAAAGCTCCAACTTTTTCTATAGCAAGAATTGCTCCGCTCCACCATCCTGTAAGGTAGAGTCCCAGTGCAATCATTACTAAAGCAGAGAGTAGAACGAACCCTCTGCGCAACTCTATGCCACTTCCCAAATCGGCAGCACTACTACCTAACGATGCAATAAGCCAGCCAGCTATAGTGTAGCTAAGAATGCGTCCTATGTTGTAGAGTATCAATATTCCACTCAATCGAGCACTGCTGTTGCGCTGCTCAGGAGCTATACTTAATGATAGGGCGGAGACTATGCCGCCACACATCCCAGCACAGTGAGTACTTCCTAATAGACCCATTACTAGAGCGGATATGTATAGTGATTCTGTAAACATTGTTGAAAATTAAATTATGACTCAAAATTAAATATGACTATTTTTTATATATTATCATCGTGTATTATCTACTTATGCAAGGCAACTCACAACAAGAAAAGAAGCACTTCAAAGAGGCGTCAATACTTAATAACGAATAACAGAAGAGTATAATATTATGATAATAGGTAACTCCCCAACTATTGAAGAACCACTAGATAGAGATGAAGCGCGTGCGGTAATGCGTTCAATAATTCAGCGTATCGCAACAGGCCCAACGCTGAGTAAGAATATTGACGAGGATGAAGCACGCATAGGAATGCGTGCAGTTATGGAGGGGGCGATTGATCCAGTGCAGGGAGCTGTATTTCTGATTGCACTTAGGATGAAGCGCGAGAGTGATGAAGAGAATAGAGGTATTCTGCGTGCTATTCAAGAGCTCACCTATAGAGTGGAGGCTGATGTAGATGAGGTTGTGGATATTGCAGATCCATATAATGGTTATAATCGAACTCTGCCAGCAGCCCCATTTTTAGCCCCGCTACTGGCTGAGTTAGGGGTTCCAGCATTCTCTCAAGGGTTGGAGACAGTAACCCCAAAGTTTGGATTTACTCATCGTCAAATTTTGCGTGAGGCTGGAGTTTCAGTAGACCTTACAGTTGCTGCCGCCGCAGCACAGTTGTCTGACCCATCTAAGGGGTGGGCGTATATAGATCAGAGTCAATCTTGCCCTGCACTTCACAGTTTGATTCCGCTACGGGATCAATTAATAAAGCGTACCGTTATCACTACAGCTGAAGTTATGAGTAGACCTATCCAAGCCAAAAAACAGACTCATCTAATGACCGGTTATGTACATAAGCCGTATGCAGAGATCTATGCAGATATGGCTCGCAGTGCTGGCTTCAACTCTGCGCTGTTGGTGCGTGGAGTCGAGGGTGGAGTAACGGCTTCATTGCGTCAGATATCAACTACCTATCAGTTTGTGGGTGAGGAGCCTGAAGTTGCAGTGAAGGTGGATCCATCTGAGCTTGGAGTTGAGCATGATCTTCGTGCTCCAGCCATTCCTGATGGTGTGGAGGGAAACTTAGAGATATCTAAATATGCGGCAGAGGCTGGAATGGCAGCATTAGCTGGGGGTGAGGGTTTGAGTTTTGATGCGCTACTGTTAAGTGCTGCATTGACTATGCACCATTTAGGGCGAAGTGCTACTCTTAAACTTGCGGCAGAAGAGGTGCGAGATGTTCTCTTAAGCGGCAGAGCTGCGGCACGAGTTTAATCGAAGATGATAAAGTTACTAAATACGCAAGATCTCACGCAAGGGAATATGCGCCGCTACAAGGTCGAGGGGCACGATATTTTAGTTGCCCATACCAAGAGCGGTTTTCATGCAATATCCAATCAGTGTCCGCACGATATAATAGGTTTGGATCTAGGCTGTCTGGAGGGCGAGGTGGTACGCTGCTCTCTGCATGGAAGTCGTTTTAATTTAACTACAGGAGAGGTTATGAATCCACCGGCAGATGAGAGTGTAAGAGTCTACCCACTCCAGATTGAAGATGGAGTGGTGATGGTTGAGATCGGCAAATATTTAGATAAATAGATGTTAAAATCAACAATTGTAACTGTTCAGATTGCCTCTAAAATTCATCAGATCAAGGCGCAAAATTTGAGTATACAGGTGTATATGAAGATTTTGTAACGCAGAGATGGTGAATTTTAGAGGTGAGAATAGTTACCAACAACTAAATATTTAATACTCAACAGTAGATACTTATGATAAAAGCTAAAACTTTATATGACAAATTATGGGAAGCCCACACCGTGCGTCAGGAGGATGATGGGAGTACTTTACTCTATATAGATCGTCAATTCCTACATGAGGTGACATCACCGCAAGCATTTGAGGGGCTTCGTATGGCTGGACGCAAGCCATGGCGCGCAAGTGCAAGTTTAGCTGTGCCAGACCATAATGTACCAACGACAGATCGTGAAGCTGGAATAACTGATCCAGTAGCTAAAATTCAAGTTGAGACGCTAGATAATAACGCGGCTGAATTTGGAATTACTGAATTTAAGATGGGAGATATTCGGCAAGGAATAGTTCATGTGATTGGTCCAGAGCAGGGGGCAACTCTACCGGGGATGACAATTGTATGCGGTGACTCTCACACCTCAACCCACGGGGCGCTCGGAGCATTAGCCTTTGGGATTGGTACTTCAGAGGTGGAGCATGTTCTCGCCACCCAATGTTTAGTGCAGAAAAAATCAAAGAGTATGTTGGTGCGAATAAACGGTTCAGTCGGAAGTGGAGTAACTGGTAAAGATATAGTTCTCGCAATTATCGGTAAGATCGGAACTGCTGGCGGCACAGGGTATGCGATTGAGTTTGCAGGTGAGGCTATTGAGGAGCTCTCGATAGAGGGGCGGATGACTGTCTGTAATATGGCTATTGAGGCGGGTGCACGAGCAGGAATGGTTGGAGTAGATCAGAAGACAATAGAGTTTGTTAAGAACGGAGATGTTGGTAGAGCGTATGCACCAAGTGCAGAACAGTATAGAGATGAACAGTGGAGTAGAGCAGTTGAGGTTTGGCAACAGCTGCATAGCGATATCGGTGCAGAGTTTGATGCATTAGTAGAGCTGGATGGTGTAGATATAGATCCTCAAGTAAGCTGGGGAACTTCACCAGAGATGGTGGTTTCCATTGGTGATAGAGTTCCAGACCCGCAAGCTGAAACTGATCTTATTAAGCGCAACGGTATGGAGCGAGCATTAATATATATGGGGTTAGAGGGCGGAACAAAGATTAATGAGATTGCGATAGATAAAGTTTTTGTCGGCTCCTGTACTAACTCTAGAATTGAAGATCTACGCGCAGCGGCGGCTGTGGCTAAGGGGCGACATAAAGCAGATAGGGTTAAGCAGGTTTTAGTTGTTCCAGGTTCTGGACTTATCAAGCAGCAGGCAGAGGATGAGGGGCTGGATAAGATCTTTCTTGCTGCAGGTTTTGAGTGGCGAGATCCAGGGTGCTCTATGTGTCTAGCAATGAATGCAGATCGACTAGAGCCTGAAGAGCGTTGTGCCTCAACATCTAATCGTAACTTTGAGAGTAGACAAGGGCAGGGTAGTCGAACTCATCTAGTAAGTCCTGCAATGGCTGTAGCTGCTGCAGTGACTGGTCACTTTGTTGATGTACGAGAGTTGATGCGAGGAGTGAAGTAATGGATAAGTTTACCCAACATAGCGGAGTGGTATTGCCTCTAGATCGCCCCAATGTAGATACCGATGCGATCATCCCAAAACAGTATCTGAAGTCGGTCAAGCGAGCTGGCTTTGGTCCTAACCTTTTTGATGACTGGCGCTATCTCGATCCAGGCGATCCATCTATCGACAATGCAAGCCGAAGAGTTAATCCTGATTTTGTACTTAATAGTCCAGATTATGCGGGGGCGACAATTCTGCTCGGGCAAGAAAATTTTGGTTGTGGATCATCCAGAGAACATGCGGTATGGGCACTAACTGATTACGGAATTCGTGCAGTAATAGCTCCCAGCTTTGCCGATATATTTTTTAATAACAGTTTTAAAAATGGGCTCCTCCCCATAGTATTGAGCGAAACAGAGATAACTAAAATATTTAGTGAAGAGCGAAAATATAAGCAAAATCAGCAGAGATATACGCTAAATATAGATCTAGCAGCAGAGAGTGTAACCACGCCAAACGGAGATAGTTACCACTTCGAGATAGATCAGTTTAGAAAATATAGAATGCTGAATGGACTGGACGATATAGGGTTAACCCTACAACATAGAGCCGAGATTAAAACTTATGAAGAGCGTCATAAGCGCGAGGAGCCTTGGTTGTTTAGTAATTAATGTTAGAGAGAGCAGATAATTGATTAAGCTTAAGTAAAAGCAGTATGAAATGCTGTATAATCTCTCTTGTTTCTGCCTCAGGTTAAGTCATAAGATGTTGCTATAATGTTGATTTCTATGGGGCTGGTTTTAATGCGGTTTAGTGGCTTTCATTATAATAGATTGAGCTGGACACTTTCTTTAATTTTGACCTTTTGGGTTAATAATTCACCTCGTTTTTGGGGTGTTGCAAAAGGCTCTAGAGTGAATAATAAATATGAGTAAAAAAATAGCAGTACTACCTGGTGATGGAATTGGGCAGGAGATTGTAGCGGAAGCAGTTAAAGTTCTTGACTGCCTGTGTGATGAATTCGGGCTACCTATTGAGATGGAGAGCGGATTAATTGGTGGCGCAGCTTATGATGAGCACGCTACCCCTCTACCAGCAGAGACTATCGCTCTCTCTAAAGATTCAGATGCGATTCTGCTAGGAGCAGTTGGTGGTTACAAGTGGGAGTCGCTAGATATATCGGTAAGACCAGAGAAAGGGTTGCTTGGTATTCGTGCAGAACTTGAGCTCTTCTCTAATTTGCGTCCAGCTATTCTCTATCCTCAGCTAGCAGCCGCATCAACTTTGCGTGAAGATGTAGTCTCAGGGCTTGATCTGATGATAGTGCGAGAGCTAACTGGCGGCATCTATTTTGGACAGCCTCGTGGAATTCGCACCTTAGAGAGTGGTGAGCGAGAAGGGTTTAATACTCTAGTCTATGCAGAATATGAAATTGAGCGCATTGGTCGTTCGGCATTTGAGATCGCAATGAAGCGAGACAGACGATTAACCTCGGTAGATAAAGCAAATGTGTTGGAGTCAACAGAGCTCTGGCGTGAGGTTATGGAGAGGGTTTCGAAAGATTATCCTGAGGTTGAACTCTCTCATATGTATGTAGACAATGCTGCGATGCAGTTGGTGCGTGATCCAAAACAGTTTGATGTGATGGTTACAACTAATATGTTTGGTGATATCCTCTCTGACTGCGCTGCGATGTTGACTGGCTCTATAGGGATGCTTCCATCAGCTTCGTTAGATCTGAATGGTAAAGGGATGTATGAACCAATTCATGGTTCTGCCCCAGATATTGCAGGACAAAACATAGCTAACCCTCTCGCTACAATTTTATCTCTATCTATGATGTTACGCTACAGTCTTGATGAAAGTAGTATGGCGGAGCGTATTGAACACGCGGTTAACCAAGTTCTAGACAGTGGATTACGAACTCGTGATATATACGCAGATGGTATGCAGGAGGTTAGTTGTTCACAGATGGGTGACGCAGTGGTTAAAGCAATTCTCAGTGAACAGCTGTAGATAATTAAAATAGGATATTAGTTATGAAAAAAGTAGGTTTTATAGGTTGGCGCGGCATGGTTGGATCAGTGCTAATGGGACGCATGCGGGAGGAGGGTGATTTTGCAAAGATAGACCCGATCTTTTTTACTACATCTCAACTTGGAGAACCTGGACCAGATGTGGGTAAAAATGTACCCCCACTGAAAGATGCGAATGATATTGCAGAGCTGGCACAGATGGATGCAATTATAAGTTGTCAGGGTGGCAGCTATACTAAAGCAGTTATTGAGCCACTGCGTAGCGCAGGCTGGAGTGGCTACTGGATAGATGCTGCATCTACACTAAGAATGGAAGATGATACAGTTATTGTTCTTGATCCAGTTAATCGCAAAGTTATCGACAACGCCCTTAGTGATGGAGTTAAAACATTCACTGGTGGCAACTGTACAGTTAGTTTGATGCTGTTAGCAATTGGCGGACTGTTTGAAGAGGATTTGGTTGAGTGGGTATCTCCAATGACCTATCAAGCAGCATCTGGTGCTGGAGCACGCAATATGCGTGAACTTATTTCGCAGATGGGGAGTATCCACTCAAGTGTGGGTGGGCTGCTTGCCGATCCTGCAAGCGCTATTCTGGAGATAGACCGTACTGTCTCAACCCATATAAACAGTAGTGAATATCCAAGCGATAATTTTGGAGTTCCTCTAGCTGGTAGTTTAATCCCATGGATTGATATTCAACTCCCTAGCGGACAGAGTCGAGAGGAGTGGAAAGCTGAAGCTGAAAGCAATAAAATTCTTGGGCTAAGCGAAAATCCAGTTCCTATAGATGGACTCTGTGTGCGAGTTGGGGCGATGCGCTCTCACAGTCAGGCTCTCACTATAAAATTAAAAAGAGATATTCCTGTTACAGATATTGAGTCTATTATGGCGCAAGCTAACGATTGGGTTAAGGTTATTCCTAACGATCGTGATCTAAGTATGAGTGAACTTACTCCAGCTAAAGTTACAGGAACCCTAACTATTCCAGTTGGTAGAGTACGAAAATTAACTATGGGCCCAGAGTATATATCTGCCTTTACTGTAGGTGATCAGCTTCTCTGGGGAGCGGCTGAGCCACTCCGTCGTCTGCTGGGGATTGCGCTTGAGCTTTAGCTCAAGATTAATATTTTTAATATTTGTGATTTTCACCACCTTTAATGCATTAGCAGATGATAGCATCAGGATATATTCAGCTCTAGGTGATCCTATAGTTGTGGAGATAGAGTTAAATTCAGAGGAGCAAGAGTTAGATAGTTTTTTAATAGTTGATGAGGATGGTAATAGAGAGAGGTTTAGTGCGGAATTTATAGAGAGTCGTGAGAGGCTGCTTATACTCTCTGATCAGTCGATAGCTAGACCAATTCTATCGTTTACTTTAGAGGGAAGCTCCAGTGCTGCAAAAAATGCTCACTCTAGCCGTAACATTACTATATTTTTAAATCCAGTTGCAGACCACTCCAGCCGCGCACTATGGATAGAGCTAATCCGTGCCCACGATAATACTCTCAATAAACTTATTACTCAGCAGGCAAAAAAGCAGCCGCTGACTCCACTACCTGAAACAGAGTTGAGTCCGCTGCAAAACTGGTACGCGGCTCTGTCTGGGTGGATAGGTTTTCTATTGTTAGGGGCTGCGTTAGCTCTCTACATCATATACTGGTGGCGTTCGGCAGAGGTGGTATCTTTAGCTGAGTTAGATGGTGATGAAGATTATAAACAGAGCGGAACTGATTTATGGCAGGAGTTCCAGCAGGGAGTTGATAATATAGAGGCAACAATTGAGCATTCAACAGATAGCAGTGACAAGGTTTAGATAGATGCGTTATGTTGCAGGGGTTGAATATAATGGCGCAAAATTTCATGGTTGGGAGATCCAGCAGCCAGATATTCGTACAGTACAGGGTGAAGTAGAGCGCGCACTCTCAATAGTTGCTAACCATTTTGTTAGAATAACTACAGCAGGACGCACTGATGCTGGAGTGCATGCGGTGGGGCAAATTATTCACTTTGATAGTGATGCTGCACGAGACTCTAGAGCTTGGGTTAATGGGGTTAATGCTAACCTCCCACCTGATGTATCACTTAGTTGGGTGCGTACAACTACAGATAAATTTCACGCCCGCTTCTCAGCAATCTCTCGCTCCTATTGTTACACCATATTTAATCGCCCTGTGCGCTCCGCTCTATTAACGGATAGTCGCACTTGGATCTATCGTCCACTAAATATAGAGTTGATGCAAAAGGGCGCAAACTATCTTATTGGAGAGCATAATTTTAACTCCTATCGAGCTGTAGCTTGTCAAGCTAATAGCCCTGTTCGCACAATTCACTCATTAAAGGTGAGTCGCAATGGAGATGAGATCTATATAGCCGTGCGTGCAAATGCATTTCTACATCATATGGTGCGTAACATAGCAGGAGTATTAATAGCTATCGGTAGTGGATTACAGCAACCAATATGGGCTGATGAAGTACTAAAAAAGGAAGATAGAACCAAAGGAGGAGTAACCGCTCCACCAGAGGGGCTTGCATTAATTAGTGTTGAGTACCCAGATGGTCTGTTGCAGGGGGAAGGTTAGTGGTAAAATTGTCGGAATGAGAACTAGAGTTAAAATTTGTGGAATCACTTCGCCAGTAGATGGTATTGCTGCGGCTCAGAGTGGGGCGGATGCGATTGGACTAGTGTTCTACCCCCCAAGTCCGCGCGCCCTATCTACAGTTGTAGCCCGTGAAATTGTTGACTCTCTGCCCCCTTTTGTTACTACGGTAGGGCTTTTTGTGGATATGCCGCAAGCTGAAATTGATGAAATACTAGCTGCAGTACCGTTAGATATGTTGCAGTTTCATGGGAGTGAAGATCCTCTATCCTGTGCCTCTTTTGATAAGCCATGGATGAAAGCAGTGAGAATGTCTCCAGAAGTTGATCTGCTAAAGGAGGAGGAGCGCTACTTTGCAGCATCTGCACTGTTGGTTGATGCCTATCAGAAAGGAGTTCCAGGTGGAACTGGTCAGAGCTTTGACTGGGGGCGAGTTCCAGTGGATCTGCAAAAGCCAATAGTGCTTGCTGGAGGACTCACTCCTGAAAATGTAGAGCAAGCGATCAAAGAGGTTACCCCTTGGGCAGTTGATGTGAGCGGAGGGGTGGAGCTAACGAAAGGGGTTAAAGATTTAGATAAGGTGGCTCAATTTATTAACAGAGCTGTAAACTTAGAACTGTAAATTATAGAATTATTAGTAGGTGGATATAAGTGAATAGTAGATGGAATGAGATGCCCGATGAACAGGGACACTTTGGAATATATGGTGGAATATTTGCGCCAGAGACTTTGATGGCCGCACTTGATGAGTTGACTGAGGCTTATCAAAGATATATGCAGGATGAAGAGTTTTTGCGTGAACTAGATGAAGATCTGCAGAACTATGTGGGGCGACCTAGTCCACTCTATTTTGCTAAACATTGGAGTGAGCGTTTGGGTGGAGCGCAAATTTGGTTGAAGCGAGAAGATCTAAATCATACTGGAGCGCATAAAGTTAACAACACTGTTGGACAGGCTATGTTGGCACAACGGATGGGAAAAACTAGAATTATCGCAGAGACAGGAGCAGGTCAACATGGCGTTGCAACCGCAACTGTAGCAGCACGACTCGGTCTTGAGTGTGTGGTCTATATGGGAGAGGTAGATGTAGAGCGTCAGAAACAGAATGTCTATCGTATGAAGATGTTAGGCGCAACAGTGGTTCCAGTTAGCTCTGGCTCAAAAACACTTAAAGATGCACTCAATGAAGCGATGCGTGATTGGGTTACAAATGTCGATAACACATTCTATATTATCGGTACAGTTGCAGGCCCACACCCATATCCAGCGCTGGTACGCGACTTTCAAGCTATTATCGGTAGAGAGGCTCGGGAGCAGATTCAACAACAAGCTGGGAAACTTCCTGATGCACTTATAGCTTGTGTTGGTGGTGGTTC